>NZ_JAQGKL010000105.1 GCF_028290105.1 Methylobacterium sp.
AGTCGTTGCGGCTGCTGTTGGGCAGGCCAAAATCGGAGCCGCCGCCGCCGCCGTAGGCGAAGCCGCCGGTGCCGTACACGAGGGTGCGGTCGAAGGCGTAGCCGAGGCGGCCGCGCACGGTGCCGAAGTAGTCGAGGCCCGAGAGGCCGTTCGGGTTGACGGCGGTCAGGTCGGGGTTGAGCGCGCCGACGATGGCGGTGGCGTTGTTGCGGCTGCGGCCGAAGTCGACGTACTGGGCATCGGCCTCGACACCGACGACGAAGCCGGAGCCCGGCGTGAACTGGTAGTTGTAGCCGATCTGACCGCCGCCGACGAAGCCTTCGTTGGAATCGCGGTTGTTGAAGCCGATGGCGCCACGGTTGTTGACGAGCGGGCTGGCGGCGGTGCCGACGAACAGCGGCGAGGTGGCGACGACGGTGGTCGGGCCGTTGTTGTTGCTACCCGTGCCGAAGCCGTAGCCGGCGTTGAAACCGGCGTAGAAGCCGGTCCAAGTGAACACCGGCACCGGCACGAACACCGGGGGAGCCGCGCGGCGCGGAAGATCGGCGGCCGAAGCGACGGCAGTCAGGCCGGCGAACACGGTGGTGGCGAGAAGCAGTCTTTTCATTTTTACCTGGTCCTGGTTGGCGAAAGCCGGCGTGCTTGTAATCCCTGGCCGCCGAGAGGTCTGTCGCTTTCCTGCAACAAGGCCACCTGTTAGCCCCCCAGAAGTCAAGGAAGGGTAAAGGTTAGCCGGAGTTCACCTCGACTCCGGGTCGTCTGTGTCATCCCACACATTGACGTGATCGCAAGGATAGCTTCCGGTAATGCCGCCGCCGACGAGATCAAGACTCATCCTCGAGGTTTCGTGATCTTGGCGAGATTGGCATCATCGTGCCAGACGGGCGGGCACCGTGGCGTTTTAATGCCGGGTGCCATCGGGACGATCGCGTCAGCGCAAGGCGTCCTTAACCGTGTTGTCGCAGGATGGGCGTCGAGCGGCCGGTCTGCGCCGCCGCACCGATGATCGCGCCCGCCATGCTTCCTCCCAGCCGTTTCGTCGACACGCCCTCGGACGCCGACCCCGTGCGGGATCGGGAGGAACCCGCATTCCAGCGGCCCTCCACGCTGCTGCCCTGGACGATCAAGCTCTGCCTGGCGGTCGGTCTCCTCGCCCTCGGCACGAGCCAGTACCTCTCCCGTGCCGTGGAGGGCGGGACGCTGCGCCAGCGCGAGGCCCGCGCGGAGCAGATGGATCCGGAGACCACGGGGTCCATCGGCGTGGCGGCCGCCCGCACCACCCTCGATCCCTGCACGGCGGCCGGCCTTCGCCGCTGAGACGGGCGCGTCAGGCGCCCGCGAGCAGGGCCGCGAGCACCGGCGACAATCCGGTGCTCGCGAGGGTGGGGGTGGTGCCGCGTGGCTCCCCTGCCCCGGCCACCGCGAGAACCATTCGGGTGCCGGCCTCCACCGAGCAGAGGACGGGCACCGGCACGGCGGGCTGGATGCGCGCGGCGAGCCCGGCCAGCGCCGCGCCCCCCAGGATCACGGCTTCGGCCCCGTCCTCCTCCGCGCAGGCCCGGCAGGCGGCGGCGAGCTGGCCGAGGGCCGCGTCGGGATCGGCGGCGATCTCGCCCCCGGTCGGCGCGACGGTGCGCACCCCGGAGAGGCGATCGCCGAGGCCGATCCCCGCCACGAACTCCCTCAGCATCGGCCCCCACAGGGCGCCCCCGGTGACGATGCCGAAGCGCCGCCCCGCCCCGCAGGCCGCCCGGGAGGCGGTCTGGCAGGCGGCCTCGGCCATGCCCACGACCGGGACCGGCGCGACCTCCCGCAGCGCCGTGAGGCCGGGGTCGCCGAAGCAGGCGAGGTAGACCGCGTCGCAGCCCGCGACATGCTCGGCGAGGGCATCGAGGGCCGCGTGCCCCGCGATGGCGGCGGCCGCCCGGCTCGCGATGTAGCGGGCCCCGAACCGCCCGGTGACCGGCACGAGGGTGGCCGCTTCCCCGATAAAGCTTCGGACATGGCCCGCCACGAGGTCGGTGACGGCCTGGGTGGTGTTCGGGTTGATGAGCAGGATGCGCAAGGCCAAGCCGGATCTGGTTGTGAGGGACACGTTGTCCAGGCGACGCAAGCTTTTCGCCAGGACGCGCCCTTTTAGGCATGACGCGTCCGGCATCGGTCTGCGGATAAGCCGCGTCGCCCAGGTTCGCTTCGATTGACAAGCCCGCGCAAGGGCCTAAGTGTCCCCGCAACGCGTGTGCGCGGCGGGTCATGTGTCGAAACCGCCCCTGATGCCAGCCGTCGCCGTGTCGATGTCCTCCGCGCCGGTTGGTCCAGTCCCGCGCGCAACGGTTCTCATTGAATATGTCTTTTTCCGACCTCGGATTGAGCGACAAGGTCCTCCAGGCCGTCACGGCGGCCGGTTATTCCGAGCCGACGCCGATCCAGGCCCAGGCCATCCCCCACGTGCTCGCACGCCGCGACGTGCTCGGCATCGCTCAGACCGGCACCGGTAAGACGGCGGCGTTCACGCTGCCGATGCTGACGCTGCTGGAGAACGGCCGGGCACGGGCTCGTATGCCGCGCACCCTGATCCTGGAGCCGACGCGGGAACTCGCCGCCCAGGTTGTGGAGAACTTCGATCGCTACGGCATCAACCACAAGCTCAACGTCGCGCTGATCATCGGCGGCGTCTCCTTCGCCGAGCAGGACGCCAAGCTGATGCGCGGCACCGACGTGCTGATCGCGACGCCGGGCCGGCTCCTCGACCATTTCGAGCGCGGCAAGCTGCTGCTCACCGGCGTCGAACTGCTCGTCATCGACGAGGCCGACCGCATGCTCGACATGGGCTTCATCCCCGATATCGAGCGCATCGTGAAGATGGTGCCGTTCACGCGCCAGACCCTGTTCTTCTCCGCGACCATGCCGCCGGAGATCGAGCGCCTCGCCGACATGTTCCTGCACACCCCGCAGCGCATCGAGGTCGCCCGCCCCGCCTCCACTGCCGCCACCATCGTGCAGAAGCTCGTCGCGACGAGCTCGGAGGGGCATGAGAAGCGCGATCTCCTGCGCCGCCTCATCCGCGGCGAGGCGGAGCTCAACAACGGCCTCATCTTCTGCAATCGCAAGCGCGACGTCGCCCTGTTGCAGAAGTCGCTGGCGAGCCATGGTTTCAACGTGGCGGCGCTCCATGGCGACATGGACCAGCGCGCCCGCACCCTCGCCCTCGACGGCTTCCGCTCCGGCGAGGTGCCGCTGCTGGTGGCCAGCGACGTGGCGGCGCGTGGCCTCGACATCCCCGCGGTGAGCCACGTCTTCAACTTCGACGTGCCGCATCACCCCGAAGACTACGTGCACCGCATCGGCCGCACCGGTCGCGCGGGCCGCGCCGGCCATGCCTTCACGCTGGTGAGCCGGGCGGACGCACGTTCGCTCCAGGCCATCGAGGCCCTGATCGGCCAGCCGATCCCCTGGGCCGAGGGCGACCTCGCCTCAGTGCCCGAAGCCGCTACCCCGTCCGAGGAAGAGGGCGAGGCGAACCGCCGCTATCGCGGCAAGGCCGGAAGCGGCCGGCGGGTCCGTGGCGGTGGTGCCGGCCGCAAGCCGGAGGCTCGTGCCGCGGCCTCCGAGGAGGGCAAGCCGGAGTCCAAGGCGGAACCTCGGGCCGAGGGGCGCGCTCCGAAGCGGGAGGGACGCCAGGAGCCGCGTGCCGGCAGGTCCGCCTCCCGCCGCAATGCGCCCGAGCGTACCGAGGCTCCGGCGGAGGTCGAGCGCGAGGCGGCCCCCGCACCCCGGGCCGCTCCGCATCGGGCACCACGCCCCGAGCGCACGGCCGAGCGGCCTCGTGACGAGCGGCGCCAGCCGCCCCGTCGTCGCGGCGACGAGGACGAGGGCGATACGCCGGTCGGCCTCGGCTCCCACGTGCCCGCCTTCCTGCTGCGTCCGGCGGTGGTCAAGCCGCTGAAATAGAGCGTCCAGCGCGGCTGGTCCTTCGAAGAGCCTTTAACCGCATCTCCACGAACGTTTCCGTATCATGACGGAACGCGGGGGCGTTCCGCTTGGGAACGGCGCCGGGTGGATGGGAGGGTTGGACGAACGATGGACGGCAGTCACGGCGATCGCGATCGGAGCTTCGCGCTTGCCGAGCGTGCCAATGCGCTGATGCGCGATTACGGGCCCTCGGCGGCCCCGCGCTCCTATGCCGTCTGGTACGCCTACGTCTCCGGCACGCAGCCCCTGCTGAACGATGCCCTGAAAAGCCTCACCGCCGCGTCGAGCCGCCTGACCGACGGGGACATCGACACCCTCTACGAGACCTACCTCGATCCCACCCGGCTCTCGGTCGCCACTGAACGAGCCAGCACCAGCGTCCTGTCGGAGATCGCCGGGGTGATGGAGGTTCTGGACCTCTCGCTGGGGTCCGCGGCACAGTACAACGCGTCGCTGCGCACCCTGGCGCGTGACCTCGACGGCACCAACCCGAACCAGGCCAGCGTGCACAAGGTCGTTGCCGCCCTGGTGGCGACGACGCGCGAGGTCACCGCCAACAATCGCACCCTCGAAGCGCGCATGCGAGAGAGCCGCAGCGAGATCGAGGCCCTGCGCGAGACCCTGGAGGCGACGCGGTTGGAGAGCCTCACGGACCCGCTCACGGGCCTGTCGAACCGCAAACATTTCGAGGACAGCCTGTGTAAGCTGGTGCACGGCGCCTCCGAGGCGGAGCCGGCCAGCCTGATCGTGATCGATGTCGATTCGTTCAAGCGCTTCAACGACGTCTACGGCCACATCACCGGCGATCAAGTCCTGCGCCTTGTCGCGGTCGTCATGCGCGAGCACATCAAGTCCGGCGCCATCCTGGCGCGCTTCGGCGGCGAGGAATTCGCCATGCTGCTGCCTGCCACCAACCGGGCCAAGGCCTATGCCATCGCCGAGACCGTGCGCACCAGCGTGATGGCGCGCGAACTGGTGAAGCGCTCCACCGGGGAGTCGCTCGGCAAGATCACGATTTCCCTCGGTGTCGCCATGCACAGGCCCGGAGACACGGCGGTCTCCCTCCTGGAGCGCGCCGATCAGTGCATGTTCAAGGCCAAGCGCGACGGCCGCAACCGAACGGTCGACGACACAGACGTCAACCTCTCGAACGTCGCCTGACGTTCGAGAAGGGCATACTGCGCGGCCGCTGGCGTCAGGCGCCGGCGTGCATCATCTCAGGGTTCACCGGCGTGATCGCGACGGATTCGCCACAGCCGCAGGACGAGGTCTGGTTCGGGTTGTTGAACACGAACTGCGACGAGAGCTTGCTGGTCTGGAAATCCATCTGCGTGCCAAGCAGGAACAGCAGGGCCTTGGGATCGACGAAGACGGTGACGCCGCGATCCTCGACCTTGTCCTCGCCGGGCTTCTGCGCCTCGGCATATTCCATTGTGTAGGACATGCCGGCGCAACCGCCGTTCTTCACGCCGACGCGCAGACCGGCGATCGGACGGTCCGCATCCGCGATGATCGCCTTGATGCGCTCCGCCGCCGCGTCGGTCAGCGACAGGACCTTGAACTTCGATGCCATGATGTCTCTCCGACAGCCGGGTTCAAGGCCCGGGCGGGTGAGCGTGATTGCGTCCGGTTAAGATAGGGATTGCGGAAGGCCGGGTCCATCCGTGAAGCGCGCATGGGTCGAGCCCGTGTGATAGTGACGATACGGGAGGACCAGCCATGGCGGATGCCGCACGCCTCACCATGACGCCCGAGGATTTCTTCGTCTGGCAGCGCGACCAGGACGAACTCTACGAACTCGTCGATGGGCATCCGGTGCCACGCCACCGGATGATGACCGGGGCGAGCATGCAACACGACCGGGCGACGGTGAACATCATCGGGACGCTCTACGCTCAGTTGCGCGGGAAGCCCTGCCGCCCCACGACGGCCGACATCTCGATCCGGACCAGCATCCGGGGCCTGCGGCGGCCCGACGTCATGGTCGAGTGCGCGCCCCTCGTCCCGGACACCTACGAGGTGCTGGAGCCCAGGCTCGTGGTGGAGGTGGCCTCCCCCTCGACCACGACGGTCGACCAGACCCGAAAGGTCGAGGAATACAAGCGCCATCCGACGCTGGCCTACATCCTCCTGGTGGAGACGCTGAAGCCGCAGGCCCTGCTCTACCGGCGGAGTGGCGAGGGCTGGGACATCGAGACCTTCGAGGGTCTGCAGGCCGTCGTCGACCTGCCGGATGTCGGCGCGACGCTTCCGCTGGCCGACATCTACGACGGCCTCACCTTTCCGGCGCGGCGGGACTTGGCCAGCGAGGGCTGAAACCCGCCGCGGCCCCTACCACATGTCGAGGGCGACGCGGGCCTCGTCGGACATCCGGCTCTGGTCCCAGGGCGGGTCGAACACCATGCTGACGGCACAGGATTGCACGCCCGGCACGGCAGCGACCGCGGTCTCGACCCAGCCCGGCATCTCGCCGGCCACGGGACAGCCCGGGGCGGTCAGGGTCATATCGATGGCGACCGTGCGGTCGTCGGCGATGTCGACCTTGTAGATCAGGCCGAGCTCGTAGATGTCGGCCGGAATCTCGGGATCGTAGACGCTCTTCAGGGCGACCACGATGTCGTCGGTCAGGCGGTCGAGTTCCTCGGCCGGGATCGCCGAGTCGCTCGCGATGGTCGGGGCGTTGGCCCCGCCCGTGATAGCTGCATCGCTCATGGATCTGTCCTCGTCTCGGGCCGGGCGCGATACCCCGCGCCGCTGGAAAAGCGTCAGGCGAACATCATCTCGGCCTTGGCCAGAGCCTCGGCGAGGACGTCCACTTCGTGCGTCGTATTATACAGGCCGAAGGAGGCGCGACAGCTGGAGGTCGCGCCGAAGCGGTTCAGCAGGGGCATCGCGCAATGCGTCCCGGCCCGGATCGCGACCCCGTAGCGGTCGATCACGGTGGCGATGTCGTGGGCATGCGCACCCTTCATCTCGAAGGCGATGACACCGCCCTTGCCTTTGGCCGTGCCGATCATCCGCAGGGAATTCATGGCGCCGAGGCGTTCCTGCGCATAGGCGAGCAGGGACGCCTCGTGCGCGGCGATCTTTTCGCGGCCGACTCCCATCATGAATTCCAGCGCGGCGCCGAGACCCACCGCCTCGATGATCGCCGGGGTGCCGGCCTCGAAGCGATGGGGCGGATCGTTGTAGGTCACCGTGTCCTGGCTGACCGTGCGGATCATCTCGCCGCCGCCCTGGTAGGGGGGCAGCCGCTCCAGCCACTCCTTCTTGCCGTAGAGCACGCCGATGCCGGTGGGGCCGTAGACCTTGTGTCCGGTGAAGACGAAAAAGTCGCAATCGAGCGCCTTGACGTCGATGGGCGTGTGGACCGCGCTCTGCGCGCCATCCAGCAGCACCGGTACCCCGTGGGCATGGGCGATGCGCACGATCTCGGCCGCCGGCGTCACCGTGCCGAGCACGTTCGACATGTGGGTGATCGCCACCATCCTGGTGCGGGGCGTGAACAGTTTCTCGTATTCCTCGAGGAGGAAGTTGCCCTCGTCGTCCACCGGCGCCCACTTGATCACCGCGCCGCGTCGCTCGCGCAGGAAGTGCCAGGGCACGATGTTGGAATGGTGCTCCATGATCGAGAGGATGATCTCGTCCCCCTCCCCGATCTGGCCCATGAGGCCCATCGAGGAGGCCACGAGGTTGTAGGCCTCGGTGGCGTTGCGGGTGAAGATGATCTCGTCGGTGGAGTCCGCGTTGAGAAATTGCCGCGTGGTCTCGCGCGCGCCCTCGAACCCTTCCGTGGCGGCATTGGCCATGAAGTGCAGCCCGCGATGGACGTTGGCGTAACCCGTCTCCATGCAGGCCACCATCGCGTCGATGACCGCGCGCGGCTTCTGCGCCGAGGCCGCGTTGTCGAGGTAGACGAGGGGCTTGCCGTAGACCTTTTGCGACAGGATCGGGAACTGGGCCCGGATCGCCTCGACGTCGTAGGGGATGGAAGAGACGGGTGCGTTCATGGCGAAACCTGTGGGTGTCGGGCACGCAGCCCTCCCCCTCGCGGGGAGGGCCTTTTTCAGGTTGTGCTCAGGCGCGTGCGGCGAGCCACGCCTCGACGGTCCCGATCAGCGCATCGCGAACACCCTCGTGGCCCACCGACTCGATGGCCGCCCCGAGGAAGGCCTGGACCAGCAGGCTCTCGGCTTGCGGCTTCGGCAGCCCGCGCTGCATGAGGTAGAACAGGAGGTCGTCGTCCAGCGCGCCGCAGGTGGCGCCGTGGCCGCAGGCGACGTCGTCGGCGAAGATCTCGAGCTCCGGCTTGTTCATCATCTGGCCGGCGTCGGACAGGATGAGGCAGGCCGACATCATCTTGCCGTCGGTCTGCTGGGCCGCCTGCTGGACGATGATCTTGCCCTGGAAGACGCCCGTGGCCTCGCCGTCGACGACGGTCTTGAACAGCTCGCGGCTGACCCCGCCGGTGGCGGCATGATCGGCGAGGAAGGTGGTGTCGGCGAGCTGGCGGCCGTTGAGCATCGCCGCCCCGTTCACCACGGCGCGGCCGTCGGCCCCGGCGAAGTTCAGGTAGACCTGATGGCGCGAGAGCACGGCGCCGACGACCACGTTCACGGTCTCCACCGCCGAGGCGGCGCCGAGCTTCACGGACAGGGTCGAGAGCGCCACGGCCTCGCGGCCCTCCGCATTGAGGCGGGCGTGCCGGAAGGTCGCGTTGTCGGCCACCACCACGTCCAGCGCGTCGTTGGGCTGGTAGGCGATGCCGTCCGGTCCCTCATGGCTCTCCAGGACGAGGGCTTCGGCACCCTCCCCCAGCGTCACCAGAACGCGGGTGGCGGTGGAATAGGCCTCCGCACCGGTGCCGACGAAGCGCAGGTGAAGCGGGGTCTCGACCTTGGCCCCGGCCTCCACCGCGATCAGCGCGCCGTCCGCCAGGAAGGCGGTGTTGAGCTGGTAGATCGGGTTCTCGGAGGCCTGACGCACGGGTGTCAGCTGGTCGAGGAGGGCGTGGCCCTCGCTGAGCGCCCGGGTCAGCGGCGTCACGGTGATCCCGGCCGGGATGCGGCCAAGGTCGGATGCGTCGGCGATCAGGTGGCCGTTGACGAAGGTGAGGCGAACGGCCTCGATCCCGGCGAAGCCCTTGGCCTCGGCCACAGCCGCCTTGGCGGTGTCAGCAGACGGCATTTCGGCCGGATGAGCGGCATCGCGAAAGGCGGAGCGCAGGTCGGTATACTTGAACGCCTCGACGCGGCGGGTCGGCAGGCCGACGGCCTCGAAATAGCGAAACGCCTCCTCGCGGGCGATCGACACGCCCGTGGGGTACTTCATCTTCGTGGCTTCGAAGAGCTTGGTCAGGCCGGTCTCGGCCGCCGTGCGCAAGGGAGTGATGTCGGCCATGGTCAGGCGGCCTCGCCCGTGCGGTACTCGGCGTAGCCGGAGGCCTCGAGCGCCTTGGCGAGGTCCTTGTCGCCCGACTTCACGATGCGCCCCTGCGACATCACGTGGACCACGTCCGGCACGATGTAGTCGAGCAGGCGCTGGTAGTGGGTAATGACGAGGAAGGAGCGGCCTTGCGCGCGTAGCGCGTTCACGCCCTCCGAGACGATGCGCAGGGCATCGATGTCGAGGCCGGAATCGGTCTCGTCGAGGACGCAGAACTTCGGCTCCAGCAGCGCCATCTGCAGGATCTCCATGCGCTTCTTCTCGCCGCCGGAGAACCCGACATTGAGGGCGCGCCTCAGCATCTCCTTGTTGATCTCGAGCTTTTCCGCCGCACCGTTCACCTTGCGGATGAAGTCGGGGGTCGAGAGCTCGCCCTCTCCGCGGGCCCGGCGCTGGGCGTTCAACGTCGCCTTGAGGAAGGTCATGGTACCGACGCCTGGGATCTCCAGGGGATACTGGAAGGCCAGGAACACGCCGCTCGCGGCGCGCTCGTCGGGGCTCATCTCGAGGATGTTGACGCCGTCGAGCAGGATCTCGCCGTCGGTGACCTCGTAATCCTCCTTGCCGGCGATGACGTAGGACAAGGTCGACTTGCCCGAGCCGTTCGGCCCCATGATGGCGGCGACTTCGCCGTCGTTCACGGTGAGGTTGAGGCCGTTGAGGATCTGCTTGTCCTCGATGGCCACCGTGAGGTTCTTGATTTCGATCATTGCAGCATCGTCCGTTCTAAAACTTGAAACGCGGCGCGGCCCTCCCCCCGAAAGGGAGAGGGGGGAGATGCGCGCGGGATGTCTTCGTGTGCCCTACCCCACCGAGCCTTCGAGGCTGATCGAGATCAGCTTCTGGGCCTCGACGGCGAACTCCATCGGCAGTTGCTGCAGCACGTCGCGGACGAAGCCGTTGACGATGAGGGCGGTGGCCTCCTCGTTGGAGAGTCCGCGCTGCTGGCAGTAGAACATCTGGTCTTCGGAGATCTTCGAGGTGGTGGCCTCGTGCTCGAACTGCGCGGACGCGTTCTTCGACTCGATGTACGGCACCGTGTGCGCGCCGCACTGGTCTCCGATGAGGAGCGAGTCGCAGTTCGTGAAGTTGCGCGCGCCTGTCGCCTTGCGGTGGGCGGAGACGAGGCCCCGGTAGGTGTTCTGCGAGCGGCCCGCCGAGATGCCCTTCGAGATGATCCGGCTGGTGGTGTTCTTGCCGAGATGGATCATCTTGGTGCCGGAATCGACCTGCTGCATGCCGTTCGACACCGCGATCGAGTAGAACTCGCCGCGGGAATTGTCGCCGCGCAGGATGCAGGACGGGTACTTCCAGGTGATGGCCGAGCCGGTCTCGACCTGCGTCCACGAGATCTTCGAATTGGCGCCGCGGCAATCGCCGCGCTTCGTCACGAAGTTGTAGATGCCGCCCTTGCCCTCGTTGTCGCCCGGGTACCAGTTCTGGACCGTCGAATACTTGATCTCGGCATCATCCAGCGCCACGAGCTCGACCACGGCGGCGTGAAGCTGGTTGTCGTCGCGCTTCGGAGCGGTGCAGCCCTCGAGATACGAGACGTAAGAACCCTTGTCGGCGATGATGAGGGTCCGCTCGAACTGGCCGGTGTCGCGCTCGTTGATGCGGAAATAGGTCGAGAGCTCCATCGGGCAGCGCACGCCCGGCGGGATGTAGACGAACGAACCGTCGGAGAAGACCGCCGAGTTCAGGGTCGCGAAGAAGTTGTCCGTCACCGGAACCACGGAGCCGAGGTACTTCTTCACCAGATCCGGGTACTCGCGGATGGCCTCCGAGATCGGCATGAAGATCACGCCGGCCTTGGACAGTTCCGCCTTGAAGGTGGTGGCCACCGACACCGAATCGAACACCGCGTCGACGGCGACCCGGCGCTCGGGGGCGATGCCCTCCAGCACCTCGACCTCGCGCAGGGGAATGCCGAGCTTCTCGTAGGTCTTCAGGATCTCGGGGTCGATCTCGTCCAGCGACATCGCCGCCGGGCGCTTCGGCGCCGCGTAGTAGTAGATGTTCTTGTAATCGACCTTGTCGTAGGAGACGCGCGCCCAGTCGGGCTCCTGCATGGTCTGCCAGCGCTTGTAGGCGTCGAGACGCCAGGCCAGCATCCATTCGGGCTCGTCCTTCTTGGCCGAGATGAAGCGGATCACGTCTTCGGAGATGCCCTTCTCGGACTTCTCCATCTCGATCGTCGTCTCGAACCCGTACTTGTACTGGTCGAGGTCGATGGACCGGACCCGGTCGATGGTTTCCTGCACAGCAGGCATTACACGTCTCCTGACATGCCCGGCGTCAAGGGCCGGGTGTTGGTGAGATGGCTTGGGAAAACGGCGCTCACGCCGCGCGCCCTTGCCGTCGATATAGGGTCTCGACCACGCGTTCGCAGGCGGCGCGACACCGCGCTGCGTCGCTTTCGGTGCTGTTCCACCCGAGGCTCACGCGCAGCGCCCCTGCGGCCAGCGCAGGGGACACCGCCATGGCGGCGAGCACGGGGGAGCGCGCGACCTTACCGGAGGCACAGGCCGAGCCCGACGAGAGCGCGACCCCGGCGAGATCCAGCGCCATCAGGGCGGTGGCGGCGTCGAGCCCCGGCACGGCAAAGCACAGGGTGTTCGGCAGGCGGGGCGCGCCGGCACCGAACACGACGAGGTCGGGTGCGCAGGCCGCTAGGCCCGCCTCGATGCCGTCGCGCAAGGATGCGAGCCGGACCGCATCGCCGGGCTCGGCCAGTTCCGCCGCCACGCCGAGCCCGACGATGCCGGGCAGGTTCTCGGTGCCGCCGCGCAGGCGCCCTTCCTGGCCGCCGCCGCGCAGGATGGGCGCGTCGAGGCCGACGCCTTCCGCCAGCACCAGGGCGCCGATGCCCTTGGGAGCGCCGAATTTGTGTCCCGACAGGGTCAGGGCATCGAGCCCGAGATCCGCGAAGTCGACGGGGATCTTGCCGATCGCCTGCACGGCGTCCGAATGCACCAGGGCCCGGCCATGGGTCCGGGCGAGCGCCACGATCGCCCGGAGTGGCTGAACCACCCCGGTCTCGTTGTTGGCCGCATGGACCGAGATCAGCACACCCGCGTCGGCGTGGCGGGCGAGCAGGCCCTCGAGCGCGACGAGGTCGATCAGTCCGGCCGCATCCACCGGGATGACGTCGACGCAGTCCGGCGGGAAGCGGTGACCGGCCACGACGCAAGGGTGCTCGGTGGCCCCGATCAGAAGGTGCGTCGGCGCCGGCCGGCCCGCCCGCGCCATGGCGCCCGACAGGGCCGCGTTGGCCGCCTCGGTTCCCCCGCTGGTGAAGACCACGCGGCCGGCGCCCGCGCCGACCCGACGCGCCACCGCTT
>NZ_JAQGKL010000116.1 GCF_028290105.1 Methylobacterium sp.
CGGCGAGGATGTCGCGGGCCACGTCCCGGTCGCCGCCGGCGGGCTTGCGCGCGAGGTTGGCCTTGACCGCGCGCAGCCAGCCCTCCGTCTTCTCGGGGCCGTGCTTGACGAGGTGATGGGCGATCAGAGCCGTGTTGTAGGGGTGCTGGCCGGAGCGCAGGCAGAGGCCACCCTTCCACTTCGGATCGGCGAGCCCCTCGTAGGTGATGGTCTTGAGGTCTGCGAGGTCCTTGTCCGCGTAGAGCACGCGGGCCCGCAGGGAGAGGGCGAACCAGCGCCCGTCCGCGTCGCGCAAGCTGGCGGGCACCGCCGCTTCGAGCACGCTGGAGCGCACGGGCTGTGCGAGATCGCGGTCGACGAGATCGATGAGGTTGCCGACATCCACGGTCATCAGGACGTCGGCCTTGGCGCGCGCGCCCTCGGCCGCCACGCGCTCGGCCAGGCCCTTCTCGACGAAGACGGTGTTGACGGTGACGCCGCTCTTGGCCGTGAAGGCATCGAGCAGGGGACGGATCAGGCCGGGCTCGCGGGTGGTGTAGAGGTTCACTTCCGCCGCCGAGGCCGTGCCGACCAGGGCCGCCAGCGCGAGGCCCGCGAACCCGATTGCCGTCTTTCCACCCACCATGGCCGACACCCTCCCTGAAGCTCTTGGGCGGTGTTCAGAGGCATCGGCGAGGAAAAAGCAAGCACGATGTCTTTGACTTAAAACAGTTAAAAACTACAGATGCAGACCTCGTCCGGTCTCGGCCAAGTGTTGTGTTTTAATCCTCCACCGCAGCAAAAATAAAGCTACGCGTCGCATCGAGGGCGAAACCGATGCTATCGCCGGGCTGGCTGGGCTCTTCACCGGAAACCGACAGACGCAGGGGTTCCGAAAATCCCTCCACCGCGAGGGTCAGGAGCGCGGTCGCGCCGAGGAAGCGGCGCTCGATCACGCGTCCGCGAAAGCGCGCATTCGGCGCATGCAGCCGGATCGCCTCCGGGCGCAGGCATACGGTCAGGGCTTCGCCCTCCGCGCGTCCGGGCGCAGGCAGGCACCCGAAGGGCGTTTCGACGGCGCCGTCGCGACATCTGCCGGCGACCTCGATCAGGTCGCCGAAGAAGCGCGCGACGAAGCGCGTCCCGGGTCGCTGGTACAATTCGCGCCCGGTGCCGACCTGGACGATGCGCCCCTGGCGCATCAGGGCGATGCGATCGGCGAACCCCAGGGCCTCCTCGGGGTCGTGGGTGACGAGGAGCGTGGTGGCGCCGTTGGCGCGCAGGACCGCGAGGGTGTCGTCACGGACGCGGTCGCGGGTGCGCCGGTCGAGATTCGAGAACGGCTCGTCGAGGAGGAGGATGCGCGGCCCCGGCGCCAGGGCGCGGGCGAGCGCCACGCGCTGGCTTTCCCCCCCTGACAGCGTACCCGGATAGCTGCTTGCCCGGTCCGCAAGGCCGACCTGTTCCAGGCGCGCCGCCGCGATGGCGCGGGCTTGCGCGCCGGGCTCGGCGTGGAGCCCGAAGCGGACGTTCTCGGCGACCGTCAGGTGCGGAAACAGCGCATAATCCTGGAACATCAGCCCGACCCCGCGCGCCTCCGGCGGAACGCCCCGGCCACCGTCGCTGACCACCCCGCCGTCGAGGCGGATCGTCCCGGCTTCCGGTTGCTCCAGGCCGGCGATGGCACGCAGGAGCGTGCTCTTGCCGCAACCGGAATCGCCGAGCAGCGCGATGATCTCACCGGCCTGCACCCGAAGGGAGATGTCGGCGAGCGCCTGCACGGCGCCGTAGCGCAGGCTGATCCCGCGCAGGTCGAGGCGCGGCGGGGTGGTGGCTTGAGGCTGTGCTGGTTGGCTCATCGAAACCGAGGCGGGTGCGGGGCTCTGCTGCTTAGGAGCCAAGGCGGTCCGGAGGCAATGCGCCCGCGCCGGTCGCGCATTCCCGCCCGCATGTCTATATTCCGGTTATGTTCCATCAAAGCGCCGTTCGATGCCCTGTGTCGCCGAGATCCTGATCCCGCTGGCGCTGGACAGCGCCTACAGCTACGCCGTGCCGGCCGGGCTCGACCTCTCGGTGGGCGACGTCGTGCAGATTCCGCTGGGGCCCCGCGAGACGGTGGGCGTGGTCTGGGGCGTGCGCCAGAGCCCCGGCGGCTCGAACCTGCGCCCGGTGACGGGCCGCCTCGACGTGCCGGCCCTGCCCGACGCCCTGCGCGAACTCGTCGACTGGCTCGCCCGCTACACCCTCGCGCCCAAGGGCTCGGCGCTGGCCATGGCGCTGCGCCTGCCGGACGAGGCCGCGCTGACCGAGACCGTGCGGATCGGCGTGCGCGCCACCGGCAAGGCACCCGCGCGGCCAACGGCGGCCCGCACCAAGGTCCTGGCGGTGGCAGCCGACGGCGCCATGCGGGGCAAGAGCGCCCTGGCCAAGGAAGCCGGGGTCTCGCTCAGCGTGGTCGACGGCCTCATCGACGACGGTGCCCTCGAGGCGCAGGCGCTGACGCCCGAACCCGTCGCCCTGCCACCCGACCCCGACCACGCCCGCGTGCCCCTCTCGGAGGCCCAGGAAGCTGCGGTGCACCAGCTCGTCGGGCTGATGAATCCGGCGCCCGTCGAAACCGCGCCCACGGATGCGATCGGTGACCCGCTGCCACACGACGGCAAGGTGCCGCCGCCGGGCGCGGAGCACAAGGCGCCGACCGTCCTGCTGGAGGGCGTCACGGGGTCCGGAAAGACGGAGGTGTATTTCGAGGCCGTGGCCGATTGCGTGCGTCGCGGGCATCAGGCGCTGATCCTGATGCCCGAGATCGCTCTGACGGCGCAGTTCCTCGACCGGTTCGCCGAACGCTTCGGGGTCCGCCCCGCGACCTGGCATTCGGGGGTCGGCGGCAAGCGCCGCGAGCGGATCCGCGCAGGCGTGACGACGGCTGAGATCGCCGTTGTGGTGGGCGCGCGCTCGGCCCTGTTCCTGCCGTTCGCCGATCTCGGCCTCATCGTCGTCGACGAGGAGCACGAGGCCGCCTACAAGCAGGAGGACGGGGTGCATTACCACGCCCGCGACATGGCGGTGGTGCGCGGGCGCATCGAGAACTGCCCCGTGGTCCTGGCCTCGGCGACACCGTCCATCGAGACGCGGGTGAACGCCGAGCGCGGGCGCTACGTCCGGGTCGCCCTGCCGGAGCGCTTCGGCGGGCGGCGCCTGCCCGACATCGCCGCCATCGACATGCGCTCCGACAAGCCGGAACGCGGCCGCTTCATCGCCCCCGCCCTGGTCGCGGCCGTGCGCGAGACCGTCGAATCCGGCGACCAGGCCCTGCTCTTCCTCAATCGGCGGGGCTACGCCCCCCTCACCCTGTGCCGGGCCTGCGGCCACCGCTACCAGTGCCGCAACTGCTCGACCTGGCTGGTGGAGCATCGCTTCCGCCGGGCGCTCGTCTGCCACCAGTGCGGTTACGCCGAGCGGCGCCCCGATTCCTGCGCCGAATGCGGCACCTTCGACAACCTCACTCCCTGCGGCCCCGGCGTGGAGCGCATCGCGGAGGAAGTGGCCGAAATCTTCCCGGACAAGCGCGTCATCGTGCTGTCGAGCGACTTTCCGGGGGGCGCCGAGCGCCTGCGCGCCGAGCTCCAGACCGTGGCCGAGGGCGGTTGCGACATCGTCATCGGCACGCAGCTCGTCGCCAAGGGCCACAACTTCCCGCATCTCACGCTGGTGGGTGTGCTGGACGCGGATATCGGCCTGACCTCCGGCGATCCGCGCGCGGCCGAGCGCACCTTCCAGCTCCTGCAACAGGTGACGGGCCGGGCCGGGCGCGGCGAGAAGCCGGGGCGCGCCCTGCTCCAGACCTACCAGCCCGACCATCCGGTGATCGCAGCCCTCCTGTCGGGGGATTCGGAGCGCTTCTACGAGGAGGAGATCGGGGCCCGCGAGGCCGCCGGCCTGCCCCCCTTCGGACGGCTCGCCGCGCTCATCGTCTCGGCGAACGAGCGCGAGGTGGCGGAAGCCCACGGGCAGGCGCTCGCCCGCGTCGCCGAACCGCCGGAGGGCGTGATGGTCCTGGGACCCGCCGAGGCACCGCTCGCCCTGATCCGGGGGCGCTACCGCTTCCGCCTGCTGGTGAAGACGGAACGCAGCGTCGACCTCCAGAGCTACCTGCGCGACTGGCTGGGCCGGGGGCCGAAGATTCGCGGCAACGTGAAGGTCGCCATCGACGTGGACCCGCAGAGTTTCCTATAACCCTGGTCCGACGTTCGCCCCGCGCGTTCGACCCCTTGAGGAGTGCCACACGTGCTGACCTACACCAAAAAGCCGGATTCGAGCGTCGCCGAGATCGTGGTCGACGGCCAGATCACCGATGCCGAGATGAACACCGTCATCACCGCGATGCAGGCCGACCTCGACAAGGGCGGCAAGATCAAGCTGCTCGAAGACGTGCGCGATTTCAAGGGCATGGAGCCGGCCGCGTTCTTCAAGGACCCGCGCTTCGGCCTCGCCATGATGAAGGGCGTCAGCCACGTCGCCCTGGTGACGGACGCCTCCTGGCTCCGGATGATCGCCGACACCTTCGGCAAGGTCTCGCCGGCCCAGATCAAGACCTTCGACCGCGCGCATATCGACGAAGCGCGCAAGTGGCTGGCCGCCGCCTGAGGCGAACCGAAACCCGCACGCGGATTTCGGACGCAACCTGACGATGAAGCCCTACTCCGCCTGGGCGGTCCGCGTCGTCTGACGCCGGGCCGTCCAGCGGCCGGAGCACAGGGACGAGACCTTCCAGGTGCCGCCTCCGGTCTGGGCCTGGAGGCGGCCCGCGACGGCGCCGCTGGCGGTGCCGTTCGAGACGTTGAGGCCCACCGTGCCGTCGGGACCGACGCGACCGCTGAGGGCGGCGTTGCTGGACGCCGAGGCGAGGCGCACCTGCCCCTCCTGCACCGAGATCGCGTAGGTGTAGCGGCTGTCGCAGACCATGCCGCTCTCGGTGACGAGTTCCACAGACCACGCCCCGTTGAAATTGCCGCCCTCACGCGCGGCGGCCGGGATCGTCACGGGCGAAGACAGGCCGGCTCCGAGCGCCAGAACAACCACGAACTTGGACATGCAGCATCCTTCGGCAGATCAGTGTCCGCCGGAAGCCGAACCGTTGAGCGGCGCGACGACTTCACAAGCAGACGAACAGGTGAGAATGCACACATCATATCCGCCGAAGCGGCAGGATTATGACGCGCGCTGCAAACATCTGCTGACGAGCATCGCCGAACCTGCCTGAACGGGCCATGACCGAGGCTTAAACTTGGCGTCTATCGGTCGTAATACGTCTGCAATGCGCCCCGGTCGCGCGTGAGCGGCAGGGCGAGCAGCGCCAGCACCCGGGCCTTGTCGGGCGTGAGATCGTCGGCGAACACCGCCCCGGCCTGCAGCAGCGTGTGGCCTCCGCCCTTGAAGCCGTAGACCGGGAGCGCGCGGCCCTGCGCGACCTGGCTCGCCACGATGACGGTGACGCCCGCCGCGATCGCCTCGACGGCGGCCTCGTAGAGCGCCTCGTTGACGTTGCCGAACCCGTAGGCCGCGATGACCACGCCCTCGGCGCCATCCGCCACCGCATGGCGGAGTTGGGCGCCGTCGCTGCCGGCGACCATCGGCACAATCTCGACCCGCGCGAGGCGCTCGGGCAACGGCAGGGTCTGGCGCCGCAGGGATTTGCGCGCGAACACCACCCGGTCCTCGTCCACGTGGCCGAGGAAGCCGATCTCGCCCGAGTTGAAGGTCTCGACGTTGTTGGTGTGGGTTTTCCGCACCTCGCGGGCGGCGTTGATGTTGTGGTTGAGCGTCACCGTCACGCCCATGTCGCGCGCGCCCGGCGCCAGGATCTGGCGCGCGGCGTTCAGCAGGTTGCGCGCGCCGTCGGCATCCGCGTCGGAGGCGTTGCGCTGCGCGCCCACCATCACCACCGGCTTGTCGCTGGACAGCGTCAGGTCGAGGAAATAGGCGGTCTGGTCGAGGGTGTCGGTGCCGTGCAGGACGATGGCGCCGACGATCTCGGGGCGGGCGAGCAACTCGGCCACATTGCGGCTCAAGCTCGGCCACAGGGCAGGCCCCATGGCAGCGCTCGGCACGTTGGCGAATTCCACCACCTCGATCCGCGCGAAATCCGCAAGGCGCGGCACGGCGGCGGCGAGGTCCGCCCCGGTCAGGGCGGGGACCGGCGCGCCCGTGACCGGATCGTTCTTCATCGCGATGGTGCCGCCGGTGGCGACGATGGCGATGATCGGCTGGTCCGACATGGCGCGGATCAGTCGGTCAGCGCACGCGCCTCTTCCGGCAGCATGATCGGAATGCCGTCGCGGATCGGGTAGGCGAGCCGCGCCGAGCGGCTCACCAGTTCCTGGCGCGCGGCGTCGTATTCGAGGGTGCTCTTCGTCAGGGGGCAGACGAGCAGTTCGAGGAGCTTGGGGTCGACGCGGGTGGCCTCGACGGGGCTCGGCATGTCATCGGCCATCGGTGCGTATCCTTCTGAACGGGAGATCACTGGAGTGTGGGTTCGGAGCCCGACGCGCGCACCAACTCCATTTCGGTGACCGCGATCAAGACCTCGGCGCGGGTCTTGAGGTCCTGCGCCTCCAGCATCGCCTGTTTCTCGCGCGCGCCGAACGGGCTCATCATGCAGAGCGCATTGACCAGAGCCTCGTTGGGCGCCTCCTCGATGCCGGCCCAGTCGACCTTGAGGTCGTTGACCTCGACGAAGTCCCGCAAGGCCTTCAGCACGCCCTCGCGGTCGACGGCGTCCTCGCCGGCCCGCGCCTCGAAGTCGGTGGCGAAGTCGTCGTAGGAGACCTGGCAACGGCGGTAGCGGGTGGTGGTGGCGAGCTCGCTCTCCACACGGAAACGCGCGATGCCGGTGAGCGAGATGAGGTAGCGCCCGTCCCCCGTCTCCGCGAACTGGGTGATGCGACCCGCGCAGCCGACCCGGAACAGGCGGGGCGTCATCGGTGAGGACCCCGCTTCAACGTCCGGCTGAATCATCCCGATGATCCGGTCGCTGCGAAGGGCGTCGTCGATCATCGCGAGGTAACGCGGCTCGAAGATGTTCAGGGGCATCTGGCCGCGCGGCAGCAGCAACGCACCGGGCAGGGGAAACACCGGAATGACTCCGGGGCAATCGGCCGGCCCCTTGTAGCCCGCATGCGTGCTCATCGCGTCTCCCCGCCGTCCGTTGGCTGCTTCACGCGAAGACCAGCGTCGAC
>NZ_JAQGKL010000182.1 GCF_028290105.1 Methylobacterium sp.
CCGGCGGAGCGACCCGGGAACTGACGCAGCGGACACGACGCCGGCCTCAGGGTCGCGAAGGCTGGAACCGGCCGTACACCCCGGGGCGCCGGCCGGTTCAGGCAGACGTGCGATCTCAGCGGGCGCCGAGCAATTCCACGTCGAAGATCAGGGTCGCGTTCGGGGGGATCAACCCACCGGCGCCGCGCGCGCCGTATCCCTGGTCGGGCGGGATGATCAGCGTGCGCTTGCCGCCGACCTTCATCGTGGCGACGCCCGTATCCCAGCCGGCGATGACCTGACCGGCGCCGAGGGTGAAGCTGAAGGGCGTGCCGCGATCGCGCGAGGAATCGAACTTCTTGCCCGGCTTGCCGCCGTCATCGAGCCAGCCGGTATAGTGCACGCTGACCTTCTGGCCGGCCTTGGGCTCGGGGCCGGTGCCCACGACCTCGTCGCGGTACTGGAGGCCCGAGGGCGTGGTGATGGTCTCGGCGGATGCGGATGCGGTCATGGCGAGGATCAAGGCTCCGGTGAGGGCGTAGAGCGGACGGCGCATGGGGGCTGAGGTCCTGTCTGGCGTTCCGAGGGCGCGCAGTAGCACGGTCCGGCGAGCCCGTCAGCGCCTTTACCTCCGGCGCCCCAAGAGGCGCTTGGCCTCATGGCGCGCCTCGCCCTCCAGGCGCGCGAGGCGCAGGCGCCGCTCCAGGCTGACGAAGTGGCGCCCCCCGGCCGGCACGGCCACGAGCTCGGCCACGGTCTCGTGCTCCCGGTAGAGGCTCTCCAGGGCGGAGCCGCCGTTCGTCGCCGAATCGAGGCGCTCGGCGAAGGCCTCCGCGTGCAGCGCCCGCACGATTTCGGCCTCCAGGACCAGCCCCGGCGCCAGGGCGCGGGCCCCTTCGTCGTAGGCGGTCTTCAGAAGATAGGCGGTGCCGCCAGACACCAGCGCGAGGCTGATGGCGAGGGCGCGGCCATCGAGGCTCAGCGTGTCGGCCCGGACATGGACAGGTCCTCCGGTCGCGGCGAAGATCGCGCGGGCGAAGGCCGCGTGGGCGGCGCGGCACGCCATGGCGCTGCCGGCATCACCCTTCCAGCCCGCGGCCTCGAGCCGGAGGAAGGTCTCCACCGCCTCGGCGAGGCGCGGGCCCTCCGTCGCCACCGCGAAGGTGACCTCGCCGCTCTCCGCCAGACGACGTCCGCGCCGACGCAGGTCCTTGAGGCGGGAGGGATGCGGATGGCCCGCGAGGAAATCCGCGTGGTCGGCGCGCCTGTCGAGCACCGGGCGGGTGAAGCGGCCGACCTCTCCCAGGGTCCAGCCGGCCGCCCGCAGCGCGCCGCAAAGGTCCTGCCCGAGCGCGGTTTCTGGCGAGAGATGCGGCCAGCGCCAGGGCCGTCCGCCCGAGGCCTCGCGCAATCCCTCGACCAGGGCGGCGAGGATTGCGGGGCGCTCCGGGCCGGCTGCCACCAGGGGCGCCGTCGCGGTGACGAAGGGCGAGACAAAGGGCAGCGCGACCGGACGGCCGAGGCCGCAGATGTCGTAGGAACGCCGGAAGGGCAGCACGGCCTCGATCCCGCCCGGACCACGGACCACGACGATCGAGAGGTCGGGATTGGCAAGTCCACTCGCCGCGTGCGCCTGCATCGCGTGTCGGCTGTAATAGGGATGCGCATCCCCCGCCCGCGCCGACAAGGCGTCCCAGGCCGGCGCCTCGGCGCCAAGGGCCGCCAGCGTGGTGAGCACAGGCGCGTAGACCGGGGCGGCCTTGAGGCTCGGGGCGGCGATCATCGGGCCCTGCGTCCGAAGGCGGGAAGCTGGACGGGCGTCGTCAGGCCGTGCACGGCCTTGGCCGCCAGCGCCATCGCGACAGCGCGCAGGATGGTGGCAAGCGCCATGGCGGATGCTGCGCCCGCTACGCCGTAAGCCGGAACGAGCGCGACGCAGAGACCGGCGGCGAGCGCCAGCATCGCCACGGTGACGAGGGCGGCGAGGCGCTCGCCGCCCAGCATGTTGAGCAGGTCCTCGCCCGGCCCGAAGGCACTGGCGACGACGCTGCCGGCGACCAGCAGCGCGAGGATCGGCAGGCTGCCGTGGAATTCGGGTCCGAACAGGCCGAGTAACAGGGGCGCGGCCGCCAGCACCGCCGCCCCGACGACGAGCGTGGCCGCGAGCGTCAAGCGCGCCTGCATCCGCACGAGCGCGGCGAGCCCCACCCCGTCCCCGGCGGCATGGACGGCGGTGAAGCGCTGCGCGGTCGCGGCGGTGGCGGCGAAATGCACGAAGACCACGAATTGCTGGATACGGGTGGCGGCGAAGTAGAGCCCCACGGTGGCGGGCGGGGCGAGCAGGCTCAGAACCACGACATCGACGACGTTGAAGCCGGCGCTGGCCAGATCGCTCGCGGCGATGGGCAGGCAAGCCCGGAACCAGCGCCGCCACGCGTAGCGGCGCGGACCGGCGGGGACAGTCCGGCGCAGGCGCGCCAGCAGCATGCCGGCCTGGATCGCCACCGCCACCCCCGTGGCGACGAGGGTGCACAGCACGGCGATGCGGGCTTCGGCCGGGGCCCCGAGGGCGACGGCGAGGAGCATCGCGGCCATGATCAGGCCCTGGCGCAGCAGATAGGGCGGCGCGATGGCAAGAATCGCCCAGTTCTGGCTGCGGGCGATTCCCTCGCAGTAATCCTGCAGGGCGAACAGCGGCAGGACCAGAATGGCGACGAGGAGCGGGGCGGCGTAGGGGCCGCCGAACAGCGAGCCCTCGGCCCAGACCAGCGTCACGCCGCCGAACGCCACGGTCAGCGCGCTTGCCAGGGTGACGCCGAGACCGCCGAGCAGATAGGCGCGCACGGCCGCATCGTCGCCGCGCGCCTGATCGGCGGGGAGGAAGCGGCAGGCGCCCTGTGACAGGCCGAGGGTGGCGGAGTGCCCGAGGATGGCGATCCAGACCCAGATGGCGGCGAAGATGCCGTACTCGGTGCCACCCATCAGGCGCGCCATCAGGACTTGGGCCCCATAGGCGAAGCCGGCGGCGGCGATGCGGATCGCAAAGACGTCGATGGCTGCTCCGGCGGCACCCGTCCGCAGGCGCGTCAGGTGCGCGACGCCACCCCAGAGGCCGAGAGCCCCGATCCTGTCCGTCGCGATGCCCAACGCAAACCCCTCACACCTCGCGCCGGGCATAGCCGACCCGGCGTTGCGGGCCGGTTAAGCGGCGGGGTTAAGGCTTTGCGCTCACGGGCCGGCGGGCGAGGCCTGGGGCGCGAGCTTGATCCCGGCGGCGTCCTTGGGGGGCGCAAGCGTCAGGGCCGGGCGTCCCGCGCTGCCCGTCGCGGTGGGGTCGGGCTGCAGCAGCGAGAGGGTGATGGCGCGGGTGACGTGCTCGGCCATGCAGCGCAGACCGAGATCGTTCAGGCGGAACTGGGTGCCGAGCAGGTGTCCCTCGCCCTTGTCGTTGCGGTGGGCAAGGTAGCGCAT
>NZ_JAQGKL010000204.1 GCF_028290105.1 Methylobacterium sp.
CGGCGCGTTGCTCATCAAGATCATCGGCCCCCGAATCCTGCGCGCCTACGGCTTTCGCCGGGTGATGCTCGTCAACGCCGTGGTGGCCTCGGGCTTCCTCGCGGTGAACGGGCTCTTCACGGTGCAGACCCCGCACGCGGTCATCGTCTGCGTGCTTTTGCTGGGGGGCTGCGTGCGCTCCCTGCAATTCACCTGCGTCAACGCCATCGCGTATGCCGAACTCGACAAACCCGAGATGAGCGCGGCGACGAGCCTCGCCAGCGTGGCCCAGCAGCTCTCGCTCAGTCTCGGCGTCTCGATCGGCGCCCTCGCCCTCGAGGCGCATGCGGCCGCCTATGGACGATCCGAGATCGCGGCCGCGGATTTCGGGCCGGCCTTCCTTACCGTCTCGATGATCTCGCTGGCTTCGTTCTTCGGATTTCGCCGGCTCGACCCCAATGCCGGGGCGGAAGTCTCAGGCCAGCGGCGCGTGGCCGAGGAAGCTCGGAACGCGACGCCGTAGGAAAGTCAGGCGGCGGCGCGGGCGGGGACGCGGCCGGCGGGGCGCTTGGGCCTCGCCCCCGACTTCGAGGACGTGGCCTTCGCGGACGTGGTCTTGGCAGGCGCGGCCCGGGCTGGACCAGCCGAGGCACGGGCGCCCTGGCGCCAGCCCAGCCAGCTCCAGGCCCCGGGGCCGGTCATCGCATACATCAGGAAGCCGCCGGCGAGGCCGAGATCGGCCAGGAACAGCGTGCGCTCGGCCACGGCACTCGGGCCGATATATTGCCAGAAGGGATGGAGCAGGCCGGCCATCACCGCCACGAAGGCGGCGAGCGCCAGCCCGCTGAGGCGCGGCAAGACGCCGAGGATCAACGCGACGGGCCCGAAGACCTGGACGATCACCGCCGCGGTCGCGACGGCGTTGGGGGACGGCAGGCCAATGCCGGCGAGCGTCAGCGCGAAGCCGGAAACGTTGAGCGCGCGGGCGATGCCCGTCGGCAGGAGGGCTGCGGCCAGGAGCAGCCGCGAGAGAAGAAGCAGTCCGTCTTGGGCACGGCCGGTCACGCATCGGTCTCCGTCTGTCGGGGTCGATGCCGAGCTTTGTCGGCCCCCGCTGAAGACGGCGTTAAGGACGCGCACGCCTCAACCGGAAACGCCGCCCCGGAACAGGCGTCCACGCTCCGTCCAGGCGACGACCGCGAGGGCGAGGGAGCCGAGGATGGCGTAGCCGATGCCGATGGGCAGGACCGAGCCGTCGAAGGATTGCCCGATCAGGTAGCCGCAGAACGCGCCGAGCGCCGTGGTGTAGAAGCCGAGGAAGGACGACGCCGTGCCGGCGATCTCGCCCAGCGGCTGCAGGGCCAGCGCGTTGAAGTTCGGCATGGCAAAGCTGATCAGGAACTGGTTGGCGGCCAGAATCGCGAGGAACAGGGCGAGCGGCGGGTGTCCGTGATAGGCGAGGCCCACCACGACCTGACCGACCGCGACCACGACGAACAGGCTCAGGCCCGCGTGCGAGAGCGGTCGCATGCCGAGGCGGCGCACGAGGCGCGCGTTCAGCAGCGTGGCCGCGCCCATCGCCCCGGCGACGAGGCCGAAGGCCAGGGGGAACAGGTTCCCGAGATGGTAGAGGCCCGTGTCGAAGACCTGCTGGGCCGAGCCGACATAGCCCATGATGCAGCCGGTGAGCAGGCCGAGCGCCGTGGCGTAGCCGACCGCCACCCGGTTGCGGAAGGTCAGCCCCACCGCCTGGGCTACGGCGCGAAGCGAGAACGGGCGCCGGTATTGCGGGTGGAGCGTCTCGGGCATCCGGGCCGCGAACCAGAGGATCAGGATGCCGGCCAGTGCCAGCATCGAGACGAAGACGTAGACCCAGGAGCCGAACAGCAGCATCGCGCCGCCGATGGCCGGCGCGATCATCGGCACGATGAGGAACACCATCATGATCAGCGACATCACGCTCGCCATCTCGCGGCCCGCGAAACGGTCGCGCACGATGGCGGTGGAGAGGACGCGGCCGCTGGCGGCCCCGAGGCCCTGGATGACCCGGGCGGCGAGCAGCCAACCGAAGGACGGCGCCACCATGGCCAGCCCCGTTCCGACCACGTAGATCGCCAGGCCCGCGAGGAGCACGGAGCGCCGGCCGAACGTGTCCGAGAGCGGCCCGTAGACGATCTGCGCGGCACCGAATCCGATCATGTAGACGTAGACGAGGAGCTGCAGGCTGTTGGCGTCCGGCACGCCGAAGCGCGCCTGGATCGCCGGAAAGGCCGGCAGCAGGTTGTCGATGGAGATGGCGGTGACCGCCATCATCAGCGCGACGATTCCCACGAACTCGCCGAAGCCGGGGCCCGTCCAGACTTTGGTCGCTGTGTCTTGAGGCGTCGAGACCGGCGCACGCGCGGTCGTCACCGGGGTGGTTGTCACGGCGGGCTGTCCTTGGGAGATTTTTATCGGCGCGAGCGGCTGACGCAGGAGAAACTGTCTCTCGCCCCAAAGTGTGCCGCCGCGAAGGCCGGGCAATCGCCCGCGCCGCATGGCAGCCGCGCGGGCGCTCCGGGCCGGACCGCCACAATTCCGCACAAGCGGTCGCGCTTAACCCTCACCACCTGCGGCATTTCGAATCGTGCCGGCGGGTGACGGGTGCGGTTCGATCGGGAGGATGTCGGGGTGCCGGAGACGCGACGTCGCATCGTCCTGCTCGGGTTGCTCCTGGCGCTCGTGGCGATCGGACCCGCGGCGGCGGAACCGGAGGCGCCCTTCGCCGAGCGGGCCGACGCCATCGTGCAGCCCTATGCCCGCGCTGGTATCTTCTCCGGAGCCGTCATCGTCGCGCGCGACGGCGTCGTGCTGTTCCGGCGCGCCTACGGGCTCGCGAACCGCGAGTGGTCGGTGGCGAACACGCCGGACACCCGCTTTCGCATCGCCTCGCTGACCAAGCAATTCACCGCGGCCGCGATTCTCAGGCTCCAGGAGGACGGCCGGCTCGCCCTCGACGATCCGGCCGCGCGGCACATGCCGGATTTGCCACCGTCCTGGGCGCCCATCACCCTGCGGATGCTCCTCGACCACACGTCGGGCCTGCCCAACGTCACCGCCCTGCCCGACTACCCGACGGTGATCGCCCGGACCGCACGCACCCCGATGGAGGTCGTCGGCCGGCTGTTCTCCGAGGCGCTTCTATTCCCGGCGGGCTCGGCGCAGGAATACAGCAACACCGGATACGTCCTGCTCGGCGCGATCATCGAGCGGATCACCGGCGAACCGTTCGCCGACGCCCTGCGCCGTCTCGTCCTCGCCCCCGCCGGGCTGTCTGATACGAGTGATGCCGACCCGGAACGCGTGATCCCGCGCCGCGCCGAGGGCTATCACCGGGCGGCCGGAACCTGGCGCAACGCGCCCCCCGTCGCCGCATCCGCGGCCCTCGGGGCCGGCGGGCTGGTCTCGACCCTCGACGACCTCGTGGCCTGGGACCGGGCCCTGCTTTCCGGCCGCGTCCTCGCGCCGGAATCCGTCGCGGCGATGTTCCAGGATCGCGGTCACGGCTACGGGCTCGGCTGGTATCTCGGCACGGCCTATGGCCGGCGGCTCTGGTCGCATGGCGGCTTCCTGAACGGGTTTTCCGCGATCAAGGACACCTATCCGGATCTCGGCCTGACCATCGTGGTCCTCGGCAACACCGAGACGGCGCCGGCCCAGGCCCTGTCGCGCCGTCTCGGCGCTCTCGCGTTGGGCGAGCCGGAGGCCACCGGCATCACGGTTCCGCCGAATGTCCTCGACCGCTACGTCGGGTTCTACCGCGTCGGCCCGCGCGCCGTCGTGGCCCTGACCCGCTCCGGGGACCGGCTGGTCGCGCAGGGGACCGGGCTCGCCCGCCTCGAGCTCATGCCGGAGAGTGACCGCGTGTTCGTGGCCGGAGACGGAACCCGCATCGCCCTCGATCTCGAGCCCGACGGCCGTGCCACCGGGCTCCTCCTCGATGCCCCCGGCTCCGCCCGCTCGGGGCCGCGCATCGATGCGCGGACCGCCCGGCGGATCACCGCACGCCGTCTCGCCTGGCTGGCGCCGCGCTAAGGCCCCGGCCGGGTCGCCAACCTTCCGAAACGGGTCTACCATCGGGTCGAGCGCCGGAACGCCATTCCGCGCGCAGGCGAGGCTTCGCGGTCGAACCGCGCTCGCCGCCACGTTCGTCCGCAGCGTTCCTTGGCCAAAAGTCCACCTTGATTCGTCTCGGCGTCTGGCCTTGGCTGCGGCTCATAAAAACAAGCAGGAGGATACGCGATGAACAAGCCGGAATTTCTCGACCAGGGCACCAAGGCCCCGTTCTCGGCCCGCTACGACAACTTCATCGGCGGGCAATGGCTGGCGCCCGTGGCCGGCCGCTACTTCGAGAACACCTCGCCCATCACCGGCCGGGTGATCTGCGAGGTCGCCCGCTCGGACGCCGCCGACGTCGACAAGGCGCTGGACGCGGCCCATGCCGCCAAGGAAGCCTGGGGCCGGACGTCACCGGGCGAGCGCGCCCGCATCCTCAACAAAATCGCCGACCGGATGGAGGACAACCTCGATCTGATCGCGCTCGCCGAGACCTGGGACAACGGCAAGCCGATCCGCGAGACGACGCATGCGGACATCCCGCTCGCCATCGACCATTTCCGCTACTTCGCCGGCTGCGTGCGCGCGCAGGAAGGCGCGATTTCCGAGATCGACCACGACACGGTGGCCTACCACTTCCATGAGCCGCTCGGCGTCGTCGGCCAGATCATCCCGTGGAACTTCCCCATCCTGATGGCGGTGTGGAAGCTCGCGCCCGCACTCGCCGCCGGCAATTGCGTGGTGCTGAAGCCCGCCGAGCAGACGCCCGCCTCGATCCTCGTGGTGGCCGAGCTCATCGCGGACCTGCTGCCGCCGGGCGTGCTCAACATCGTCAACGGCTTCGGGCTCGAATGCGGCAAGCCGCTGGCCTCCTCGCCCCGCATCGCCAAGATCGCCTTCACCGGCGAGACGACGACGGGCCGGCTGATCATGCAGTACGCCTCGCAGAACCTGATCCCGGTGACGCTGGAACTCGGCGGCAAGTCGCCCAACATCTTCTTCGCCGACGTCGCCAACGAGGACGACGACTTCTTCGACAAGGCGCTGGAGGGCTTCACCATGTTCGCCCTCAACCAGGGCGAAGTCTGCACCTGCCCGAGCCGGGCGCTGGTGCACGAGTCGATCTACGACCGCTTCATGGAGCGGGCGATCAAGCGCGTCGAGGCGATCACGCAGGGCTCGCCCCTCGACCCCGCCACCATGATCGGGGCCCAGGCGTCCTCCGAGCAGCTGGAGAAGATCCTCAGCTACGTCGACATCGGCCGCCAGGAAGGCGCCGAGTGCCTCACGGGCGGCGAGCGCAACGTCAAGGACGGCGAGTTCGCGGAGGGTTTCTACATGAAGCCCACCGTCTTCAAGGGCCACAACAAGATGCGCATCTTCCAGGAGGAGATCTTCGGGCCCGTGCTCTCGGTGACGACCTTCAAGGACGATGCCGACGCGCTCTCGATCGCCAACGACACCCTCTACGGCCTCGGCGCCGGCGTCTGGACCCGCGACGGGACCCGCGCCTACCGCTTCGGCCGCGCCATCCAGGCCGGCCGCGTCTGGACGAACTGCTACCACGCCTACCCGGCCCACGCGGCCTTCGGCGGCTACAAGCAGTCCGGCATCGGCCGCGAGAATCACAAGATGATGCTCGATCACTATCAGCAGACCAAGAACATGCTGGTCAGTTACTCGGCCAAGAAGCTCGGGTTCTTCTAAGCGCGGTCGGACGACCGCGACCCGCGGGAACCTGCCCCGGCCCGAAACGGCCGGGGCTTTTTCGTGGCGCAGCCCTATCTGACCGGGTCAACATACCCATGGAGACCGAACCCGTGAGCGTCCTCGCCTCCCCCGATTCGACCACCGCCGATCAGGTCGGCGCCGACGGCACGCCGCTGCGCGTCACCGCCACCCCGGCCGCCGTCGAACTCATCGCGGAACTGCGGGCCGAGCACGGGCCGGTGATGTTCCACCAGTCGGGCGGCTGCTGCGACGGCTCCTCGCCCATGTGCTACCCGCTCGGCGATTTCCTCACCGGCGACAGCGACGTCCACCTCGGCACCGTGGCGGGGGCCGACTTCTGGATCAGCCGGCCGCAATTCGAGGTCTGGAAGCACACGCACCTCATCCTCGACGTGGTGCGCGGGCGCGGCGGCATGTTTTCCCTCGAGAACGGGCGCGACAAGCGTTTCCTGATCCGCTCGCGCCTGTTCACGGCCGCCGAAAACACCGCTTTGGAAAGCGCCTGCAAGATCTAAGGTCGGCAGGATCTAAGGTCGGCAAGGTCTAAGGTCGGCAAGATCTGACGTCGGGCCAAGGGTGGCCGGACCCGCGCCTCGGGTTTCGCGCCCTGTCGCTCAGGTGCGCGGGTTCGGCTTCTCGCCCGCATTGCAGCGCTTCATCGCCGCGAAGGCCTCGGACGCGCCGCTGAGATCGAAGCTCGCCTTCCAGCCCTTGCCCTTGATGGCGATCTCTTCCGAATCGGCGGCTTTCTCCGCGAGGCCCGCCGGCAGGGAGCCGACGATCTGGGTGCCGTTGCCAGTCCAGGTCGATTTGGCGTTCACGGTCTTGCCGCCCAGTTCGGTCGCGGCGACGATCTTCTCATCCTTGTCGTGCGACCACTTGCTGTAGGTGAGCACCACCACGAGCGCCTTGTTCTCCAGCGCGAAGGTGATGGAATTGTCGGCGTCGTCATCGTCCTCGTCGACGTAGGATCGGACGATCACGCACGGGTTGACCCCCGTGACGCTGCCGGCGCGCTCGACCTGCCAGCCGTTCACGCTCTCGAAGAGCGGGCGTTCCTGAGCCTGCGCGACCAGGGGGGCGAGGCCGGCGAGCAGGCCGAGGAGGCAGGACCGGGCCTGGGTCAGGCGCTTCATGATGGGTTGCTCCGAAGGGACGGGACGCCGAGGGGATCAGAGTTTGGCGTCGGGCGGCGAGGCCGGCGGCGCCTTTGCGGACTTGGCCGCCTCGCGCGCATCCATGAAGGCCGCGAAGTCTTCGGGTGTCCGGGTCGAGAACTGGGTGATCGGCTGGGTATCCTCCGCGAGATCCCGGAACGCGGCGCAGAGTTCGGCGCTCGATCGAGCGAAGGTCGGCTGCAGCTTCGCCTGGATCTCTTCCGCGACCGGCGCCATCTCGGGCGTCATCGTGGCGAGCTTGGCGTCGAATTCGGCGCGCTGCCGGGACGTCGTCGGGATTTCGCAGCTGGCCATCAGCTTCTGGAAGATCAGCCCCATGCCGTAGACCTTCATGCGTGTCTCGGAGGGACGCGCGGCCGCCTTCTTCTCGGCCTGCCGGCGCGTCGTCTCGGCGTCGAAGGCCTCGGGCGACAGGGTCAGGTACTGTTCGAGGACCGCCGGGAACTGGGCGCCATCGCTCGGCTTCGGACAGAACGTCTCCTTCGGGTCCTCGAAGCGCTTGCGCAACTCGGCGTCGATCAGGGGCTGGATCAGGCTCATCTCGGGCCGCATCACCGCGACCTTGGCGTCGAGGTCGGCGCGCTGCTTCTTCGTGGTCGCGACATCGCAATCCTGAAGCGCCTTCTGGAAGAAGAGCCCCGTCGAATAGTGGGCGATGCGGGCTTCCGGCGGGATCTCGGCCGTGGGCGTCTCCGCGGCGGGCTTGTCCGGTCCCTTCTCGCATTGCTTCAGGGCGTCGAACGCCTCGGCGAAGGCCGGGATCTTGAAGTCGGCGTCCCCGTCCTTGAAGCGAAGGACGATGTTGTCGGCACTCCTGAGCTGCGGCAGCAGCTGGTCCGACAATCGCCCGCTCATCTGCGTATCGTCCGCTTCCCATTTGGAGCGGAGGTCCACGACCTTGCCCCCGATCAGGAGGACGATGGTCCGGTTCCCCTTGTCGTGGGACCAGCCCTGGTAACCCAGCGAAATGCCGAGGAAGCCGGGAAAGGCGGACAGCGCCACCGAACTGGCGTTCTCGTCATCCTCGTCCTTGTAGCCGCGCACCATGATGCAGGTGGTCGTCTGGCCCCGGACCTCCCGGCTGATGTCCCAGTCCTTCACCGTCGCGAAGGGAGTGCCCTTCGCCGACGCACCCGACAACGCCATCCCGATGCCGGTCGCGGCGAGGAGCATGGGCAGCAGGAACCGGGATCTCATGGGCAACTCCGCAATGCCGGGGCGTCCGTGGCTTATGGCTATGGTTCCGTCACGTACCACGAAGCGCTGAATTCTTGGAAGTTCTATTGATCCGGCTGGCGGCGTGCCGTTTCCAAATTAGGACGATTGATGAGACCGCTTTGGTGATGTTCCATTGCAATTGGCTTCCGAAGTAAAACGTATCGCCGGTCAGAATTGCTGAGCATACGGGAATGTTTCGATCGCGGTTTTACAGGGAATTTTTTCTGGAGATCGAGCATTGGCTGGGGTTGGAGTGACAGCCCGGTGGTGTGTGATGTCCTGATCTCAACCCTGGAGGCGGTATCGGCCGGTCAGGGTTAGGGTCCTGACGCCGGCCTCGAATGCCCGGCAGAACCGCCTCCGAGATCGATTCCGCCTCCAGAATGCAGATCGCTCCCCGGGCGGTGACGCCCGGGGAGCGAGACGGCGGTCTTCACCGCCGAAGTAATCCGCTTAGCCGGCAGGCGTTCAGGCGCGGCTGACGCTGGCGGCGGTGATCTCG
>NZ_JAQGKL010000231.1 GCF_028290105.1 Methylobacterium sp.
CCCGAGATCCTCGCAGGCCTGCCGGAGCGGATCGCGCCGCACGTCTTCTCCGACGCGTTCGACACGCCCATCCGCCCGAGCCGGCACGGCGACGCCTCCGGCGTCCGGGGCGCGGCCTGGCTCTGGAACGCCGCCTGAGCCTCTTGTTCCGAAGAAGCGCTTGTCACGTCCCCCGTTTTCACATAAAGATATCTTTATGTCTCACGCGGGCCCTGCTCTCACGCCGACCCTGCCTTTCCCTGACGCCCTCGCCATCCTGCGCGCGGCCGCCGAGGAGACGCGCCTGCGCGTCCTCGCGCTGCTGGCGGCGGGCGAGTTGTCGGTCTCCGACCTCACCGACATCCTCGGGCAGTCGCAGCCGCGCATCTCGCGCCACCTCAAGCTCCTCGTCGAGGCAGGACTGGTCGAGCGGCATCGCGAGGGAGCCTGGGCGTTCTTCCGCCTCGTGGAGGAGCGGGCCGCCCTCGTGCAGCCGCTGATCGCTGGGCTCGATGCGGCGCGGCCGCCGCTCTCCGAGGATCTCGCCCGGCTGGAGGCGGTGCGCACGCAGCGCGCCGAGACCGCGCAGGCCTTCTTCGCGCGCCTCGCGCCGAAATGGGACCGCCTGCGCTCCCTCCACGTGCCCGAGGCCACGGTCGAGGCGGCCGTGCTCGACGCGCTGGGCGCGCGACCGATCCAGAACCTCGTCGATCTCGGCACCGGCACCGGGCGGATGCTCGGGCTGCTCGCCCCGCGCGCCGCGCGGGCGGTCGGGCTCGATTCCAACCACGCCATGCTGTCGGTGGCCCGGGCGAACCTCGAACGGATGGGCCTGTCGCGGGTCGACCTGCGCCAGGGCGACATCCACGCGCCGCCCTTCGGGCGCGGCGGCTTCGACCTCGTCGTCGTGCACCAGGTGCTGCACTACCTCGACGACCCGGCCCGGGCGTTGCGCGAGGCCGCGCGCCTCGTCGCTCCCGGCGGACGTCTGCTGGTGGTGGATTTCGCCCCCCACGATCTCGAATTCCTGCGCGAATCCCAGGCGCATCGCCGCCTCGGCTTCGCGCCCGAGCAGGTGACGGGTTGGCTCGCCGATGCGGGCCTGCCGAGCGTCACGATCCGGGATCTCGCCCCTACCGGCGAGGTCGAGGACCAGTTGACCGTGACGCTGTGGCTCGCCACCGACGCGGTCGAATCGCAGGGCACGTCGGCTCCGCCGCTCCGGGAACTGGCCGTGGCCTGAGGGCCGAGCCGCTCCCCTTCCACCGACCGTCTGAACCGACCGGCATAGAGGACGACCCCGATGCCGACCGCCTCCCAACATCGCGCCAGCCGCGACGGCTACCGTCCGATCCGGGTCTCCATCGAGTTTTTTCCCCCGAAGACCGAGGAGATGGAGAAGATCCTCTGGTCGTCGATCGAGCGCCTCGCGCCGCTCCAGCCGAAATTCGTCTCGGTGACCTACGGGGCCGGCGGCTCCACCCGCGAGCGCACCCACAACACCGTCGCCCGGATGGTCAAGGAAACGGGCCTGCAGCCCGCCGCCCACCTCACCTGCGTCGACGCCACCCGCGAGGAGATCGACGCCGTCGTGCAATCCTACTGGGATGCCGGCGTGCGCCACATCGTGGCCCTGCGCGGCGACCCGCAGGACGGCGTCGGCACCGCCTACCGGCCGCATCCGGGCGGCTACGCGCAGACCTCGGACCTCGTGGCCGGCATCAAGCGCATCGGTGACTTCAAAGTCTCCGTCTCGGCCTATCCCGAGAAGCACCCGGAGGCCTCCTCCCTCGACGCCGACATCGATGCCCTGAAGGCCAAGGTCGATGCGGGCGCCGACCAGGCGATCACGCAGTTCTTTTTCGAGAACGACATCTATCTGCGCTACGTCGACAAGGTGCGCGCCGCCGGCATCGACATCCCGATCATCCCCGGCATCCTGCCGGTGCAGAACTTCAAGCAGGCGGCGAATTTCGCCCGCCGCACCGGTGCCTCGGTGCCGTACTGGCTCGCCGCCCGGTTCGAGGGCCTCGACAACGACGTCGAGACCCGGCGCCTCGTGGCGGCGGCGGTGGCGGCCGAGCAGGTGCTCGATCTCGTGGACCACGGCATCAACGACTTCCACTTCTACTCGATGAACCGCTCCGACCTCGTCTACGCCATCTGCCACGTGCTCGGCCTGCGGGCGCAGGCACCGAAGGTGGCGGCGGCGAAGGCGGCCTGATCGCCGGAGCCGCTCGTAATCCCGGGGCGCTGACGGCGAGCCCGGGATCCAGAGACGCCGACCCCGCCGGATGTGACCATCCGGCAGCCGAAACCGCCCTTCCGGACGCCCTCGCGGTTCCGGATACCGGGTCCCGCCACGCGGACCGGGTAATGACGCTTGAGAGACCCCATGACCGAGCTCATGACCGACCTGCGCCCCGTTGACGGCCAAGAGATCGAAGCGGCCCTGCGCCAGCGCGCGGCCGAGAAAATCCTCGTCCTCGACGGGGCGATGGGCACCGTGATTCAGCGTCTCGGGTACGGGGAGGCGGATTTTCGCGGGTCGCGCTTCGTGGATCACAGCCACGACCAGAAGGGCAACAACGACCTCCTGATCCTGACCCAGCCCGACGCGATCCGGCAGATCCACCTCGATTACTTCCTCGCCGGCGCCGACATGTGCGAGACGAACACGTTCTCCGGTACCACCATCGCCCAGGCCGATTACGGCATGGAATCGATCATCCACGAGCTGAACCGGGACGGCGCGCGCCTCGCCCGCGAGGCCGCGGCCCTGGCCGAGCAGCAGGATGGCCGCCGCCGCTTCGTGGCCGGCGCCATCGGCCCGACGAACCGCACCCTGTCGATTTCGCCGGACGTGAACAATCCCGGCTACCGGGCCGTGACCTTCGACGAGGTCAAGGCGGCCTATGCCGATCAGGTCCGCGGCCTCATCGACGGCGGCGCCGAACTCATCCTGATCGAGACGATCTTCGACACCCTCAACGCCAAGGCCGCCGTGTCGGCGACCTGGGCCGTGTTCGACGAGCTCGGGATCAAGCTGCCGATCATGATCTCGGGGACGATCACCGATTTGTCCGGCCGGACCCTGTCGGGCCAGACGCCGGAAGCGTTCTGGAACGCCCTGCGCCATTCCGCGCCGCTCACCATCGGCCTCAACTGCGCGCTCGGTGCGCGCGAGATGCGCGGCCACATCAGCGAATTGTCGCGCATCGCCGACACGCTCGTGTGTGCCTACCCGAATGCGGGCCTGCCGAATGAGTTCGGCCTCTACGACGAGAGCCCGGAGGCGATGGCCAAGCTCGTGGCCGAGTTCGCCGAGGGCGGCATCGTCAACATGGTCGGCGGCTGCTGCGGCACCACACCGGACCACATCCGCGCCATCGCGCAGGCCGTCGCCGGCAAGGCGCCGCGCAAGATCCCGCAGATCGCCCCGCTGATGCGCCTCTCGGGCCTGGAGCCCTTCACGCTGACGAAGGAGATCCCCTTCGTGAACGTGGGCGAGCGCACCAACGTCACCGGCTCGGCCAAGTTCAGGAAGCTCGTCACCGCCGGCGACTACGCGGCGGCGCTCGATGTCGCCCGCGATCAGGTGGCGGCGGGCGCCAGCATCATCGACATCAACATGGACGAGGGCCTGCTCGATTCCGAGAAGGCGATGGTCGAGTTCCTCAACCTCGTGGCGGCTGAGCCCGACATCGCCCGCGTGCCGGTGATGATCGATTCCTCCAAGTTCAGCGTCATCGAAGCCGGCCTGAAATGCGTCCAGGGCAAGGCGATCGTGAACTCGATCTCCATGAAGGAGGGCGTCGAGAAGTTCATCCACGACGCCAAGGTCTGCCGCTCCTACGGGGCGGCGGTCGTGGTCATGGCCTTCGACGAGCAGGGGCAGGCCGACACGCTCGAGCGCAAGGTCGAGATCTGCACCAAGGCCTACCGGGTGCTCACCGAGGAGATCGGCTTCCCCCCGGAAGACATCATCTTCGACCCCAACGTATTCGCGGTCGCCACCGGCATCGAGGAGCATAACGGCTACGGCGTCGCCTTCATCGAGGCGACCCGGATCATCCGCGAGACCCTGCCCCACGCCCACATCTCGGGCGGCATCTCGAACCTCAGCTTCGCCTTCCGGGGCAACGAGCCCGTGCGCGAGGCGATGCACGCGGTGTTCCTGTACCATGCGATCCAGGTCGGCATGGACATGGGCATCGTGAATGCGGGCCAGCTCGCGATCTACGACGAGCTGCCGGCGGAACTGCGCGAGCTCTGCGAGGACGTGGTCCTCAATCGCCGCGACGATTCCACCGACCGCCTGCTGGAGGCGGCCGCGCGCTTCAAGTCCGGCGGCGGCGTCCAGGCCAAGACCGCCGACACGGCCTGGCGCGAGAGCCCCGTGCAGAAGCGCATCGAGCACGCGCTGGTGAACGGCATCACGGAATACATCCTCGCCGACACGGAGGAGGCCCGCCTCGGCGTGGAGCGCCCGCTCCACGTCATCGAGGGTCCGCTCATGGCCGGCATGAACGTGGTCGGCGACCTGTTCGGGTCGGGCAAGATGTTCCTGCCGCAGGTGGTGAAGTCCGCCCGGGTGATGAAGCAGGCGGTGGCCTATCTCGAGCCCTTCATGGAGGCGGAGAAGCTCGCCAATGGCGGCGACGGCAAGCGCCAGGCCGCGGGCAAGATCCTGATGGCGACGGTGAAGGGCGACGTCCACGACATCGGCAAGAACATCGTCGGCGTCGTGCTCGCCTGCAACAATTACGAGATCATCGACCTCGGCGTGATGGTGCCGGCGGCCAAGATCCTCGACGTCGCCAGGCGCGAGAACGTCGACATCGTCGGCCTGTCCGGCCTCATCACCCCGTCGCTCGACGAGATGGTGCACGTGGCCGCCGAGATGGAGCGCGAGGGTTTCGAGGTGCCGCTCCTCATCGGCGGGGCCACCACCAGCCGCGTCCACACGGCGGTGAAGATCCACCCCTCCTACCAGAAGGGGCAGACCGTCTACGTCACCGATGCGAGCCGGGCGGTGGGCGTGGTCTCGAGCCTGCTCTCGAAGGAGACGCGCGACACCACCATCGCCAACATCCGCGCCGAGTACCGCAAGGTCTCGGACGCCCACGCGCGTTCCGAACTCGACAAGCAGCGCTTGCCCCTGGCCAAGGCCCGCGCCAACCCGTTCCGGATCGACTGGTCGGGCTACCAGCCCAAGAAGCCGAGCTTCACCGGCACCCGGGTCTACAGCTCCTACGAGGTCGCCGACCTCGTGCCCTACATCGACTGGACGCCGTTCCTGCAGACCTACGAGTTCAAGGGCCGCTACCCGGCGATCTTCGAGGACCCGGCCCAAGGTGCTGCGGCCAAGGCCCTGTTCGACGACGCGCAGGAGATGCTGAAGCAGATCGTGGCCGAGCGCTGGTTCAACCCGAAGGCGGTCATCGGCTTCTGGCCGGCGAATTCCGTCGGCGACGACATCACGCTCTTCACCGGCGAGAGCCGTTCCGAAAAACTCGCCACCTTCTTCGGCCTGCGCCAGCAACTGTCGAAGCGCGATGGGCGCGCCAATACCTGCCTGTCCGATTTCGTCGCTCCGGCCGAGACGGGGATCGCCGATTACGTCGGCGGCTTCGTGGTCACGGCGGGCCTGGAGGAGGTGCGCATCGCCGAGCGCTTCGAGCGGGCCAACGACGATTACCGCGCCATCCTGGTGAAGGCGCTGGCCGACCGCATCGCCGAGGCGCTCGCCGAGCGCATGCACGAGCGCGTGCGCCGCGAGTTCTGGGGCTACGGCGCCGACGAGACCTACGCCCCGGAGGACCTCGTCCGCGAGGAATACGACGGCATTCGCCCGGCGCCGGGCTACCCGTCGCAGCCCGACCACACCGAGAAGGTCACGCTGTTCGACCTGCTCAAGGCGGAATCGCGCATCGGCGTGAAGCTCACCGAGTCCTATGCGATGTGGCCGGGTTCGTCCGTGTCGGGCCTCTACATCGCCCACCCGGAGGCGCATTACTTCGGCGTCGCCAAGGTGGAGCGCGATCAGGTCGAGGATTACGCGGTCCGCAAGGGCATGGACCTGGGGCAAGTCGAGCGCTGGCTCGGCCCGATCCTGAACTACGATCCGGCGCGCTATCTCGCCGTCGCGGCCGAGTAGGAGGCGCCGGATCAGGGCCGCCGGAGTAGGGCCGCCTCTGCGCCGTTCCGTTCCGGCGGGGCGGCGAAACCCCAGGAGTGTGGCCGGCGGAGGCTTGACCGTGGGGGCGCCTGCGCTTCAATGCCGATCCGGCCCGACCTGGGTCCGCAGACAAGCGAAGGGCGCCCCGCACGTGTACCGGCTCACCGGCTCCCTCGTCGCCACCGTCGCGCTCGGGCTCGTCGCCTCGGGCTGCACGGGCTTCGCCTACATCTCGAAGACCTATGTCAGCGTGCCCCCGCAGGTCGTCACCATCGGCTGCAAGGACCCTTACGAGGTCTACGACCAGCGCCGGGTGCGCAAGATGCTGATCGTCTCCAACGCCCTGCGGGAGACCACAGGCTGCGGCCTCGACGATGCGCTGGCCGGGGGCGACCCGGCCCTGACCCGGGTGAAGCGCTTTCGCGAGGCGGCCCGGACCTATCTCGACGAAACGGTGCGGGAGGAGTGCCGGATCACCGGCGAGACCGTCTTCACCGACCTGCAGACCGAGTTCGCCTATACCTGCGCCGGGCCGATCGAGCCGCGCGGGACCAAGGTGCCGAGGCTGCCCGGCCGCAGCAACCGCGTCGGGCTCTAGCGCCTCTTCGGGCGCGGTGGATTCTCGGGCGCGGTGGATACCGGCTGGCGCCAAGACGATGCGATGACACGCTGCCCTAGGGCGCGCGCGGGAAGGTCCGCTCCATCGCGTCGCCCGAGGCCGCCAGCAGGGCGCGCGCGAGGGTGCGGGCTTCCTCCCGGCTGAGCGCCAGGATCGCCGTGACGGGCTTGCCCGCCAGATCGGGCAGGCCGATCTCGACCCGCACGCCGTCGGCTTCGGCGGCCACCGCCACGCTCCAGTCCCGTTCCGTACTCATCGGGTCACGCGCCTCTCATGCGAAATCCGCTCGATGGCTTCGCCACGCGGATTTCGGCTTCGCTCGAATGCCGTATCGGCAATCCATCGACTCGTCGGCCGTCGGCGATCCTGCATGGACGATCCCGTGGCGCGAGGCCAGGGGCGGGGAAGGCGAGGAGGGGGCAGGGAAGGCAGGCACGTGATTGACGGGCCCCGGCCCTCTGGTGTTTGTGCGCCCCGACCCATCCCGGCCCCCGGGCGCGGCCATCATGTATCGAAGGAAGACCCCATGTCCGAGATCTGGTTCCGTACCGGCGAGGCGACCGTGCTCGCGGCGGACGGGCAGTACACCGACGCGATGCCCGAGGTGCTGATCGGCTCCACCCGGGGCCCGGCGGGCCAGGCCTTCGCCGGCATGATGGGGCAGGTCCAGGGCCACACCCGGATGTTCGTGGTGCGCGACCTCAACCAGCTCGTGCGCCCGGCCACGATGATGACCACCAAGGCGACGATCCACAACGCGGCTTACGTCGAGCTCCTCGGCGGCGTGGTCCAGGCCGCCACCGGCGACGCCATCATCGATTGCGTGATCGAGGGCGTACTGCCCAAGGACGGTCTCGACGACCTGTGCATGATCATCATGATCTGGCTCGACCCGCGCTGCGCCGAGGATGCCAACCTCGACCAGAAGGACCTCTACCGCACCAATTACGAGGCCACGAAGCTCGCCATCGGTCGCGCCATGCGCGGCGAGCCGACCATCGACGAACTCATCGCCAACCGGAAGACGGTGAAGCACTACGCGCTGGAAGACGTGATCGAGTACTGAGTTCTTTGCGATGACGCGCGGTGCCCGGATTTCTGCCGGGAGCCGCGCGCTTCTCGACCTCGCAGCAGATTCCCGCCGCCCGCGTCCCGCCTATCCCGGCATGGTGAGAACCAGCGGTCCGTTGCGTGTGGCGACGACGGTGTGCTCGTACTGGACCGTGAGGGCCCTCGGCCGGCTGTAGAGGGTCCAGGGATCGTCGCCGTCGGCGGCGAAATCCGCCCCGAGGGACAGGAAGGGCTCGACGGTGAACACCAACCCGTCCTGCATGATGCGGCGCTCGGAGGCATCGGGCCAGGTCGCGATCTCGGTCGGTTCCTCGTGCAGCGACAGGCCGACACCGTGGCTGGCGAGGTTGCGCACCAGCGTGTAGCCGTTCTTGCGCGCGAAGGCGCCGACGGCGCGCCCGATCTCGGCCAGCGGCTTGCCGGCGCCGACCTGGCGCAAGCCCGTCCACATCGCCCGGCGTCCGTCCTTGCACAGCCGCTCGACGGCGCGCGTCACGGGCGGCACGGCGAACGACGCCCCGGTATCGGCGAAGTAGCCGGCCTTCTCCGCCGAGACGTCGATGTTGACGAGGTCGCCCGGCCCGATCCTCCGATCACCCGGGATGCCGTGCGCGATCTCTTCGTTGACGCTGATGCAGGTCGCGCCGGGAAAGGCGTAGACCATCTCCGGAGCCGGGCGCGCCCCGGCCGCCTCCAGGAACGCGCGCCCGACGGAATCGAGCTCGCGGGTGGTCATGCCGGGCTCGATGGCCCTGCCCATCGCTTCGAGGGTGTCGGCCACGATGCGCCCGATCCGCTTCAGTCCCGTCAGGTCGTCGTCGTTCGACACCGTCATGTCGCTTGGTCCTCGCGGCGCCGGAGGCGGCTTTCGCGGCGCGTGTCTGACATCCCCGCGGATCCCGGCAAAGCTCGTCGGTGGAGTTGCGGGCCGCCGGTCCGGGACCCCGGCGTCGTCCGGTGCCTCAATCCGCCGGAATACGCCCCACCGAGCACAGGGTGCGGATCGAGCCGCTGCTGTCGGTGTAGCAGCTCGCCGACCAGCCGTTCTGCTGGATGAAGGACTTGCGCCGCTCGCGCAGGGCGGTGGCGTGCGCCGTGGCGATGGCGGTCTGGACCGCGTCCGCGCTCTGCCCCACCACGATCTGCGCCGCGATGGCGAGGTCGGCGAAATAGGCCGGCGAGGGCGTCGGTTCGGAGGAGGCCGCCTGCACGATGGGGTCGGCCCGGCAGGTGAGGTCGATGTGGAGGCCGCCGGGCACGCGGATGTCGACGCTCGGCCCCGTCCGACGGCCGACCTTGGCGCCGATCGCGCCCGCGATGCGGGTGGCGAGATCGTCGCATTCGTCGGCCCGGGCTCTCCCGCAACCGAGGATCATGCCGGGGCCGACGATCAGGAGGGCCACGAGGGCGCCGGGCAGTCGCATGATCGGGAAACCTTCCGCTTCGGGGTTGAGGACGGGCGCCGCTCAGGGCGCGAAGGTGAGGCAGACCACGGTGCCGCCGGCGTTGGAGTAGGCGAGCGGCCCGCCGAGCTGGGCGGCGAGCCCCTGCGCGATGCGAAAGCCGAGGCTGCGCGTGGTCTCGGGGTCGAAATCCGCCGGCATGCCGCGCCCGTCATCCGCGATGGTGAGCGTCAGTTGCTCCGTCTCGAGCCGTTCGAGCTGGATCGTGATGGTGCCGCGCGTGCCCGCCGGGAAGGCGTGCTTGAGGGCGTTGGTCACGACCTCGACCACGAGGAGCGACAGGGTGGTGAGCTGGGTCAGGTCGAGCCGGACCGGCGGCGTGTCCACGAGGCAGACGATGTTCTGCGCCCCCGTGGCGTCGAGGAGGTCCGCGCAGAGTTCCCTCAGGGTCTGGCCGATGGGGCGCTCGATGCAGCTCGGGTCGTAGAGGCGGCGGTGGATGCGCGAGATCGTCTCCAGCCGCACCCGCGCCTCGTCGAGGGCGGCGAGCGCCGCTTTCGGGTCGTTGCCGACCTTGCGCTTCTGCAGGGTCAGCAGGGCCGCCACGAACTGCATGTTGTTGGCGACCCGGTGCTGCAGCTCCTGGAACATCGTGCGCTGCTGCTCGTACAGGTCCGCCGTGACCTGACGCTCGGTGCGCAGCCGCTCGCCGGCCTGGTGCATCAGGTGGATCAGGGCGATGTCGACCGCGACGATGAAGGCGTAGAAGGCGAGCGCCAGGGCGGTGGGCCCGTCGATGACGAAGCCGGGCGCCGGCGGGATGAAGAAGTACCAGGCGGCGAGCCCGCTCAGGGTCGCGCAGGTGATCCCGGGGCGCAGGCCGAAGAAGAAGGTCGTCAGGATGACGGCCGGGAAGAACGTGAGGTAGGGAAAGCCCGGCGGCAGCACCTCGTCGAGGGCAAAGCGCAGGCCCAGCGCGATCAGCGACGCGGCCAGCGCCGCGCCCTCGCCGAGCCACGGGTTCGCGCGCAGGCGCTCCGTCGCGGGGACGGCCGGCCAGCCCCTCCACCAGGGCGCGCGGATCGATGACTGGGACAGTGTTGGAGATCTCGTTGGAATCGGGATTGGTCTAAGCCGGGCCAAAGCCAGTGGCCAGCCGGTCGCGGGGGAGGCCTTGCTTCGGCCTCAATGGAAATCCCGACTGCGATAAATCCGCCGATCTTCGGGCGCCCCGAAATCCGTGGTTTCGGGGGGCAGCCGCAGACCGCCCGCGCGCAGGCTCCGCAGGGCCGGCGAGAGGTCGCGGAAGCGCTCGGCCAGCAGGTGCACCACGAGGCCCTGACGCTGCACCCGGCCGCGCACCGCGAGGAAGCGCGCGCCCATGGCCACCGCCCGGTTCGCCTCGAACACGTCGCGCCAGACGATGACGTTGGCGATGCCGGTCTCGTCCTCCAAGGTCAAGAACACCGTGCCCCGCGCCGTGCCCGGCCGCTGACGCGTGAGCACGAGGCCCGCCACGGTGACGCGGGCGTTGTTGGCGACGCTTCTCTCGTCGTGGTGGTCGCGGGCGGGGATCGCGCCGATGCGGGCGAGCCGCGCCCGGAAGAACGCCACCGGGTGGCCCTTCAGGGAAAGGCCGGTGGCGGCGTAATCCTCCGCCACGTGCTCGGAGGGGGCCATGGGGGCGAGTGCCACGGCGGGCTCCGCCCGGAACAGGCCGTCATCGGCGTGGAAGGCGAAGAGCGGCATCGGTGCGTCGAGCAGGTGGGTGCGCCGGTCGCTGGCGAGCCGCTGGGCGGCCTTGCGGGCGCTGGTGCCCTCCAGGGTCCGTACCGCCCACAGGGCGGCGCGCCGGTCGAGGTCGAGGGAACGGAACGCATCCGCCTCGGCCAGCCGCTCCAGGGCGTTGCGCGGCAGGGCGAGTGCCGCCTGCAGGCCCTCGATGCTGGCGTAGCCGTTGCCGCGCAAGGCCACGAGGCGGTGCATGGCCGCCTGCGGCACGCCGCTGACCTGGCGCAAACCGAGGCGCACGGCAAAGCGCCGCTCGACCCCGGGGGGCGGCGCCTCGGAGGCCGGCTCCAGGGTGCAGTCCCAGTCGCTGGCATTGACGTCGACGCCGCGTACCTCGACGCCGTGGGCGCGGGCGTCGCGCACCAGCTGCGCCGGTTGGTAGAAGCCCATGGGCTGGGAGTTGAGGATGGCGGCGAGGAAGACGTCCGGGTGCCGGCACTTCATCCAGGCCGAGGCGTAGACCAGCAGGGCGAAGCTCGCCGCGTGGCTCTCGGGAAAGCCGTAGGTGGAGAAGCCCTCGATCTGCTTGAAGCAGCGCTCGGTGAAGTCGCGCGGGTAGCCGCGTGCCACCATGCCCTCCACGAACTTGGTGCGGAAATTCACGATCTGGCCGTTGTGCCGGAAGGTCGCCATGGCCCGGCGCAGGCCGTCGGCTTCGTGGGGAGCGAACCCGGCGGCGGTGATGGCGATCTGCATCGCGTGTTCCTGGAACAGGGGCACGCCGTAGGTCCGCTTCAGCACGCTTTCCAGTTCGTTCGCCGGCCCGTGATCGGGATGCGGGGAGGGGTAGACGACGGGCTCGATCCCCTGGCGGCGGCGCAAGTACGGGTGGACCATGTCGCCCTGGATCGGCCCCGGCCGGACGATCGCCACCTGCACCACGAGGTCGTAGAATTCGCGCGGTTTCAGGCGCGGCAGCATCGACATCTGCGCCCGGCTCTCGACCTGGAACACGCCCACGGAATCGGCCTTGGCCAGCATCGCGTAGGTGGGCCCGTCCTCGCGCGGCAGGTCGGCCAGCGTCGGGTAGTCGTGACCGTAATCGCGGCGCAAAAAATCCACGCCCCGGCGCAGGCAGCTCAGCATGCCGAGCGCCAGCACGTCGACCTTCATCAGGCCGAGCACGTCGATGTCGTCCTTGTCCCACTCGATGAAGGTGCGGTCCGCCATGGCGGCGTTGCCCACCGGCACGGTCTCGTCCAGGCGCCCGCGTGTCAGCACGAACCCGCCCACATGCTGCGACAGGTGGCGGGGAAAGCCGATCAGCGCGTGGGCGAGGTCGAGCGCCTGGCGGATCGCCGGGTTGCCCGGATCGAGCCCGGCCTGCTGGATATGCGCATCGGGCAGGCCCTTGCCCCAGGAGCCCCAGACCGTATCGGCCATCACGCCCGTGATGTCGGGGGGAAGCCCCAGGACCTTGCCGACCTCCCGGATGGCGCTGCGCGGGCGGTAGTGGATCACCGTGGCGCAGATCGCGGCCCGATCGCGCCCGTAGCGGCCGTAGAGGTACTGGATCACCTCCTCGCGGCGCTCGTGCTCGAAATCCACGTCGATGTCGGGGGGCTCGGCCCGGTTCTCCGAGATGAAGCGCGCGAAGAGCAGCCGGATCTCGGTGGGATCCACCGCCGTGATGCCGAGACAGTAGCAGACCACCGAATTGGCGGCCGAGCCGCGCCCCTGGCAGAGGATGCCCCGGCCACGCGCGAATTCGACGATGTCGAACAGGGTCAGGAAGTAGCGCGCGTAGTCCATTTTCGCGATGAGGCGTAGCTCCTCGCGAATTGTGTTCATGATTTGTTCTGGAATACCGTCGGGATAGCGCCAGCGGGCCCGGTGCAGGACCTGGTCCGTCAGATAGTCTTGCGCGGTGAAGCCCGGCGGCACCGGCTCGTCGGGATACTCGTACTTGAGTTCGTCCAGGGAGAAGTCGCAGGATTGTGCGATCTCGATGGTGCGGGCCAGGGCGTCCGGGTGGCCGGCGAACAGGCGGGCCATCTCGGCGGCCGGCTTCAGGTGGCGCTCGGCATTGGCCTCCAGGTGGTAGCCCGCCGCCGCCAGGGTGCAGCCCTCGCGGATGCAGGCGACGATGTCCTGCAGGGGGCGCCGGTCCGGGTGGTGGTAGAGCGCGTCGGAGACCGCCACCAGGGGCGCGCCGAGGCGCGAGCCCCATTCGGCCAGGCGCCCGAGGCGGCGGCGCTCGTCGCCGCGCCGGCGATGGCTCCCCGCCAGGGTGACCCGGCCGGGAGCGCGCGCCGCGAGGGTTTCAAGGTAGCCCAGGAAAGGGTCGTCTTCGCCGAGATCCTCGGGCGGGACCGCGATGAGCATCTGGCCTTCGCTGGCGTCCAGGAACTCCGAAAAGTCGAAGCGGCACTGGCCCTTCTCGGAGCGGCGGTTCCCGAGGGTGAGGAGCCGGCACAGGCGCCCATAGGCGGCCCGGTCCATCGGGTAGGCCACGGCCTCGAAGCCCTCCTGCGTGACGAGGCGCACCCCCGGCAGAAAGCGGATGCCGGGCTCGCCGGCGGCCTTGCGCCGCTTCACCTCGGCATGCGCCCGCACGATGCCCGCGAATGTGTTGCGGTCGGCGATACCGATGGCGTGCAGGCCCAGTTCGGCCGCCTGACCCACCATCTCGCCGGGATGCGAGGCCCCGCGCAGGAACGAGAAGTTCGTGGTGACGACGAGTTCGGCGTAGAGGGGGGGCTCGGACATCTGCGCCATCGCCCTCGATTCCAGCCCCATCCAACACGTCTCGTCTCTGAGAACAAAACAGGATCATATTCGATCCCGGGGTGACGGTTTCTCGCGGCGGAGTCAAAGCCCCGGGCCGGCTGGCCAAGCGATCCGCGGTGGAGTACCCGGCATCACCCCCGTGACGGATTCGACCATGCTGACCTGCGCGATCCTCGACGATTACCAGGGCGTCGGCCCGACGATGGCGGATTGGTCGGGGCTGGCGGACCGGATCGTGCTGCGGGACCTGCGCACCACCTTCGCGAGCCAGGACGCCCTGGTGGCCCAGATCGCCGATTGCGAGATCGTGGTGATGATGCGCGAGCGCACGCCGTTCCCGGCCGGCCTGTTCGCGCGCCTGCCCCGGCTGAAGCTTCTCCTGACCAGCGGCATGCGCAACGCCTCCATCGACCTTGCCGCCGCCAGGGCGCACGGGGTCACGGTCTGCGGCACGGCGAGCCACCCCGAGCCGCCGGTGGAACTGACCTGGGCGCTGATCCTCGGCCTCGCCCGGCACCTCGTGCCGGAGGTCCAGGCGCTGCGGGCGAACGGGCCCTGGCAGGCCAGCGTCGGCCGCGATCTCGCCGGCCGCCGCCTCGGCCTCATCGGCCTCGGCAAAACCGGCGCCCGCGTCGCCCGGATCGGACAGGCCTTCGGCATGGATGTCAGCGCCTGGAGCCAGAACCTGACGCCCGAGCGGGCGCAGGCCGAGGGCGTCGCCCTGGCGCCCTCGCTCGACGCCCTGATGGAGACGAGCGACGTCGTCTCGATCCACCTCGTGCTGAGCGCGCGCACGCGGGGCCTGATCGACGACGCGGCCCTGCGGCGGATGCGGCCGGACGCCGTCCTGATCAACACGTCGCGCGCCGCGATCGTGGACGAGGCGGCTCTTCTTGCCGCGCTCCGCGAGAACCGGATCGCGGGTGCCGGCCTCGACGTCTTCGAGACCGAGCCGCTGGCCCCGGATTCGCCCTGGCGCACCTTGCCCAACGTCCTGGCGACGCCGCATCTCGGCTACGTCACCGAGCGCAACTACCGCACCTACTTCCCCGAGATCGTCGAGGATATCGGCGCCTTCCTCGACGGGGCGCCGATCCGCGTCCTGGGGTGAGACGGGGGGCGAAGCCCGCCCTCAGGCGCGCCCCTCCACGAAGGCGCGCATCAGCAGGTGGGCGATGGCCATGGGAGGCGGGGTGGTCAGGCCCTCGACGTGGCGGCCCGCCATCATCGCCGCGACGTCGTCCCGCGAGAACCATTGCGCGTCGGCGAGTTCCACCGGGTCGATGGTGATCGCGTCGTCGAGGCTTTCCGCGATGCAGCCGATCATCAGCGAGGCGGGGAAGGGCCAGGGCTGCGAGGCGTGGTAGCGCACCGTGCCGATGGTCAGGCCGACCTCCTCGCGGGTCTCGCGCCGCACGGCCGCCTCGATGGTCTCGCCCGGTTCGAGAAAGCCCGCGAGGCAGGAGTACATGCCCGTGTTGAAGCGCGGCGAGCGGCCGAGGAGGCAGCGGTCGCTACGGGTGATCAGCATGATCACCACGGGGTCGGTGCGCGGGAAGTGATGCGTCTCGCAGGCCGGGCATTCGCGGCGGTAGCCGCCGGCCGCCAGATTGGTCGGGGTTCCGCAATGTGCGCAGAACCGGTGGCGCCCGTGCCAGGCGAGCAGCGATTTGGCGGTCGCCAGCAGGCCGAGCTCGTGGGGGGCGATCCGTCCCTCGTTCGCGAGGCTGCGCAGATCGTTGCTGCGCAGCGGTGCCGCGAGCTCGATGGGATCCGCCACCTCCGCCGGCACGGTGGCGGCAAAGACCGGCGCCCCGCCGAGGCGGCCGAGGAACAGGGTCAGGCCGCGTGTTCCCACCCGTGACGCCTCACTGGGCGTCAGCAGCGCGGTTTCGCCGGACAGCACGATCCGGTCGCCGGCCAGGATCACGATGCGGGCGTCGTCCGCGTCGAGGCCGGGGATCGCGGCCTCGCTCTCCGCCGAGTGGCGCACGAGTCGGCTCTGGGCGTAGCCGAGCTGGTCAAGGGGATCGCTCATCGCCTCAGGCCGCCGCGAACAGGGCGCCGATGCGCTCGATCATCTGGGCGCGGGCATGAAGCGGATAGGGCGTCGCGGCGCCGATGCCCCAGACCGGCTTCGGCCAGGCGGGATCGGAGCGGAAGCGCCCGATCACGTGGACGTGGAGCTGGGGCACGGCGTTGCCCAGCGCCGCCACGTTGACCTTGTCGGGCTTGGCCAGCGCCAGCATCACGCCGGTGGCGATCCGCATCTCGTCCATCAAGGCGCGCGCGTCCTCCGGCCCGAGGTCGGTGATCTCGCTGACGTCCGCCCGGCGCGGCACCAGGATCAGCCAGGGAAAGCGGGCATCGTCCATCAGCAGCACGCTGCAGAGGGCGAGATCGCCCGCATGCACGGTGTCGGCGGCAAGGCGCGGGTCGAGGGTGAAATCTGTGCTCATCGCGGGGCGATGTAGAGCGGAACCGGATGCGATGCGAGGGGCCTGCGTCGGCGGGGTTCCCTAATCAGGGATGGCGTAGCCGACGGCCGAAAAGATCACGGCGATCGCCGTCAGGCTCACCGCCACACGGCTCAGTCGTCCGATGCGCTGGGCGGAAGCGGGTCGTCGGGCCGCCGCCCCGAGCCGCAGGTCGTCCTCGTAGCGCGCCACCAGGATGTCGAGGCCCGGAAAGGCTCGCATCCCGAGCCACAGCCACGCGCCGAACGCGGCGAGGCTGAAGAGCTCGCCGCTGTAGGTAAACACATCGTCAAGCATACAATGCCCTGCGTGATGGGCCCCCGGCGCAAGCCATAGGACGATTCCGTTCACGACGCCAATGCTCGTGATCGCCGCGTTGGGCCTAGGCAATCAAACCCAAATGTGTTTGCTCTTTCGTTTCTCACAGCCTCCCGCCGCCTGACAGGCATGCCGGGATCGCAAAGCCCGGGCATGCCTCAGTCGATCCTTCCCGACATCCACCCTGCATCCGCAGACGTTCGCGAACCGGGCGAATGGGAAGCGACCCTCGCCGTGGCCTTCGAGCGGCGTGGCCGTGGGCTGCACACCGCCCGCCGGGCCGTCGTCCGCGTCTCTCCGGCCCCCGCCGGCACGGGTATAGTGTTCGAACGGCACCTGCGCGGCGGCCGCGTCATCCTCGTTCCGGCGCTCTGGGACCGGCGCGTCTCGCAGCCCCTCTGCACGGCGCTCCGGCATGCCGACGGGCCTCTCATCCGGACCGTGGAGCACCTGCTGGCGGCGCTGAGCGCCCTGCGGATCGACAATGCCCGCGTCGAGCTCGACGCGGAGGAACTGCCGATCTTCAACGGGAGCGCGACCCCGTGGTGCGAGGCCATCGCGCAGGCGGGGCGGGTGGAACTCGACGCCCCGCGCAAGGTGATCCGGGTGCTGCGCCGCGTCGAGCTGCGCGACGGCCGGCGCTCCTTGAGCATCGAGCCGGCCGACGAACTCTCCATCGCGGGCCGCCTCGCGCTGGCGCATTTCGGGGAGATGTCCTGGGAGGGCGTCATCACGCCGGACCGTTTCACGCGGGATCTCGCGCCGTCCCGCAGCTTCGGGCGCCTCAAATGGGCTCTGCCCGCCAAGCTCTACGCCCTCGCCACGGGCCGACCGGTGCTGCGGGGCGCCGGCTTCTCGACCACCGCCGCGATCATCGGCGGGCGTGTCATCGGCGGCATGACCGTTCCGGACGAGCCGGTGCGCCACCGCATCCTCGATCTCGTCGGCGACCTCTCGCTGGCGGGTCATCCGATCCTGGGACACCTCGAAGCCGCCCATACCGGCCACGAACTCAACCACGCCCTGGTGGCGCGCCTGATGCGCGACCCCTCCGCCTGGGAACTGGTCACGCCCCGCACCGGATAGGGCCGCTCTTCGTATAGGGCAGATCTTCGGCTAAGGCAGCTCCTCGGCCTTCAGATCCCGCTGAACCAGTTGTAGCCCTGGTCTTCCCAGTAGCCGCCCGGATAGTCGTTGGTGACGAAGATCGCCGCGATGTGCTTGGGGCTCTTGAAGCCGAGCTTCGTCGGCACGCGCACCCGCAACGGATAGCCGTATTCGGGGGCGAGCGGCTGGCCGGCGAAATCGAGGGCCAGGATCGTCTGCGGATGCAGCGCGCTCGGCATGTCGAGGCTGCCGTAATAGCGATCGGCGCATTTGAAGCCGACATACTTGGCGGTCAGGTCGGCGCCGGTCCGTTCGAGGAAGGTCCGCAGCGGCACGCCGCCCCACTGCCCGATCTGGCTCCAGCCCTCGATGCAGATGTGGCGGGTGATCTGGCTCTCCTGCGGCAGGGCACGCAGTTTCTCCAGGGTCCAGGGCGCCTTGTCCGCGACGAGACCGGTGACCTCCAGTTTCCAGGTCGCCTCGTCGATCTCCGGGATGTTGTCGGGGGGATAATAGGCGTTGAAGCGGAACGGCGTGTCGATCATCGAGGCCGGATAGGTCGGCGCCAGGGTGGCCGGGTCGAACAGCCATTGCTGGACCCGGTCGTTGGCCCGCGACATCGCCCAGAGCACTCGGTCGGCGAGCGTGCCGTTGCTCCCCGTGGAGAGGTCGCAGCCCGAGAGCAGGGTCAGGGCGCCGAGGGAGAGACCGCCGCGCAGGACGAGGCGGCGCTCCAGGCTGGCGAGTTCCGGGGCGATGTCGCGGCGCAGGGCCTTGAGGCGCGCATTCGTGTCGGGATCGCGGATCATCGAACAGTGGGCTCCTCGGCGACGCGGGCGCGGCCGGTGATCATCGCCACCAGCGTGCTCGGCACGATGGCGACGAGGGCGAGGTGCAGCAGGATGAAGCCCGCGAGACCCGCCATGGCGAGGAAATGGACCCGGCGCGCCCATTCGTAGCCGCCGAACAGGTTGGTGAGCGCCTGCCACTGCACCGGCTTCCACAGGGCGCAGCCCGAGGCGACGAGCGTGACCCCGAGCACCACCGCCGCCACGTAGGCGAGGCGCTGCACGGCGTTGTAGCGCCCGACCCGGTGGATCAGCCGCAGGCGCAGGGCGGCGCGGGCGTCACGCCAGACGGCGCCGGGGCTCAAGGGCAGGAAGGCGGTGGCGAAATGCCGGGCGACGAGGCCGTAGGCGAGGTAGGCGAGGCCGTTCAGGGCAAAGAGCCACATCGCGGCGAAGTGCCAGGCGAGCGCGCCGCCGAGCCAGCCACCGAGAACCGCCCATTTCGGGAATGCGAAGGGAAAGAGCGGCGAGGCGTTGTAGATCGCCCAGCCGCTGAACAGCATGCAGAACACCGCGACCGCGTTGATCCAGTGGGTGATCCGCACCACCAGGGGATGGATCACCGTGAGGCGCGCGGGCGTTTCGGGCAGAATCGTCAACGCGGGTCTCCGGGCCTTCGGGCAGGGTCTGATGGTCCACCCCGTCGGCCGATGCCGGCGGGGTGGAGAGGGGGTCACATGGACGGGACGGTGCCGTTGCGGCCGACGATGAGGACGACGGCGTTGAGCTTGCCGTCGGCACCGGCCTTGGTGAAGGCCACCACCTTGGCGCCCGCCACCACGACGCTCTTCTCGCCCGGGTCGACCAGGGTCACCGGCACGTCCTCGGGCACCACCACCTTCTTCTCGCCGCCCTGGTACTTGACCAGGAGGGTACGTCCGTCCGTGCCCGACAGGCTGCCGATGGCGCCATTGGTCATGGTGGAGTTCGAGCCGAGGTCCCACGGATAATGGCCGTCGGCGGTGCCGCGCAGGGACGAGGCGAACACCGTGACCTGCAGGGCCTTCTGGGTGCCGTCGGGCTGCGGGATCGCGGCGGTGCCGATGTAGCTCTCGGACTTGATGTCCGAGATCTTGCCGGTGCTGGCGGACAGGATCTTGGTGTCGTCCCCGAAGGTCACGGTCCTGGTCTCGCCCGTGCGGGGCTTGATCGTCACGGTCGAGCCGTTGACGGCCTCGATGGTGCCCCGATAGCGCACGACATCGTCGGCGCGGGCCGGAGCGGCGGCAAGCGCGAGGCCGACGGTAAGGCCGGTGAGCAGCGTCTTCATCATGGCGGAATTCTCCTTGTGATCGTCCTGGCGGACGCGAATGCGCGTCAGCCAGGACCCGGTGCCTTCGGGGAACCTGCGAAGCTTCGACGGGCGCCGTGCCCGGGTTACATCCAAGTCCCGGTTACACAGATCCCGGTTACATGAGTCCCGATTACATCGGCGGGACGGTGCCGTTCTCGCCCACGATCATCCGGTCGGCCACGGGGACGCCGCCGGCATCCGCCTTGGTCACCGCCACGACGCGGGCGCCGGGCTTGATCACGCTCTTGTCGCCCGGGGCGAGGGCCACCACCGGCACGCCGTCGGGGACCGTGATGGTCTTCTCGCCGCCCTTGTAGGTCACCTTGATCGTCCGGTCGGAGGTGCCCGAGAGGGCGCCCACCGCACCGTTGGTCATGGTGTTCTCCTTCTCGAGATCCCACGGGTAGTGACCGTCGCCGGTGCCGCGCATGCTGGGGGCGAAGACCGCGACTTCGAGGGCCTTGAGGGTTCCGTCCGGCTGCGGCGTCGCGGCCGTGCCGATGTAGCTGTCGGGCTGGATGTCGCTGATCTTGGCGGCGTTGGCGGTGGCGACCCGCACGCCGTCGCTCAGCTTCACCTGAACCGGGGCGCCGATGCGCGGCTTGATCGTGACGCTCGTCGCGTCCACCGCCTCGATGGTTCCCCGGATGCGGACCACGGGGGAATCGGCGCGCGCCGGCAGACCGAGGGCGACGGCGGACAGTGCGAGGGCGACGGTCAACGACTTCATGCGAATGCTCCAGACAGCCGGTTCCTGCCGGCCGCCGGGACGCTGCACGCGATCGGATACGTGCGCAAGTCAATTGCGCGCGACCCGGATCGTCGGACCTGCGGCGCGTTGAAACGTTGAAGATTGTAGGACCGGCGCTAGTGCGCCATCAGCATCGGGATGCCGGCATGGCCCAGAAGATGACTGGTAGGCCCGCCGAAGATCATCTGCCGCAGACGGCTCTGCGTATAGGCTCCCTTGATCAGGAGATCGCAGCCGAACGACTCGGCCTCGGTCAGGAAGACTTCGCCCGGGGTGCGGCGACCGGCCGAATAGGCGCGGAAATCCGCCGCGATCCCCTCGCAGGCCAGAGCGCGCGCGAGCTCCTCCGCGCTCGGCCCCGGCACCGTGCCACCCTCGACGCTGATCACCCGGATGCGCTGGGCCTGACGCAGGAACGGCATGGCGAAGGCGACGGCGCGGGCGGTCTCGGTGGAGCCGTTCCAGGCGATCAGGATCGCGTCGCCCAGCGTCGCCGGGGCGATCGGGGGGGCGAGCAGGATGGGCCGGCCGCTCTCGAACAGGGCGGTCTCGAAGGTGGTCATGCGCGGCGCGCCGTCGGTGGCGCCGGGGCGGCCGACGACGGTCGCGGTGAACAAGCGCGCATACTGCCCGAGGAAGGCGTCCCCGGCCGGGACGTCGGCGCGCCAGCGATAGCGCGGGCCGGACCCTGAGACCGCCTCGGGCGTGCACGGGCCGTCCGTCATCAGGGGCACGCCGGCCTGCTTCATGAAGGCCACGAACTGGCTGCCGGCCGTCTCGGCCTCGGCCTTGTCGGCCTCCTCGTCGCGCAGCCAGGTCATACCCCCGACCATGTCGACGGGAACATACTCGGCGAGGGCCGGGCGCTGGGACACGCCCTCGATGAGGCTCCCAAAGCGCCGGGCGGCCAGGATCGCGGTCTCGAAGACCGACGGCAGCGCGTCATGCAGGGCGACGGGGACGAGCAGGGTCTTCATGGAAGGGCCTTTCCCGCAACGGCACGTTGGCATGCAGGCTAGTGCGAAACGGGGGGCGCGCAAACCACGGCGGATCTGAGTGCCGCGAGGTTTCCCCAATGGAGCCTTTCGCCTCCCCGGCGCGGGTCCGACCCTGTGCGACAAGGACGTCGGGCGGGGCTCGACGTCCTTGTCGCGGGTGGGCGTCCGGGACGCGTACGACCCGGGTCCGGTTCAGGCCTCGGAGCAGCCGATCACCGAGGTGGGGCCGCGGCCCGCCTGGTCGGCGGCGGGCTTGAATTCGCCGGTCTCGGGATCGCGCAGCAGGAGCTCGCCACGCGCGATTCCGAAATGGGCGCCGTGCAGGGCGAGCCGGCCACTCTCGACGCGCTCGCGGACGAAGGGAAAGGTCATCAGGTTCTCGAGGCTCTGGCCGACCATCGCGTATTCGAGACGGGTCTGGTAGTCGGGCACGCTGGTGTCGCCGGCCTTGGCGGCGGCGGGCTCGACCAGGGAGACCCACTTGCCGATGAAGTCGCCCTTGGAGAGCGGCTTTGCCGGATTGGCGTAGGCCTTGATGCCCCCGCAGCTGGCGTGGCCCAGCACCACGATGTGCTTGACCTCCAGCCCCTGCACCGCGAACTCGATCGCCGCCGAGGTGCCGTGGAAGTCGCCGCCCGTCTCGCAGGGGGGCACGATGTTGGCGACGTTGCGGATGACGAAGAGTTCGCCCGGGCCGGTATCGAAGATGACTTCCGGCGAGACGCGGCTGTCGCAGCAGCTGATCATCAGCACTTCCGGGCTCTGGCCCTCCGCCAGCTTGGCGTAGCGCTTGGCCTCGTCGGTGAGGCGACCATCGACGAACGAGCGGTAGCCGGCTTTCAGTGCCTCTGGGAACATGCGGAAATCCTTCTCAAGGGGTTTGGGTGAGTGGCGCGCCATCGTGGGGCGTGCCGGATGTGAACGGTTGCCAGGTGAGGACGACCGGCGAGGCGGGATTCGTCCCGTCGATAATGTCGCGGGCGACCCGCGCGAGGCCCGCGGGCTCGATGCGCTCCCCGGTCGATTCGAGTTCGTCGAGGGTCCACCAGCGGGTGCCGAGCACCGGGTTGTCCTCCGTCTCGGCGAGGCGGCTCGTATCCACTTGGTCGTCGGGCAGGTGCACCACGAAGTAGCGCTCACGGGCGAAGCGGGGCGCCTTGAACAGGTGAAAGGGGCCGTCGCAGGAGGCGACCTGCGGGCCGATCGCGGCGTCCGCCACGCCAATCTCCTCGGAGAGTTCGCGCCGGCAGGCCTCGACATGCGTCTCGCCCGGTTCCAGCCCGCCGCCGGGCATGAACCAGAAGGTGCGGGCGTCGGGGCGCGCGGGATCGATCGGCCGCACCGACTCGTAGGCGATGAGCAGCAGGCGCTGGTCCGGATCGAACACCAGCGCCCGGGCTACGTCGCGAACGGGCAGATCCTGTGTCATCGTGAACCCCGCGGCTCGGCTTCCACGCTCTGCTTTAGCGAGGGACATCGTCCGGAGCCAGGGCCGGAGCCTCGAGCGGGGCCGGCATCCAGATCACGATCGGGAGGCCAAGCGCGTCGCGGCCCGGCGGATCGGGAAGCGGGCGGGCGGTTCCCGAGAGGTGGTCGCCGGCGACCACGAGGCCGGCCAGGGCATCGAGATGGTCGTCGGCGCCGATCCCGGCGGGGCGGGCCGCGATCAGGCCTTCGGGGACACCGGCCGCGACGAGCAGCGTCCGGCGCTCCGCGAGGCCCGCCTGCCGCGCCGGACCCTTCTTGCCCGCCGCGAGGGGGCGGTCGCCGTTGAGGCGCCGGAAGGCGATCTCGGGATGGACCTCGTGCAGGCGCGTCATGAGTTCGGGACGCGCGCGGAGCAGCCTGTCCACCTCGCGGACGTAGCCGAAGATGTTCCAGCCCTGGATGGAGGGCGCGAAGGGCGGCGTGCTGCTCGCCCGCGAGAGCGCCTTGGCCTCGTCGTAGCTCGCGGCATAGACCGCCGCGCGGGCGGGCATCGGGAACACGCTGGCCCGGCCCGATCCGAGCTGCGCACGCGCCGCGCGATCGGCGGTCCGGCCGCCCGCCGTCACGTGGCAGTCCAGCCCGATGGGGATGTCGATCCCGACGCGCAGCGGCGCTTCCGGTGCGTCGAGGAGGTCGACCACGCAGGCAAAGCGCGCGGCGCGGAACCGCGTCGGATCGTCGAGGTCGAGGAGCACCCCGGCCCAGGCCCCGCGGCAGCCGTCGAGTCCGCCGACCCAGCGCGTCATCGGGCGGTCCCGCTGCGCGACCACGCGAACCGGATCGGGCTTGGCCCGTTGTCGCTGCTCAGGGCCGCCGCTGCGGGCGGCCGTAGAGCCGGGAATGCGTCCATGGACATCGCCGTCGACAAGGTCACCGAGATCATCCTGCGCGTGCGCGCCGTCGATGTGAAGGAAGGGCCCACCGACCCCGATTCCGGCTCGAACCCCATCGATGACGGCGCCACCGACGTGTTGATCTCGGGCACGGACGACGCCACCGAGGAGGAGCTGCGCGACATGATCGGCGCCCTCAACGACGACGAGCGCGCCGACCTGCTGGCGCTCCTGTATGTCGGGCGCGGCGACATGGAGCCGGAGGAATGGGCGGACGCGGTGCGCTTCGCCCGCGAGCGCGAGGCTGCCGGCGAAGGCGCCGTCCGAGAGATCCTCGGCATTCCCAACGCGGGCGACCTGCTCGAAGAGGGACTCGCCAATCTCGGGATTACTCCAGACCTGCCGCAGGCCTGAACCTCATGAGATGAGGCCGGCCCCACCCATAGAGGGGCCGGCCCCGTCAGGGACGTGACGCCCTCGTCAGCGACAGGGCAGCGCCGTCGCGGTATCGGCCACGAACCCCGCCGTGTCGCGCAGGCTCTCGGGCTGATTCGGGTCCTGCGACACGGCCTCGGCCTCCTCGTGCAGACGGTCGTTGCAGGCACAGGTGGCGATCTGGCCGCGCGGCGGCGAGCATTGATCGTGATGCATGCAGGCCAGATCGAGGGCGTCGATCGGCGGGCGCGGGCTGCGGTTGCCGGGGCCGCAGTAATTCCCGTGGATCAGCAAGGTGCCACGGGCGGCATCGATGAAGGGCATTTCCTGAGCCCGCACCGGTGCGACCAGCGCGACCGAAACGCCGGCGGCGACCAGCAGGCTCACCAGGGTCGGATGGCCCCCCTGGGCGAATCGATTTCTCTTCGTCGTCAAATGCACGTCCTCGGTGTGTGTCGCACCCTCCCGTTCGGAAATAATACCGCCTCGGCATGCGGCAAGCGGTGGGAACGCCGAACGCCGGTCGGGCAAAGCGGCGCCCGACCATCTCGGCATCCGCGAAGCGACGGGTGACTGACCGCGGCTTGGCGACGACGCGAAGCCTGTCCGAGGCCCTGCTCGCCGCCCATGTCATCCGCTCCCCAGCCATCCGATCGGCACTCCGGCCCAGTACTGGATTCGATGCCGAAGGGGACCTGTCGGGCGGGCTCGGGCCCGGCGAACCACCGCAATCCACACCGTTAACCTTTTCTTAACCCGCCGATTGTGGTGCAACGCCGGCCGTGGGACATTCGTTAACAGAAGCTTAACGAGGCCAGCGGCGGTCATGCGGTACGTGTTTTCCCAGCGTTTCACGGTCCTCAAGACCCTCGGCCTGGCCGGCGCCGCGCTGTTCGCGGGCCTGGTCTTCGCACCCGAGGCCGGCGCCCAGACGCTGGCCTCCCTGCCGAGCGTGCCGAGCGCCATCACCTCAGGCGCCAGCGCCCGCCCCATCGCCGCCTGGGTCGACTTCTGCCAGAGTTACGCCGCCGAATGCGCCGTGAACACCGCCGAGGCGGCGCAGATCAACCTCACCCCGGCCATCTGGGCCACCATCGTCTCGGTCAACCGCCGGGTGAACAAGTCCCTGCGCGCGGTCACCGACATGGACCACCTGCACGTCGCCGACCGCTGGGATCTCGCCGAGGACGGCGCCGGCGATTGCGAGGACTTCCAGCTCCTCAAGCGCAAGCTCCTCGCCGAGGCCGGCCTGCCGCGCCGGGCGATGCGGATGACGGTCGTCATCGACGAGAAGGGCGAAGGCCACGCGGTGCTGACCCTGGTCACGGATCGCGGCGACATCATCCTCGACAACAAGACCAGCACCGTGCTGCCCTGGCGCCAGACCGGCTATACCTTCATCAAGCGCGAGAGCCAGGACACGGTCGGCTGGGTCTCCCTGGGCCGCTCCGTCTCGCCGGTCACCACCGCGAACCGCTGAGACCGCCTCGCGCCGGTTTCAAGCGGAAACCTTCCCGCGAACGCGCAGACGGCATCCGGCAAAAGCGTCCCGAAACGGGATTGCGGACAAGTCGAACCTTCAAGATCGGTTAAGCGTCGCTGCGCGAGAGTATCCCTGTTCGGGAGAGCCTCGCCATGACGATCCGCGCCCGCGCCTTGCCCGCGCTCTGCCTGCTTTCGGTGATCCTGTCCGCTGCCTCCGCTAACGCCGCGCCCGGCGTGGCTGACCTTCATGGCACCTGGCGGGCCTGCCTGCACCGCAACTTCACCCTTCAGGTCTCCCTGTCGAGCCGGGTCATCGCGGCGGACGTCGCCTTGCGGACCTGCCGGCCGAGCGAGCAGGCCTATCTCACGGCCCTCTCGGCCTCACCCCTCGTCGATGACGACGACGTCGCCCGCGTGCGGCCCGCCCTCCTGCTGCGGGCGAAAGGCTGGCTCCTCGACGGTGGGCCGCAGCGCCCGCTGTGAGGCAGCGCCGGACGGTCCGTCCCTGATCTCAGGTGAAGGATTTCCGCGGATCGAAGGCATCGCGCACCGCTTCGCCGGCGAAGACCAGCAGGCTCAGCATCACCGCGACGACGAAGAATCCCGTGAGGCCGAGCCAGGGCGCCTGGATGTTGTCCTTGCCCTGGGCCAGCAACTCGCCAAGCGAGGCCGAACCGGGGGGCAGGCCGAAACCGAGGAAGTCCAGGGAGGTCAGCGTCCCGATCGAGCCGTTCAGGATGAAGGGCAGGAAGGTCAGCGTCGCCACCATTGCGTTGGGCAGGAGGTGGCGGCTCATGATGCGGATGTTCGAGAGCCCGAGCGCGCGGGCGGCCCGCACGTACTCGAAGTTGCGCGCCCGCAGGAACTCGGCCCGCACCACGCCGACCAGGGACACCCACGAGAACAGCAGCAGGATGCCCAGCAGGACGAAGAAGCCCGGCTCAATGAAGGCGGAGATGATGATGATGAGGTAGAGGGTCGGGATTCCGCTCCAGACTTCGATGAAGCGCTGCAGCGCCAGATCGACCCAGCCGCCGAAATAGCCCTGTACCGCCCCCGCGATCACGCCGATCACCGAGGAGATCAGGGCAAGGATCAACCCGAACAGCACCGAGATCCGAAAGCCGTAGATGATGCGCGCCAGCACGTCCCGGGTGGTGTTGTCGGTGCCGAGCCAGTGCTTTTCCAGGACGGAGCACGGCTTGCCCACGTTCTGGCACTGGGCCTCCGTCAGCATCCAGGTCGGCGGCGAGGGGGAGGGGGTCGGCAGACCGTCGATGATGGTGTCGTAGGAATAGGGGATCGGCGGCCAGATCGCCCAGCCGTTGTCGGCGATCTCGGCCCGCGTCTCCGCCGAGCGGTAGTTCGGCCGGGCGTAGAACCCGCCGAACTTCTCGTCCGGATAGTCGATCAGCACGGGAAACAGGATCTCGCCCTTGTACGAGACCACGAGCGGTCGGTCGTTGGCGATGAACTCGGCAAACAGGCTGGTCACGAACAAAGCCGTGAAGATCAGGAAGGACCAGTAGCCGAGACGGTTGCGCCGGAAATTCGCGAGTCGCCGCCGGTTCAGAGGCGACAATCCGCGGCTCGGCGGGGGCAGGACGGTGCCCTGAAGGGTCTCGGGGCGCGCGACCTCGTTCATCGGGCGCTCCCCGTGCGGCGGATCAGCCGTCGATGCGCGTGGCAGTGCCCTCGATCTCGTTGGGGCGCAGGCCGCCATGGCGCTCCAGGTGGCGCCGCAGCAGCCGCACGTTGCGGCGGTTGGCCTTGAAGGCCGCGTCGAACAGGTCGCCCGCCAGCGGCACCGCGCCGAGCGCTCCGTCGGCCGCGATGTTCATCGCCATCCGGGCGATGAGCCAGCGTGGGGCACCGAGACGGCGCGCCTCCACCACGATGTAAGAGGCGAGCAGCATGCCGGCGACATCGCCGACCACCGGCACGAGGCCGATCAGCGCGTCGAGGCCTACCCGGCGGTTGATGCCCGGGATCACGAAGGCCGAGTCCATGAGATGCGCGAACGCCTCGAGGCGCAGCAAGGTCGCCTCGCGGTCGTCCGCCTTCGGCGAAAAGCGTGTTGTGGCACCGGCGGTCTGGGTGAAGTCCACGGTCGGGCTCCGGGGCGTGCGCGGCGTTGTCATGCCCCAGGATGTGGCCCTGCGCCGCCACGCCCGCAAGCGCGTCGTATCCGAACGCCCGCATCATGCCGCCTGGGCCGCGACGCCGGCGAGCCGGTCGAGGGCCGCGTCGAGGACATCGTCGGCCTTGGCAAAGCACAGCCGCACGAGGTGGCGCACGGAAGCGTCGGGATAGAACGCGCTGATCGGGATCGCCGCGACCCCGTGCCGACGCACCAGCGCCTCGCAGAAGGCGACGTCGTCGGTCCAGCCGAGGGGCGCGAGATCGACGTTGAGGAAGTAGGTGCCGTAGGAGGGCAGCACCCGGAAGCCGCGCTCGCTCAAGCCCCGCGTCAGGCGGTCGCGCGAGTCGGCGAGCTGCGCCCGCATGCCGGTGAAGTACGCATCGTCCTTGGCCAGACCATACGCCACCGCCTCCTGCAGGGCGGGGGGCGTCGTGAAGGTGAGGAACTGGTGCGCGTTGGCGACCACCCGCAGCAGGCCGGGTGCCGCCATCACGAAGCCGACCTTCCAGCCGGTCAGACCGAAGATCTTGCCGGCCGAGCCGATCTTCACCGTCCGCTCGCGCATGCCGGGCAGGGCCATCAGGGGGCAATGCCGCGCGCCGTCGAAGACGATGTGCTCCCAGACCTCGTCGCAGACCGCGATCACGTCGTGCCGCGTGCAGAAGCCCGCGAGCAGCGCCAGGTCCTCCCGCCCGAAGATCGTGGCGCTGGGATTGAGCGGGTTGTTGAGGACGACGAGTTTGGTCCGGTCCGAGAAGGCGTCCGCCAGCGCGGCGGCGTCGAGGCGGAAATGCGGGGGCTGGAGCGGCACGATGCGCGCCACGCCGCCGGCCCGGCGCACCAGCGGCAGGTAGGCGTCGTAGAGGGGCGCGAACAGCACCACCTCGTCCCCGGGCGCGATCAAGGCGAAGAGCGCGGCCGCGATGGCTTCCGTGGCGCCAGAGGTCACCATCACCTCCGACATGGGATCGAGGTCGAGGCCCTGATGATGCGCGTAATGCGCGGCGATCGCCCGCCGCAGGGCCGGCACCCCCATCATCGGCGGGTACTGGTTGTCCCCGTGCAGCACCGCCTCGGCGGCTTTCCGGCGCACATCCTCCGGCCCTGGATCGTCGGGAAAGCCCTGGCCGAGATTGATCGCGCCGAGCTCTCGGGCGAGGCCCGACATCACCGTGAAGATGGTCGTCGGCAGATCGGCGAGGATGGGATTCATGCAGAACGGGCGCTCGGCGGATCGGATGGCCGAGGCGTAGCACGGGGCTCCGCGCCGACGAAATGTGCGTCCTCGCACGCGACCCCGCGCCCAGTGCCCGCATGCCGGCTGACGATTGTTGACAATCATCAGCCATCAGACCAATTTCAGGTTACGGCTGGAGCGGCGATTGCCAGCGCGGGACTTCGCCCCCTCGTTCCGTACAGGTGTCGTCGCCGCTCCGGTCCGTTTTCGAAAAGGTCGCCGCTTCCCCCAGCCGGCGGCCTTTTTCGTGCCTGCTCCACAGGGCATCGGCCCCGGACTCCACCCCGACTGTGGCCTTGAGCGGATTAGCAACACGGGGGAAACCCGAAGGCCCCACTGGAGTCGTATTGCTTCCGTAGGACCGGTCCCATGCCCCGCCGCGCCCCTCATTCGAAGCCCCGACCGGGCGAATCCGGCCGGCTTGGTTTCCGAGCCGCCGCAATTCGTGTGCGCCCGGAAGGCCGGGCTGGGGTGCGACGCCGACCGACGCTGTCGCGCGGGCACCGGGCCGCTTATCTAGAATGTCTCGAAGCTGCCGCCCGACGTCGGGATGGTGCAGGGGCTGAGTTCGTTGTCCTCGTCAGGGGAGCGCAGACGGATGGTCGGCTCGCTACGCCGTTGCCAAGACGCCATGATCGTGACGCCATGATCGAATTCTCATGAACGAAACCTCGCCGATCCGAACCGAGACTGCCCGGGAATATCCGGGCGCGATGCCGGGCGACACACGCGGCGCGCCACCCGTCCGGCGTCGGAGCCGGGCGTGGCTGTGGTTCGTGCTGCTGCTGATCCTGGGCGGCGCGGGCTATGCCGGGTACCGGTTCTACCTCGCACCGAAGGCCGACACCCAGGTCGCCGTGACGCCGGGGCGCGGCAAGGGTGCGGGCGGGCGCGGCGGGCGCACGGGCGCCGAGCCGCCCCAGGCGGTGGGCATCGCCACGGTGGCGCCCGGCGACGTGCCGGTGGTGCTCGCGGGCCTCGGCACCGTGACGCCGCTCGCCACCGTGACGGTGCGCTCGCAGATCAGCGGCTACCTCACGGAGATCGGTTTTCGCGAGGGCCAGACCGTGAAGAAGGGAGACTTCCTCGCCCAGATCGATTCCCGGCCCTACGAGGCGCAACTCGCCCAGTACCAGGGCCAGTTGATGCGCGACCAGGCACTCCTGCAGAACTCGAAGCTCGACCTCGCCCGCTTCCAGCGGCTCTCCCAGCAGGATTCGATCTCGAAGCAGAACGTCGACACGCAGGGCGCGCTGGTCAAGCAGAACGAGGGCACGGTGGCGGCCGACCAGGCCCTGGTCGATCAGCAGAAGCTCAACATCACCTACACGCGCATCATCTCGCCCGTGGAGGGCCGGGTTGGCCTGCGCCAGATCGACCAGGGCAATTACATCACCGCCGCCTCCACCAGCATCGTGGTGGTGACGCAGCTCCACCCGATCTCGGTGGTCTTCACCCTGCCGGAGGACGACGTCGCGCGGGTGATGCGGCGGGTGCGCTCGGGCGCCAAGCTCGCGGTGACGGCCTACGACCGCGGCGACGTCAACGCCATCGCCACCGGTGTCCTCGACACGGTGGACAACCAGATCGACACCACCACCGGCACGGTGAAGCTGCGCGCCATCTTCGAGAACCAGGATGATGCCCTGTTCCCGAACCAGTTCGTCAACGCCAAGCTCACCGTCGACACCGTGCGCAACGCGCCGATCGTCCCCACCGCCGCGATCCTGCGGGGTACGCCCGGCACCTACGTCTACCTCGTCCAGGGAGACGACAAGGTCGTGGTGCGCCCGATCAAGCTCGGCGAGGCGGACGGCGCCCGCACGGTCGTGGTCGAGGGGCTGAACGTCGGGGACCGCGTCGTGGTCGACGGCACCGACCGCCTGCGCGACGGGGCGCCCGTGCGCATCACCGAGGAGGGCGGCAAGGCGCGCGGCGCGCCGGCCCGGGAGGCGGCGGCCGCGGACGGACAAGCGATGCCGGCGGCCGCGCCCGTCAAGGAAGGCGAGAAGGCCGACCCCCTCAAGACGGACCCCGCCAAAGCCGATGCCGCTAAGGCCGACGCCGCCAAGGCGGATGCGGTCGCCCCCGAGGGCCAGAAGCGCGAGCGCCGCCGGCATCGACCCGCCGAAGCCCCATGAACCCCTCCCGCCTGTTCATCCTGCGGCCGGTCGCCACCACGCTGTTCATGCTGGCGATCCTGCTCGTCGGCATGGTGTCGTACCTGAACCTGCCGGTCTCGGCGCTGCCGTCGGTGGATTACCCGACGATCCAGATCCAGACCTTCTATCCGGGCGCCAGCCCCGAGGTGATGACCTCGGCGGTGACGGCACCCCTGGAGCGGCAGTTCGGGCAGCTCGCCAACCTCAACCAGATGACGTCGCAATCGTCTGCCGGCGCCTCCGTCATCACCCTGCAGTTCAGCCTGGACCTTCCCCTCGACATCGCCGAGCAGCAGGTCCAGGCGGCGATCAACGCGGCGGGCAACCTGCTGCCGTCCGACCTGCCAGCGCCTCCGATCTACGCCAAGGTCAATCCCGCCGACGCGCCGATCCTGACCCTGGCGCTGACCTCGAAGACCTTGCCGCTCACGGAAGTGCGTGATCTCGCGGAAACGCGGCTCGCGCAGAAGATCTCCCAGGTCGCCGGCGTCGGCCTCGTCAGCACCGGCGGCGGGCAGCGCCCCGCCGTGCGCATCCGCTTCAACGCCCGTGCCTTGGCCGCCTACGGCCTCAACATCGACGACCTGCGCACCACGGTCACCAACCTCAACGTCAACACGCCGAAGGGCACCATCGACGGGCCGACCCAGTCGTATTCCATCAACGCCAACGACCAGATCCGCGACCCGAAAGCCTATGACGACGCGATCATCGCCTACAAGAGCGGGGCGCCGGTCCGGCTCTCGGACGTGGCGGATGTCGTCAACGGCCCCGAGAACACCAAGCTCGGCGCCTGGATGGACGAGACGCCCGCCGTCATCCTGAACATCCAGCGCCAGCCCGGCGCCAACGTGATCAGCACCGTCGACAAGATCAAGACGCTGCTGCCCCAGCTCCAGGCGACCCTGCCGGCCGCCATCACGGTGACGGTGCTCACCGACCGCACCACCACCATCCGGGCTTCCGTGCACGACGTGCAGGTGGAACTGGCGCTCGCGATCGGCCTCGTGGTGCTGGTGATCTTCCTGTTCTTGCGCAGCGTCTCCGCGACGTTGATCCCGAGCCTGTCCGTGCCGCTGTCGCTCGTCGGCTCGCTGGCGATCATGGACCTCTACGGCTTCTCCCTCGACAACCTGTCGCTGATGGCGCTGACCATCGCCACGGGCTTCGTGGTCGACGACGCCATCGTGGTCATCGAGAACATCGCCCGCCACGTGGAGGAGGGGGACTCGCCCCTGGAGGCGGCCCTGAAGGGCAGCCGCGAGATCGGCTTCACTATCATCTCACTCACCGTCTCGCTGATCGCGGTGCTGATCCCGCTCCTGTTCATGGGCGATGTCGTCGGCCGCCTGTTCCACGAATTCGCGATCACGCTGGCCGCCACCATCATCATCTCGGCGGTGGTCTCGCTCACCCTCGTGCCGATGCTGTGCGCGCGTCTCCTGAAAGCCCACGCGCCGGAGGTGCAGGCCCGCCGCGAGGGCTTCATCGCCCGGACCGCGCGCCGGGGCATGGACGGAATCATCGCCGGCTACGGCCGCATGCTGCGCGCGGTCCTGCGCCACCAGGGGCTGACGCTCATCGTCACCCTCGGCACCATCGCGCTCACCGCCTACCTGTTCGTGGTGATTCCGAAGGGGTTCTTCCCCATCCAGGATACCGGCGTGATCCAGGGCGTGACCCAGGCCGACCAGACCGTCTCCTACGCCGCCATGGCCGAGCGCCAGCAGAAGCTCGCCGCCATCGTCCTGAGAGACCCGGACGTCGCCAGCCTGTCCTCCTTCATCGGAGTCGACGGGCAGAACGTCACCCTGAATTCTGGCCGCTTCCTCATCAACCTGAAGCCGCACGAGGCCCGCACCAGCCGGGCCGCCGAGATCATCGAGCGGCTGAAGGCCGCCACGACGGGGGTGGCGGGCATCCGCCTCTACCTGCAATCCGTGCAGGACCTCACCATCGACACCGCGGTGAGCGCGACGCAGTACCAGGTCATCCTCGAGAATCCGAACTTGGCGGAATTCGAGACCTGGGTGCCGCGCTTCGTACAGGCGCTGCAAACCTCGCCGCTCCTGATGGATGTGGCGAGCGACCTCCAAGCCAGCGGTCTGGCCGCCTACATCACCATCGACCGGCCCACCGCCGGGCGCTACGGCATCACCCCGGCCACCGTCGACAACGCCCTCTACGACGCCTTCGGCCAGCGCATCATCTCGACGATCTTCACGCAGTCGAACCAGTACCGGGTCATCCTTGAGGCCGATCCCGACCTGCACAAGACCATCGAGAGCCTCGATCACATCTACCTGCCGTCCTCCACCGTGGCCTCCGGTCAGGTGCCGCTCTCGGCGGTGGCCCGGGTCAGCGAGCGCCGGGCCCCGCTGCTGATCAGCCATCTCGGCCAGTTCCCGGCCACAACCGTGTCGTTCAACCTCGCCCCCGGCGCGGCGCTCGGCGACGCCGTGGCGGCGGTGGAGGCGGCGGGCAAGGCCATCGACCTGCCGCCGAGCTTCCGCGTGGTGCCGCAGGGCTCGGTCTTCGCGTTCCAGTCGGCGCTCTCCAACCAACTCTTCCTGGTGCTGGCCGCCATCGTCACCGTCTACATCGTGCTCGGCGTGCTCTACGAGAGCTTCATCCACCCGATCACCATCCTGTCGACCCTGCCTTCGGCGGGCATCGGTGCGCTGATCGGCCTGATGCTGTTCGGGCTTTCCCTCGACATCATCGCGATCATCGGCATCGTGCTCCTCATCGGCATCGTGAAGAAGAACGCGATCATGATGATCGACTTCGCGCTCCAGGCCGAGCGCGAAGAGGGATTGAGCCCCCGCGACGCGATCTACGAGGCCTGCATCCTGCGCTTCCGCCCGATCCTGATGACGACCCTCGCTGCCCTGTTCGCGGCGGTGCCGCTCATTGTCGGCACGGGCGTCGGCTCGGAACTGCGCCAGCCGCTCGGCATCGTCATCGCCGGCGGCCTCATCGTCAGCCAGGTCCTCACCCTCTTCACCACGCCGGTGATCTACCTGGCCTTCGACCGCCTGGGCCGCCGCCTCTCGGGCCGGCCGGCGGGTGGCGCCGAGAGCGTCGAGGCGCTGCCGTGAACGTCTCCGAGCCGTTCATCCGGCGGCCCGTCGCCACCACGCTGCTCACCATCGGCGTGCTGCTCGCCGGCATCTTCGCCTTCATGAAGCTGCCGGTGGCGCCGCTGCCGCAGGTGGATTTCCCCGTCATCCTGGTCCAGGCGCAGATGGCCGGCGCCTCGCCGGAGACCATGGCGGTGACCGTGGCGGCCCCCCTGGAACGCCGCCTCGGAGCCATCGCCGACGTCACCGAGATGACCTCGACGAGTTCGCTCGGCTCCGTGCGCCTCGTCCTGATGTTCGGGCTCAACCGCGACATCGACGGCGCCGCCCGGGACGTCCAGGCGGCGATCAACGCCGCGCGGGCCGACCTGCCGACGGCGCTTCGCCAGAACCCGACCTACCGGAAGTTCAACCCCGCCGACGCCCCCATCCTGATCCTGGGGCTCACCTCGGACACCCTGACGCCGGGCCAGCTCTACGATTCGGCCGCCACCATCGTGCAGCAGAAGATGTCCCAGCTTCCGGGCGTCGGAAACGTCGATATCGGCGGTTCCTCGCTGCCGGCGGTGCGGGTCGCCCTCGATCCGACGGCCCTGTTCAATTACGGCATCGGCCTGGAGGGCATCCGGGCCGCGCTGGCCTCGGCCAACGCCAATTCGCCGAAAGGCGCCATCGAGACCGAGACGCGCCACTATCAGCTCTACGCCAACGACCAGGGCCGGGTGGCGGCCGATTACCGCGACCTCGTCGTGGCCTACCGCAACGGGGCCGCCGTGCGCCTCACCGATGTGGGCACCATCGAGGATTCGGTGGAGGACCGGCGCAACCTCGGCCTCGTCAACGGCAAGCCGGGCGTGATCCTGTTCATCTACAAGCAGCCGGGCTCCAACGTCGTCGAGACCATCAAGGGCCTCAAGGCCGCGATCCCGCAGGTGACGGCGGCGCTCCCCGGCGACATCGACCTGACCGTCACGGGCGACCGCAGCGCCACCATCCGGGCCTCGCTCGCCGAAACCGAGGAGACGCTCGTCATCGCGGTCGTCCTCGTCATCTTCGTCGTGTTCCTGTTCCTGCGCTCGGGGCGGGCCACCCTGATCCCCGCGGTGGCCGTGCCGATTTCCATCGTCGGCACCTTCTCGGCGATGTACCTGCTCGATTACAGCCTCGACATCCTGTCGCTGATGGCACTGATCATCGCCACGGGCTTCGTGGTCGACGACGCCATCGTGGTGCTGGAGAACATCCAGCGCCACATCGAGGCGGGAAAGCCCCGGGTCGAGGCGGCCCTGCTCGGCTCGCGCGAGGTCGGCTTCACCGTCATCTCCATGAGCCTGTCGCTGGTGGCGGTGTTCCTGCCGATCCTGCTGATGGGCGGTATCGTCGGGCGCCTGTTCCAGGAATTCGCCGTCACCCTGTCGCTGGCGATCCTGATCTCGCTGGTGCTCTCGCTCACCACCACGCCGATGATGTGCGCGCTGTTGCTGCGCCGCGAGGCGGGGCACGAGGCGAAGCGGCCGAACGGGTTCGTGCGCGCCCTGGAGACCGGCTTCAACGGGATGCTGTCGGGCTACGAGCGCACCTTGCGCATCGCCATGCGCCACCGCCGCCTCGTCGTGCTGACGCTGGTGGCGACCGTCGGGCTCAACGTCTACCTCTACGTCATCGTGCCCAAGGGGTTCTTTCCCGAGCAGGATACGGGACAGATGATGGGCGGCATCCAGGCCGACCAGCGCATCTCGTTCCAGGCCATGAAGCAGAAGCTGGAGCAGGCAACCGCCATCGTGCAGGCCGATCCGGCGGTGGACAGCGTGGTGGGCTTCACGGGCGGGCGCGGCACCAACTCGGCCAACGTCTTCGTCGGCCTGAAACCCCGGAGCGAGCGCGCCTCGATCACCGAAGTGATGGCGCGCCTGCGCCCGAAGCTCTCCCGCGTCGCCGGCGCCCGGCTCTATCTCTTTCCGCGCCAGGACCTGCGCATGGGCGGGCGCCAGAGCTTCGCCCAGTACCAGTACACCCTGCAGGGCGACACGGCGGAGGAACTCTACGCCGCCGCGCCGAAGCTGGTGCAGGCGCTGCAGAAGAACCCGATCTTCGCCGACGTCAATTCCGACCAGCAGGAGGGTGGCCTGGAGAGCCGCCTCGTCATCGACCGCGCCAGCGCCTTCCGCTACGGCCTGACCCCGGACAAGATCGACAACACCCTCTACGACGCCTTCGGGCAGCGCCAGGTCTCGACGATCTACAACCCGCTCAACCAGTACCACGTCGTGATGGAGATCGCGCCGCGCTACCTCCAGAGCCCCGACACCCTGAAGACGCTCTTCGTCTCCACCTCGGGCGGCAAGGCGCGGGGGTCGGCCACCACCAACGCGGTGGCGGGCACCGTGGCGGGCGCTCCGGCGCCGACCACCACGAGTACGACGGCGGACGCGGCGGCCGCCTCGATCGCCACGGATTCGGCCCGCAACGCCGCGGCCAACGCCATCGCGGGTGGCAAGGGTGGCGCTTCGTCGAGCGCGCCCGTGTCGAGCTCCAAGGAGACGATGGTCCCGCTCTCGGCCTTCGCCCGCCTGGAGACCGGCAACGCCCCGGTGCAGGTCAGCCATCAGGGCCTGTTCGTGGCCACCACGATCTCGTTCAACCTCGTGCCCGGCAAGAGCCTGTCGGACGCCACCGCCGCCATCGACGAAGCCATCACGGACCTGCGCCTGCCCGCCACCATCCACGGCGAATTCGCGGGCTCGGCCAAGAGCTTCCAGGAATCGTCCTCGCGCCAGCCCCTGCTGATCCTCGCGGCACTGATCGCCGTCTACACGATCCTCGGAATCCTCTACGAGAGCTTCGTCCACCCCATCACGATCCTCTCGACGCTGCCGTCGGCCGGCATCGGCGCGCTGCTGGCGCTCCTCGTCTCGGGCACCGAGTTCACCGTCATCGCGCTGATCGCGGTCTTCCTGCTCATCGGCATCGTCAAGAAGAACGCGATCATGATGATCGACTTCGCCCTCGACGCCGAGCGTACGCGCGGCGCCAGCCCGCGTGACGCGATCTTCGAGGCCTGCCTCTTGCGCTTCCGCCCGATCATGATGACAACGCTCGCCGCGATGCTCGGCGCTCTGCCCCTCATCCTCGCCGGCGGGGAGGGCTCCGAACTGCGCCGGCCCCTCGGCATCGCCATCGTCGGCGGCCTCATCGTGAGTCAGATCCTGACCCTCTACACCACCCCCGTCGTCTACCTGTACCTCGACCGGCTGCGGAGGCGGAAACCCGCCCCGGGCGCTGCGCTGAGCCCCGCCGAATGAGGTTGCGCCCCGCATCGTTCGCGACGCTCGGCCTCGCGTGTCTCACCTCCGGCTGCATGGTCGGCCCGGATTACTCCCGCCCCTCCGTGGAGACGCCGCTTGCCTTCAAGGAGGGCGGCACCCGCGAGGACAGCGCGGCCTACGTCGCGAGCCGCAAGGGCTGGCGCCCGGCGGCGCCCAACGACGGGGCCGAGCGCGGCGACTGGTGGCGGGTCTTTCGCGATCCCACCCTCGACCGGCTCATCCGCCTCGTCGACGTCGACAACCAGAGCCTGCGCGCGCAGATGGCGGCCTACGAGCAGGCCCGCGGCTTCGTCGCCCAGGCGCGCGCCGCCCTGTTCCCCACCGTCATCGGCGCACCCGGCATCACGCGCTCGCGCTCCCTCGGCTCCGAGCGCACCAACGTCTCGCTCCAGGGTCAGGCGACCTGGGAACTCGACCTGTTCGGCCGCATCCGCCGCAACATCGAGAGCGAGGTCGCCACCGCCCAGTCCAGCGCGGCCGACCTCGCCCTGGTGCGCCTGACCATCCAGTCGGAGGTCGCCACCAACTATCTCACGCTGCGCTACCAAGATTCGCTGCAGCGCGTGCTCAACGAGAACATCGAGGGTTTCAAGAAGAGCCTCGCCATCACCGAGAACCAGTACAATGCCGGAGTCGCCGCCCGCTCGGACGTGATCACCGCCCAGACCCAGCTCCAGACCACCCAGGCCCAGGCCATCGCAGTGGGCCTCCAGCGCGCCACCTTCGAGCACGCCATCGCGCTCCTCGTGGGCCGTCCGCCCTCCGAACTGAGCCTGCCCGTGGCGCCGCTCGCCGCCAGGCCCCCGGCGGTGCCCGTCGGCATCCCGTCGTCCCTCCTTGAGCGGCGGCCGGACGTGGCCCAGGCCGAGCGCAACGTCCAGGCGCAGAGCGAGCAGATCGGGGTCGCCGTGGCGGCGTTCTACCCCACCGTGACGCTCTCGGCCTCGGGTGGGATCTCGGGCAGCCCGGCCAACGGCCTGTTCTCGGCCGTCAACCAGGTCTGGTCGGTCGCGGCATCCGGCTCGGAGGTATTCTACGACGGCGGCGCCCGCGCGGCGGCCCTGCGCATCGCGCGCGCGGCCTACGATGCCAGCGTGGCGAACTACCGCCAGGCCGTGCTCACCGCCTTCTCGGAAGTCGAGAACGGGCTGGCGGGCGTGCGCATTCTCGCGCGCCAGCAGGCCGCCCAGGACGAGGCCGTGGCCTCGGCCCGGCGCGCGGTGGAGATCACCCTCAACGAGTATCGGGCGGGCACCCAGAACTTCACCACCGTGGTCACCGCGCAGGCGATCGCCCTCAACAACGAGGTCACGGCCCTGCAGATCCGCCTCAACCGCTTCACCACGGCCGTCGCGCTGATCCGGGCGCTGGGCGGCGGCTGGGACGTGCGCAGCCTGCCCACCGGCGAGGAGTTGAAACAGGTCCGCCTGCCGGTCGATTCCGGACAGGCCGTGCGCACCGACGAATGAGCCCCGCAGCGCGCGCAGGCCTTGCGTGCGCGCCATCGCGATCCGGGCCCGGAACGTCGCCACATGCCGGAGGTTGACGAGCGAATTTCGCCGACACGCCCTTCGGCGAGCGTGAGTGGAGGCCCCGCGTCATGGATCAGAAACCCGCCCCGAAGGCGCCCGATGCCGGCGAAGCCATCGCCAAGGCGCCGCCCTGCACCCTGGTGATCTTTGGGGCCGGCGGCGACCTGACGAAACGCCTGCTGATGCCCGCCCTCTACAATCTCGCCATGGGCGGCCTCCTCGACGAGGCGGTGCGCATCATCGGCGTGGACCACAATGCGAACACGGACGAGGGCTGGCGCAAGAGCCTCTCCGACACGATGCAATCCTTCACGACGGACCGGACGTCGGAATTCCACCCCGACCACATCGATTCGAAGGCCTGGGGCTTCGTGCGGGAGCGACTGACCTTCCGCCAGGGCGACTTCACCGCGCCCGAGACCTTCTCGGGCCTCGGCAAGGACCTGTCGGGCAACGTGATCTTCTATCTCGCGGTCTCCGCCCGCTTCTTCGGGCCGATCGTCGATGCCCTGGGCGAGGCCGGCCTCCTCAAGGAAGCGGAGGGCGCGTTCCGCCGCGTGGTCATCGAGAAGCCGTTCGGCAGTGATCTCGCCTCGGCCCGCGCGCTGAACGCCCGCATCCTGGGCCAAGGCTCGGAGAGTCAGTTCTTCCGCATTGACCACTTCCTCGGCAAGGAGACGGTGCAGAGCATCCTGGCGATCCGCTTCGCCAACGGGCTGCTCGGGCCGGTCTGGCACCGGGATCACATCGATCATGTGGAGATCACGGCGGCCGAGACCATCGGCGTCGAGGAACGCGGGGGCTTCTACGAGCCCACGGGCGCCTTACGCGACATGGTGCCGAACCATCTGTTCCAGCTCCTCTGCATGGTGGCGATGGAGTCCCCCGCGACCCTGGAGGCCGAGGCGGTGCGCGACGCGAAGGCCCGCCTCATCGAGGCGGTGCGGCCGGTCCCGCCCTCGGATGCCGTGCGCGGGCAGTATACGGCCGGCCGGGAGCAGGGCCACGCCGTCGCGGGCTATCGCGAGGAGCCGAACGTCGCCGAGGATTCGCGCACCGAGACCTATGTCGCCCTCAAGCTCGACATCGACAACGACCGTTGGCGGGGCGTGCCGTTCTACCTGCGCACCGGCAAGCGGATGGCGGGCCGGCTCACCGAGATCGCCCTCCACGTCAAGCCGCCGGCTGGGTCGCCCTTCGCGGGGCCGCACTCGGAGGTCGCGCCGGACATCCTGCGTTTCCGGATCGATCCGGAGCAGGGACTGGACATCGCCATGAACGCCAAGCGGCCGGGCCCGCGCATGGAACTCGGCCGGGTCACCGCCGCCTTCGACTATGGCGACTTCTTCCGCGAGACGCCGAGCGTCGGCTACGAGACCCTGCTCTACGATTGCATGATCGGCGACGCGACGCTGTTCCAGCGCGCCGACGGCATCGAGGCTGCCTGGGCCGCCGTCGATCCCGTGCTCGAGGCCTGGGCCGACGCGCCCGTCGAACCCTATGCCGCCGGCAGCGACGGCCCCGCTGCCGCCGAGGCGCTGCTCGCCCGGCAGGGACATCACTGGTCACCGCTCGACGAGCGTTGACCCTTTACGCCCGCGCACGGGCTGCAGCACCTCGACCTGGCGGATGGGGCGGAGCTCCGCCAGGTCGTCGTGGTGCAGGAGCAGCACGCCCGCGGCCCCGGCGAGCTTGCGCGCCGCGGGGGTGAAGCCCGCATTCGAGACCACGGCCGCCATGTCGCCCGACCAGTAATGGGTCGCCGCCACGATCTCCTGGACGGCGCCGTTGCCGACGGGTTTCGCGTAGCGCTTGCACTGGACCACGAGGCGGATGCCCGCCTGCTCGGCGACGATGTCGGCACCCTGGTCGCCGCTGGCCTGGGTCGCGCGGGCCTGCCACCCGGCCTCCCGCAACCGGGCGGCGCAGTAGCGCTCGTAGGCGATGCCGTCCTCGGGCGCCTCGCTCTCGTCGGGAAGGTCGACGGCCGCCGCCACGCGCTCGATGATTGCGAGGATGTCCTCCCAGAGGGCATCGTCGATCTCGGCCTGACCCCGGGCTTCGAGTTGCGGCACCACGGTCCGCTCGGCGAAATAGGCGCGCTCGCGGTCCCAGCCGTCGCGGATGAGGTTTCCGTAGGCGTCCACGAAGCATTCCTGCCGCCGCCGCAGGGCGAGGGTGCGGGCATGGCGCCGTGCCGTGGCGCGGATCAGGCGCCGGATCCGGCGCGGCCGGTCGAGCCTGTGGAGCAGGATGCCGGCGACGAGGAGGCCGGTCGCCGTCGCGGCCGGTGTGCCGAACCAGAAGGCGAGGCCGCCGCCGATCACGGTCGTCCAGAACAGGCGCGCCACGAGGCGCGATCGGTCCGTCATGGTGATGGCCCAGTTCCGAGGGACGCGGCCCGCGCCCGGGACGGGGCGAGGCATCGGCGTCGTCGCGACGAACCGTGCCAGCCGGGTCTTGCGCGATCTCTAACGCGCGCGGAGGACGAGGATACGCATCCGGTCGGTGAAACGGGTCGGCACACGCACTCTAAGGCTCCGACGCCGCCGGTGCCCAGCATCGACAAGGTCCAGGCGCCATTTGTGCTTTGGCCAGGACCGCGATGGTCTGTCGAAGTCGCGATAATCCCGACAGTTCACAAGCTGTGGACAACGAAACGGCGACCGAGGCCGGGCCTCGGTCGCCGCTGATGATGCCTGCCTGCGCGGTGTCGGCGTGCCTGTCGTGACGGGCACGCCGCACGCGGTCGGGTCAGCCCTGCGCGGCGACCTTCGGACGGCGGCCACGCGGCGCCGGTGCGGCTTTCACCTCCGGCTCAACGGCGGCATTGTCCTGCTTCCGGCGCTGCTGGCCGAGGCCCATGTTCTTGGCGAGCTCGGAACGGGCGGCCGCGTAGTTCGGCGCCACCATCGGGTAGTCGCTCGCAAGGTTCCACTTGGTGCGGTACTGCTCGGGAGTCATGTCGTAGCGCGTCCGCAGATGGCGCTTGAGCGACTTGAACTTCTTCCCGTCCTCCAGGCAGATGATGTAGTCGGGCGTGATCGAACGCTTGACCGAGACGGCCGGCGTCAGCGGCTCCGGCTTCTCGTCGACGGCCGACTGGTTGAGCTTGCCCAAGGTCGCATGGACCGAGCTGATCAGCGCCGGCAGATCCGCGATCGGAACCGAGTTGTTGCTGACGAACGCCGACACGATGTCGGCGGCCAATTCGATGAAGTCCGGTAGAATTTCGTCTTCTGCTGTCATCCCACACCCCTGGTTGTAGACACGTTGCGCAGCTGGCGCCGGATAGGGCACCTTCAAGCAGTCAGGCCGCGCGTTGATGATTGTGACTTACCGCCTACTATGACGTTGCAAACAAAATCGCAAGAGCAGGCTAGAGTTTTCGTGATGTGAGTTGTCTTCGACCTTAATTGATCCAGAATGTCTCAAATGCTTCGTCGTCATTGCGGAAATCCCGCCACGAACTTGCATACAATTCGGGATTTTCGCCCAGCCAGAGCGAAATTCTCCGTCGAAGATTGGGACCTTGCTCAAATGTTTAGGTTTAAATTCATACCAAAGAACGCAAACAGCTCAGGTTTGAACGATAAGCGCTCAGTCGTTTAGCCGACTTGAGCACTTCCGACTCAAATACGCTCGCCGTCTCGATCTGATCTTTTACAGCTCAAAAATACAAAGTACGATTTTGAGCGCGGCCGGACTCAACGCCGTACCGAAAAGTTTTTCGACGTTTTCCAAAGGCTGTGTCGCCGGAAAACCACTTAGGCGGTGCGGGACCTGCGTCTTCGCATCAAGGATGCACGAAGTTGTGATGTTAGGGTTGTGACAATTATTCCGGGTTGTTTGTACGGGAGCGCGGCCCGTAGGACTTGAAGCGCTCGACCGTTCGCCAGATCTCGTCGTCGGGCAGGATGACGGGCGCCCCGACTTGAAGGGCCACCGCGTATTGGCGGCAGAGGGCTTCCATCTCGACAGCGACCCAGAGCGCCTTTTGCAGGTCAGAACCCGCCGCGATCATGCCGTGATTGGCCAGGAGGCACCCGGTCCGGCCCTCCAGAGCGAGGAGGGCGGCCTGGGATAATTCCTGTGTTCCATAGGGCGCGTAGGGCGCACAGCGGATCGTAGGGCCTCCCACGGCCGCGATCATGTAATGCACCGCCGGGATCTCGCGGCCGCAGATCGCAAAGGCTGTGCAATGGGTCGGATGGGCATGAACCACGGCGCCGATTTCCGGCCGTGCCGCCAGGATGTCGCGGTGGAAACGCCATTCGGAGGAGGGGCTCAGCGCGTGCCTGAAGCCGCCGTCCCAGGTCATCGGCACGATGTCCTCGGGCCGCAGCCGCTCGGCAGGGATGCCCGACGGGGTCACGAGGAAACCGTCATCGAACCGCACGGAGACGTTGCCCGAGGTGCCCTGGCTCAGGCCGAGGGCCAGGAGATCGCGCATCGCCCCGACGAGGCCGGCGCGCACCGCCTCCTCCGACCGGATGTCGGCTGAACCCTGCGGGGGGAGGGAGGTTTGCATGCGGATCTCCGGGGCTTGGGCCCTGCATCGTTGGCGCGGCCGGTCTATAACACTCCGTACCGGACATCCGCGTCCTCTCCCGGGTTCAATCCATCCCGTTCGATCCGAAAGTCTCGACCCAGGAGTTTCCAGCCATGACGCCGTCCGCTCGATGAGCACCTACCGCTTCGAAGCACTGGTCGCGCCCCGCGCCATCGCGCTCGTGGGGTTGGAGGACGGTCCCGATGGGCTCGCGGCGGCGGCATTGGCCAATCTGCGTCGGGCCGGGTTTCCAGGCATCGTGCGGTGTATCGGCTCCGACCCCGCGGCGGGCGAAGTCGCGAGCCTCGCCGACCTCCCGGAGGCGCCGGACCTCGTGGTTCTGGCCACGCCCGCGCCGGAGATTGCCGACCAGGTGGCGTTGGCCGGGCAACGCGGCGCCGCCGCCGCGATCATCCTGACGCCGGACGTCACCGAGGCGGTCTGCGAGGCGGCCCGGGCCGAGGCCCGCCGGCACGGCTTGCGCCTACTCGGCCCCGGCAGCATTGGCCTCGCGGTGCCCGCCGCGCACCTCGACGCCAGCCTGCTCGCCCAACCGCCGAAGGCCGGCGACCTCGCCCTCGTCTCGCAATCCGGTACGGTCGCGGCCGGGATCGTGGCCTGGGCAGCCCGGCGCGACGTCGGCTTCTCCGCCGTCCTGTCGCTCGGCATCGCCTGCGACATCGACGTGGCCGACTGTCTCGACCACTTCGCCGCCGACATCCGCACCCGCGCGATCCTGCTCTCCCTCGACGTGGTGGTGGACGCGCGCAAGTTCATGTCGGCCGCCCGCGCGGCGGCGCGCGCCAAGCCGGTCGTCATCCTTCGCGCCGGCCGGCATCGCGCGTCGCCGCGCCGCAGCATCACCCATACGGGGGCGCTCGCCCGGCCCGATGCCGTCTACGAGGCCGCCTTCCGCCGGGCCGGCCTCCTCTCCGTCGACAGCCTCGATGCGATGTTCTCCGCAGTCGAGACCCTCGGGCGTCAGCGGCCCTTCCCCGGCCAGCGCCTCGCCATCCTCGGCAACGGGCGCGGCATCGGTGCGCTGGCGGCCGACCACCTCGCCGACCAGGGCGGAACGCTGGCGGCGGCCGGCGCCCTGGGCAACCCGGTGGACCTCGGGGTCGCTGCGGGTCCCAAGGCCTATGCCGACGCGCTGGCGCCCCTGCTCGCCGATTCCGGCAACGACGCGGTCCTGGCGGTACACGTACCCACCGCGCGCTCGGACAGCGCGGAGGTCGCCGCCTCGATCGCCGACACGGTGACGCGAGTGCGCCGGGAGACCGGGCGCAAGAAGCCGGTCTTCGCGGTCACGATCGGCGAGGAGGCCGACGCCGCGAGCCGCCTGGCCGAAGCCGGCATCCCGCGCTTTGCCACCGATTCCGATGCGGTCGAAGGCTTCCTCCACCTCGTGCGCTACCGCGAGGCACAGGACGACCTGATGCGCACGCCGGATTCGCTGCCCCGCGATTTCTCCCCCGACGTCGAGACCGCCCGCGCCATCGTGGCCCGCGCCTTGAGCGACGGCCAGACCTGGCTCGACCCAGTGGCGGTGTCGGACCTGCTCGCCGCCTACCGCATCGACAGCGTGCCGCTGACGCTGGCCCCCGATATCGATGCGGCGGCCACCGCCGCCTGGAGCATCATCGCCACGGGGGGCGCGGTGGCGCTGAAGGTCGTCTCCCCCGACATCGTGCACAAATCCGACGTCGGAGGCGTGCGCCTCGACCTCACCAGTGAGGCCGACGTGCGTGCGGCCGCCGCCGACATCATCGCCCGGGCCCGCCGCCTCGCGCCGGATGCGCGCATCACGGGTTTTGCCGTGCAGCCGATGATCCGGCGGGGCAAGCAGCGCGAACTCATCGCGGGCCTGGCCGAGGATCCGACCTTCGGACCCGTCGTGGTGTTCGGGCGCGGCGGCACCGCCGTCGAGGTCATCGACGACCGGGCGCTCGGCTTGCCGCCCCTGGACCTGCGGCTCGCCTCCGATCTCATCGACCGCACCCGCGTGGCGCGGCGGCTGGCGGCCTACCGCGACGTACCGGCGGTGGACCGGCACGCGGTCGCCCTGGTTCTCGTCAAGCTCGCGCAACTGGCGGCCGATTGCCCGGAGGTGCGCGAACTCGACATCAATCCGCTGCTCGCCGACGAAACCGGAGCGCTCGCCCTCGACGCCCGCGTGATGGTGGCGCCCGAGAGTGCGGGCGCGCGCGCGCGCGGCACCTCTCACCCGCGCTTCGCCATCCGGCCCTATCCGGTGGAGTGGGAACGCCAGCTGACCCTCAAGGGCGAAACGGTGACGGTGCGCCCGGTGCGGCCCGAGGACGAAGCCTTGTTCCTCACCTTCTTTCAGTCCGTCAGTGCCGAGGACCTGCGCCTGCGCTTCTTTGCGCCGGTCCGCGACTTCAACCATGCCTTCCTGGCCAAGCTCACGCAGCTCGACTACTCGCGCGCCATCGCCTTCGTGGCCATCGACGCGACGAGCGGCCTGATGCTCGGCGCCGTCCGCCTGCACGCCGACGCCAATCACCGGAGCGGCGAGTACGCCATTCTCATCCACGGCGATCGCAAGGGCACCGGCCTCGGCCACGCCCTCATGAGTCTGATGATCGACTGGGCGCAGATCGAAGGCCTGGCGCGGGTGGAAGGCACGGTGCTGCGCGAGAACCGGCCGATGCTCGCCGTATGCCGGCAGCTCGGCTTCACCGCGCGGCCGGACACGGAGGATCCCGGCGTGGTGAAGGTGTCGCTCGCCTTGTAGCGCCGCCCCGTCGCGCGGATGCGTGCGGTTGTCGGCGTCCTCAGGAGCGGGCGCGATGAACCGGTGCCGGGGCCTTCGACGCCGCGATCCGCCGGGAGGAAGTCGGCCGGGAGACAAATGTCCTCCCGAATCGCCGGGCCATACGGTCGAGCCGATCCGGAGGAAAGTCTTCGCGTCGGCCAGCGGCCCGGCCCGGTGGCCGATGATGACTTTACAATCGGTTTGCAAAATCGGCGGGCATCGGGTAGACAGACGTCATCAACCCAGCGGCGGACTTTGTTGGATCTGACTTCGGTGAGAAGTCGGTGGCCTCGATGTACCGCTCTGGTTCGATGACGGAGACGGCCGCGCACGATCGCGTGGACCTCCGGCAAATAAGCCCGCAAGGGCGAAGGAATATGATGGCTGTCGGTACTGTTAAGTGGTTCAACGAGACTAAGGGTTTCGGTTTCATCCAGCCGGATAACGGCGGCAACGACGTGTTCGTGCACATTTCGGCTGTCGAGCGCGCCGGCCTTCGTGGCCTCGCCGAAGGCCAGAAGGTCTCGTACGAGATGGAAACTGACAAGCGCAGCGGCAAGCAGTCCGCCGGCAGCCTCCAGACCGTCTGATCGTGACGGGCTCCCGCTTCAGGGAGCTCAGTCCGTTTCAAAAGCCGCTTCCCGGAAGGGAGGCGGCTTGCTTGTGTTTCAGGTCTCCCGTGAGCCGGGAGGCTTGATCTTCGCTTCATCACTCTCGGGGAGCGTGCGCCGCGTGCGGCCTCCCGCATAACAGGATTCTGTGTGAGCCAATTCAACCCGAACTCGATGACCGACCGCCTCAAGGCCGCTAACGAAGCCCGCGCCGCCGCGCTGGCGCGTTTCCGCGATCGTCCGCCGGCAGATGATCCGGTCGTCGTCGCTCGCAAGGCAGAGCGCGCCCAGATCGCGCGGGAGCGGGAAATCCGCGTTGCCGCACGGGAGCAGGCCCGGCTCGAGGCGGAAGCCCAGCGGGCTGCCGAGGCCGAGGCCGAGCGCGAGCGGCTCGCCGCTGAGGAAGCGCGTTCCGCCGAGGAGAAGATCGCTCAGGCCGCGGCCGCGCGTCTGGAGCAGAAGGCGCAGCGCGATGCGCGTTACGCCGCACGCAAGGCCAAGGCGCGCCGCTGAGCGCCATCACGTCCTGAGCGCGCGGCGCTCAGATCCGAGACGGGTTCCACAGAGCCCGTCTCATTCTCGGTTGGCCGTATTCGGCTGCCCGTCGTGGCGCGCCCTGCGCGTCCGACATTGATTTCGGAGACGCCTGTCATGTCCCACAAGTTCAAGATTGGCCAGCGCGTGCGCCGGGCCCAGATCGGCTACGCCGCGAGCAAGGTCGATTCGACCGACGTCTTCGAGGTCGTGCGTCTCGTCCCCGAGGATCAGACCGGCGAACCGTTCTACCGCATCAAGTCAGGCTCCACCGAGCGCGCCGTGCGCGAAGGCGAGATCACGGAGGTCTGAGCCGCCCGCGCCCGCATCGGGAAGTCACAGGCTTTTCCATAGTCAGCTCCCTCGCCCGCCAACGGGAGAGGGAGCTGAATTTTTTAGCTCAGCACCACCACGCGGCTGCCGATCTCGACGCGGCCGTAGAGGTCGATCACGTCCTGGTTGATCATCCGGATGCAGCCCGACGAGACGCTCTTGCCGATCGAATCCGGCTCCAGGGTGCCGTGGATGCGGTATAGCGTGTCCTTGTTGCCCTGCCAGAGATAATGGGCGCGTGCGCCGAGCGGGTTGTGCGAGCCGCCGGGAACGCCGAGGCCGCTCTGGAGCTGCGAGACGGAATTCGCCAGCTTCGGCGTGCGGGCGATCATCTCCTTTGGCGGATACCAGTCAGGCCACATCTGCTTCGAGTTCACCGTCGAGGCACCGGACCAGGAGAAACCCTGCTTGCCGACGCCGACGCCGTAGCGCCGCGCCCGGCCGTTGGGCTGGACCAGGACGAGGTGGTGCGCGCGCGGGTCGATCACGATGGTGCCCGGGGGCTCCGAGCCCGTGTAGGCGATTTCCTGGCGCAGGAAGGACGGGTTCGTCTTGCGCCAGTTGAAGGCGTAGACCGGGAACGGCTCGTCGGTGATCGCCGCGTAGGCGCGATTGTAGTCGATCGGACCGTTGTCGATGGGCTTGGCGGGCGCCGCCTGCTGGGCCGAGGCCGGCGGGACCTGACGCGGCGCGTAGACGTCGGCATCCGGATCGGGCGCCCGGCCGCGCTGAGCGCCCATGCGGTCCAGGTTGCGATCGGCGCCGCGCTCCGAATAGGGCACGTACTGACCGCCGCGCCGACGGTAGAGCCGGCCCATCTCGTCCCGGTAGAGACGCTCGTCGTCGTAGGGGACGTCGGCGTCGATGCCGTCGTCGAAGGGACCACGCGCCTGCGCGAGGGCGGAGCCGATGGGCGTGAGGAGCGCGAGGGTCGTGGTCGCTCCCGTGAGAAGCGTGCGGCGGGTCGTTTCGGACATGGACAGTTGCTCGAGAAGTCGTCGTGGACGTGGATGACGTGAGGCGGACCTAGCAAGTCAATCCCCGCACGTCACGTCACGTTGATGATTGATCAGCATTGCGCCGGCACCAAAGCTCGTCTGCGATGCACGGCGAGCACAACTTTGCGGGTAAAGTCGGAAGCAAGCCCGGGAAGATCCCCCGCGTATTCACCATGTCGGCGCTAAGGTGTGGGGCAGCACGTCGAAGCGGTTGCAAGGCGGTTGCAAAAGTCGGGGCCGTGCCGACATAGATGACGGCCCGTCGGGGCCCCCCACACTCCAAGATATGGAACGCGACCCGTGCCGGTCCCTCCGCGTCCCTCTTTCCGCGCGCGCCGTCTGGCGTTCGCGGCCTTGCTGATTCTCGGCGCGACGCCGGGTGAGGCGCGGGCGGGGCAAAGCCCGGCTGCGCGTCCGCCGGCGCCGCCCATTCCCGACACCACCTGGACCTCCAGCGAGCCGGAGAATGCAGCCTGCCAGCGCAGCCGGCGCAAACTCTGGAATCCGAGCGAGGGCTGGGTCGTGCGCACCATCACGGTGTGTCGCTGAGGTTTTTGTGTCGGCGCCACAACCAAAGGTGTCGCGGGGCCGACGGGAAGACGTGACGGGCATCCGGATGTCCGTTGGCGCATCGTCGCCATACGGGTGGTCGGGTGTAATGGACGAGGTCACGGCGCGGGACGTCCGGAAAGGCCGCGTCGATCCGCTCGCTCTTCGGGCGCTGATGTCCCGGGCCGCGCATGCGCTTGTGAAAAGCGCAAGCCGTGCGGCGGTTGCACGTTAGGCAATCCGCCCACCTTTAGGTACAGGTGGCTTGGCCATGCGTCCGATGGGGGATCGGTCGGACGTCCGTCTGTCCCGCCGATGCGCCGGAGCGACCGCGGCCGGAGGGGCGATTGAGCACGAGCGACGAAACCGACCCGCGACGCAAGGCCTTGGCCCGCTACGGCGTCCTCGACACGGCTCCGGAGGGCGCGTTCGACGATATCGTCAAGCTCGCGTCGATGCTCCTCGAAATGCCGGTCTCGCTGATCTCGCTGGTGGACGTCGACCGTCAGTGGTTCAAGGCCCGCGTCGGGTTCGAGCGGCCCGAGACGAGCCTGCGCGAATCGATCTGCGCCCACGCCGTGCAGCAGGACGACCTCTTCGTCATCGCCGACACCACCCGGGACCCGCGCACCGCAGGCAATCCCCTGGTCACCGGCGCCCCCCACGTCCGGTTCTACGCCGGCATGCCCCTGCGCACGCCGGAGGGCGTCGCCCTCGGTACCCTGTGCGTCCTCGACAGCCGGCCGCGCGACCTCACGGAGGCGCAGGCCTTCATCCTGCGCACGCTCGCACGACAGGTGATGACCGAACTCGACCTGCGCCGGACGATCAGGGAGCGTCGGGAGACCGATCGGCGCAACGAAGCGATCATCGAGAGCGCCATCGATTACGGCATCGTGGCCATGGACCTCGACGGGCTGGTCACGAGCTGGAACGTCGGGGCCGAGCGCATCCTCGGCTGGGGCGAGGCCGAGATGCTGGGTCGGGCCGCCGACCTGTTCTTCACGAAGGCCGACCGGGAGAACGGCACGCCCGAGCGCGAGATGCGCATCGCCCGCGAGATCGGCCGGGCCAACGACGAGCGCTGGCACCTGCGCAAGGACGGAACCCGCTTCTGGGCGATGGGCGAGATGATGCCCCTGAAGGGCGAGGACGACGCCCATATCGGCTATCTCAAGATCCTGCGCGACCGCACCGCCCAGCGCAAGGCGGACGAAGCCCTGCTCAAGCAGACGGCCCTGCTCCAGACCGTCACCGACCACCTGACCGAAGCGGTGTTCCGGCTCACGCGCGACGACATCGTCACCTTCGCCAACCCGGCGGCGGAGGCCATGCTCGGCTGGCCGCCGGGCGGCCTGATCGGTCGCAACCTCCACGAGACCGCCCACCACCACCATGCCGATGGCCGGGCGTTTCCGAGTGGCGATTGCGAGGTGGTCCGGGCCCTGCGCAGCGGCGAGCCCCTGCGGGAGCGATCCACCACCTTCTTCCGCCGCGACGGCACCCCCATCGACGTCGTCACCACCAATGCGCCGATCATCGAGGACGGCGTGGTGCAGGGGGCGGTGCTGACGCTCACCGACGTGACCGAGCGCCGGGCCGCGAGCACGCGCCTGCGCCGCAGCGAGGAGCGCCTGACCCTCGCCCTCAACGCCTCGGGCATGATCGGCACCTGGGACTGGGACCTGCGCGAGAACATCATCTACGCCGACGCGAACTTCGCGCGGATCTACACCGTCGACCCGGACCGCGCCGCCGCGGGTGCGCCACTCGAGGCGTACATCCGCAATTTCCACCCCGATGACATGCCGATGTTCCAGGCCGAACTCGACCGCCTCTTCGCGGGCGCCGAGGAATTCGCCTGCGAGTACCGCATCCTCCAGCCGGACGGCTCGCATCGCTGGGTGATCGCGCGCGGGCGCCTCGTGCGGGCCGCCGACGGCACGCCGCTGCGCTTTCCCGGCGCCTCGGTGGATATCACCGACCGAAAGCGCGCCGAGGAGCGCCAGGCCGCCCTCGTCGAACTCGGCGAGCGCCTGCGCGCGCTGCAGGACCCGGACGAGATGGCCTTCGCGGCGGCCGAAATCGCGGGCCGCACCCTCGGGCTGACCCGGGCGGCCTACGGGACCCTCGACCGGACGGGCGAGTATCTCGACATTGTCCGGGACTGGACCTTGCCCGACGTGCCGAGCCTCGTCGGCCGGCATCTCTATGCCGATTATGGCTCGTACCTACCCGAGCTCCGCGAGGGCCGGGACGTCGTCATCGCCGACGTGGAGCAGGACCCGCGCACCGCCGGCCAGCCGAACGGTTTTCGTGCCCTCGACGTGCGCACCGTGATCAACCTGCCCCTGATGGAGCGCGGGCAATTGGTGGCGGTGTTCTGCCTGCACGATGCCAAGCGGCGCAACTGGACACCCGAGATCCTCGACTTCGTGCGCAACGTCGTCGACCGCACCCGCGCCGCCGTGGCCCGGCTGCGCGCGGAGGAGCAGCAGGAACTCGTCAACCGCGAGCTCAGCCACCGCATGAAGAACCTGCTGGCGATGGTGCAGTCGATCGCGACGCAGACCATGCGCTCGGCCGTCGACGTCGACACCGCCAAGGAGGTGCTTGCCGGCCGTCTCATCGCTCTGGGCCAGGCTCACGACCTCCTGATGGGCGGAGCACTCGGCAGCACGCTGATCGGGCCCGTGGTGCGCGGCGCGCTCAAGCTGCACGAGGACCGGCCCGGTCGCTTCCACCTCGATGGTCCGGATCTGGAGATCGGCGCCAAGCCCGCCCTGTCGCTGGCGCTGATGCTGCACGAACTCGCCACCAACGCGGCCAAGTACGGGGCGCTCTCGGAAGATGCCGGCCACGTCGCCATCCGGTGGGACGTGCGCGAGGAAGCCGACGAGCCCCACCTCGTCTTTTCATGGGCCGAGATCGGCGGACCGCCGGTGGTGAGCCCCGCGCGCAAGGGCTTCGGCTCGCGCTTCATCGAGCGGGGCCTCGCGGGTCAGGTTGGCGGCACCATCGCGCTCGCATTCCCTCCGGATGGCGTCACCTGCGCCATCGCCGCGCCGCTGGCGGCCTTCCAGGCCGATACCTGAGGGCAGTCGTCGAGACCGGTCAGCTCGCCAGGGCCAGGTCCGGGGGCGTCGTCGTATCGTTCGATCCGCCGCGATACAGGACGCAGCGCCCCTTTCCCTGGAGCTTGGCGCCGTAAAGGGCTTCATCCGCCCGGGCCATCAACGTCGCCAGGGTCGTGCGCTGGCGGACCCCGAAGGCGATCCCGACGCTGACCCCGATACTGGCCAGGACCGAATCCTCGATCTGGTAGGGAAGCGACAGCGCCTTCACGAGCTTGATGCCCAAAGCCTGCATCGCGCGCTCGTCCGTCAACGCGGTCAGGACGAGGAATTCGTCGCCGCCCAACCGGCAGATCGCGGCGGAGGGGTCGCAGCTCTGGCCGAGGCGTTCGCCGACCTGGAGCAGCAGGAAATCCCCGGCCGCGTGTCCGAGTCGGTCGTTGACCTGCTTGAAGCCGTCGAGGTCGAGGTAGAACAGCGCCACCGTCCCGTCCGCCTGACCCTCGCGCGCGAACGCCTCGTCGAGGCCGCGCCGGTTGAGGAGCTTGGTGAGCGGGTCGATGCTCGATTGCTTCCGGCTCTCGACCTCGGCCGTCAGGGCACGGATCATCGTGGCGCGCTGCTGCCGGATGAGGCTGACATTGATCACCACGAAGATCACGCTCTGGATCACGAGGAGCGGGATGAACTCCGGGGCGATGCAGGCGAAGCTCACCTTGAAGCTGAGATCGATGATGTTGGTCTGCGCCAAGGCGTAGCGCGGTGCTGCGAAATTGCGCCCGATGATGCCCCCGACGGCGCCGAGCCCCGAGGCCAGTGCCACGATCATCATTGGCATGTCGCCCGCAACGACGATGAGAACGATCGTGATCCCCTGCAACATCGTCCAGAGCAGGCCGCTGGCAAAGAGTAGGTCGGACGGCTCCTGCGGCCGGCGCAGGCATCGCAGCCGTAAAGCCAGGAGGCCCGCGTCCATCGCGGCGATGCCCAGGAACAGGAGGTTGCCGGAGCGGATGTAGGCGATCAGCGCGATGATCACGGTGTTGCAGGCGCCGACCACAAGTGCCGCCACCGAGGTGAACAATCCAGAGAAGAGGCGCTGCCTGATTTCAGGCGTCAATTCGGCGCCGACATCCATCATCCAGCGGATCGGTGCCGATCGGGGTTCTTGGCAGGGGATCGACATCTTTGCAGGGCTCGCCGTCGGGAGGCGGAAGATTGGAAACCTCCGCGTTAAGATTGTATTTTCCAGCCCGACGACGGCCTTGCTGCGTGCGTTCTCTCGAAGAACATCGTGGACGAACGGTGACGACTACCCGCGCAATTGGCGTCGTCGACGCTGCGGCACCATTCAAACGGCCGCGCTCGGACGAAGGCCCCGCGCGAGGCCGCCGGATCGATCGACGGTTTCGCGAGCCTCATTCTTGAGCGCTGCCGCTTTCCTCGGCAGGCGGCCCCGCGGCGTCGGCGGTATATCCGAGAGCGCAGGCCCTTCGGATCGACTGGCACGGATGGTGCTACCCGGCCGGTGTCGCTCGATGGAGCGGCGCGCGGAGCAAAGGCGCTTCGCAACGCGGACGGCGTGAGTCCGGATCCCTTGGCACGAGCGGCCGCCGCGCGGCTGCGAACCTCGAGACGCACTCCATGGCCAGCTTCAAGACCGTGATGAAATCCGGTCACCCCCCGACCCTGTTCGCCGCGTTCCTCTACTTCGATTTCTGCTTCGCGATCTGGGTGCTGAACGGCGCGATGGGCCCGTTCATCACCGAGACCTACAAGCTCAGCCCGGCCCAGACCGGGTTCATGATCTCGCTGCCGATCCTGGCCGGCGCGATCATGCGGTTTCCGCTGGGTATTCTCGCCCAGTATATCGGGCGCAAGAACGCCGCGATCGCCGAGATGAGCATCATCATGCTCGCGATGGCCTTCGGCTTCTTCTACGTGAACACCTATGACGAGGTGCTCGCCATGGGCGTGCTGCTCGGCATCGCCGGTGCCTCGTTCGGCGTCGCCCTCTCCCTGGGCTCGGGCTGGTTCCCGAAGGAGCACAAGGGCCTGGCGATGGGTATCGCGGGCGCCGGCAATTCCGGCACCGTGCTCGCAGTGCTGTTCGCGCCCCCGCTGGCCCAGGCCTATGGCTGGCAGACCGTGTACGGCTTTGCCGGCTGCGTCATGGCGATCCCGCTCATCGTCATGATCGTCTTCGCCAAGGAGCCGCCGGACGCCGAGCACCAGTCCTTCAAGGAGCACATCTCCTGCCTGTTCCAGAAGGACGGCTGGTCGTTCAACCTGATCTACATCATCACCTTCGGCGGCTTCATCGGCCTGTCGAACTTCCTGCCGACCTTCTTCTACGAGCAGTTCGCGGTGACGAAGGTCGAGGCCGGGCGCCTCACCATGCTGGCCGCCCTGATGGGCTCGGGCATCCGCGTCGTCGGCGGCTACTTCGCCGACCGGATCGGCGGCATCCTGGTCCTCTCCGTGGTGCTGCTCGCGGCGGTCGGGTCCTTCCTACTCCTCACCGCGACACCGTCGCTGGTCATCACCACGGCGCTGTTCATGCTCTGCTTTGCGGCACTCGGGGCCGGCAACGGCGCCCTGTTCCAACTCGTGCCCCTGCGCTGGCCGGCCAACACGGCGGTGGCGGGCTCCATGATCGGCGAGGTCGGGGCGCTGGGCGGCGCGATCCTGCCGAACGTGATGGGGCTGTCGAAGCAGTATACCGGCTCCTTCGCCTACGGTTTCGTCGGTTACGCGATCTTCGCGGCCGTGGTGCTCGTCTGCCTCCTCGTCTGGCAGCGCAGGTGGGTGGGGACCTGGGTCGGGCCGCGCGGCAAGGTGCTCACGCCGGCCAGCCCGGCCAGCGACAATGCCCGCGGGCTCGACCCGATCACCGCCTGACCGGCTCAACCTATCGGAGACTGTTCGAGCGGGGGCCTGGATGGCCCCCCTTCTCGGTCACCGGATCAGGCCGCCTCGCCCGAGACGAGGGCGAAGGTGAGCACGTCGACGGACGCGGCGCCGCCGCGTAGGAGCACGCGGGAGGCCGCGTTCGCGGTGGCGCCCGTGGTCATCACATCATCGATGAGCAGGATACGGCGGCCCTGAAGGGCGCCGCGCGCCGCCGCCGGCACCCGGAAGGCGCCCTGGAGGTTCGTCGCGCGCCCCACCCGGCTCAGACCCACCTGCGAGCGGGTGGCCTTCACGCGTTTCAGGTAGCCGGGCTCGCTCGGCCGTCCCGCGATCCGGCCGATGCGGTTCGCCAAGAGGGCCGCTTGGTTGAAACGTCGGCGCCACAGGCGGAAGCGATGCAACGGCACCGGCACGAGGCAGTCGGCTTCGCCGAGAAGCTCCGATCCGGCGCCTGCCATCATCCGTGCCAGCACGGCGGCAAGGTCGAGCCGGTCTTCGTATTTGAGCCGGTGCACGAGGTCGCGGGCCCCGCCCTCGTAGAGGGCGACGGCCCTGGCGCGCGCGAAGACGGGGGGATCCGCGATGGCGCGGGCCGAGAGCAGGATGCCGGTGCCGTGGTCGACACCGAAGGGCGTGCCGAGGCGCTGGCAGTAGGGTCGCTCGATCAGCCGCAGGCCCGACCAGCAGGCCGGGCAGAGGGCGTGGGGATCGGCGATGGCGCCGCCGCAGCCGGAGCAGGTCGGCGGGTAGACCAGGGCCAACGCCCCCCGCCCGAGTCTGCGGAGGGCTGCGTAGCTGAAGCGAGCGGCGGGAGCCATGAGAGCCAACCCTACCGCCCATCAGGAGGGAAGGCGACGTCTTAAAGAGACGTCGTGCGGCGGCCCTCAGCGCGCCGGTTGCGCCTGATCCTGATTCTGCTGGCGGTCGCGCTTGTTCGCCTGGTGACGCCCGACGGCGCAGCCCGCCGCCGCACCGAGCACGCCGTGCCCGGCCACGTGACCCGCCAGGCCGCCGACGATCGCGCCCTTGATGCAGCCCTTGGCCTCGGCGCCCGTCGGGCTGAGGGAAAGACCCGCGAGGGTAAGGGCGGTGCCGAACAGAATGGCTTTCATGATATCGATCTCCGGGTTCACAAATGAAATCCCGACGCCTCAACACACAGGGGCGCTTTCGCGTTCCGGGTGCTGGCGCGGCCCGCCGCCGCGCGCCATCTAACGGCGTGATGACGCCGCCCCCGCTCTTCGACACAAGCCTCGCCCGCCGCCGCCTCGCCCGCGCCCACCGGGCCGGCTACGCCGATTTCCTGCTGCGCCGGGTGGTGGACGACCTCGACGACCGCCTCGGGGCGGTTTTGCGCAGCTTTCCCATGGCCGTCGATCTCGCGACGCCGTCGCCCCTGGCGGCGCAGCGCCTGCGCGTGAGCGGCCGGGCGGAACGGGTCCTGCGCCTGTCGCCGCTGATGGAGCCCGGCGCCGCCCTGGCCGACCCCGAAGCACTGCCGCTGCCGGCTCAAGGCTTCGATCTGGCGGTCTCGCTGCTCGCCCTGCAGCACGTGAACGACCTGCCCGGGACCCTGGCGCAGGTGCGCCGCGCCCTGCGTCCGGACGGCCTGTTCATCGGCTGCCTCCTCGGCGGTCGCACCCTCACCGAGTTGCGTCAGGCCTTCGGCGAGGCCGAGAGCGAGGTCGAGGGCGGCATCAGTCCGCGCGTGGCGCCCTTCGCGGAGGTGCGCGAGATGGGGGGCCTGCTCCAGCGCGCCGGCTTTGCTTTACCGGTGACGGATGTGGAGACGCTCACGGTGCGTTATCCCGACCCCTTCGCGCTGATGCGCGACCTGCGCGCCATGGGGCTCACCAACGTGTTGACCGAGCGACGGCGGACCCCCCTGCGCCGGGCGACGCTGATGCGCGCCGCCGCCCTCTACGCCGAGCGCTTCGCCGATGCGGATGGGCGCCTGCGCGCCAGCTTCGAGATCCTCTGGCTCTCCGGCTGGGCCCCCCACGAGAGCCAGCAGAAGCCGCTGAAGCCCGGCTCCGCGCAGACACGCCTCGCCGACGCACTGAACACCACCGAGCGGAACTCGAAGGGAGAGACACCATGAAAGAGCCCGGACCGGATCATCCGATCCACATCGCGCCGCATCACGGGCGCATCCGCGTCCGGCTGGCCGGCACGCTCCTGGCGGAGACCGAGGCGGCCCTGGTCCTGACCGAGGCCGCGTATCTGCCCGTCCTCTACATTCCCCGTGGCGACGCGCGCTGGGAACATTTCGCCGCGAGCACCCGGCGCAGCCACTGCCCGTACAAGGGCGATGCATCCTATTTCAGCCTGACCACGCCGGATGCGACGCGGCCGGACGCGGTCTGGAGCTATGCCGAGCCCTATCCGGCGGTGGCGGCCATCGCGGGCTATCTGGCGTTCTATCCGGACCGGGTCGATCCGATCGAAGGGATCTGAACGAGCCCCGCTGCCCCCGACGGTCAATCCCGGACCTGGCCCCAGAACGCCGCCTTCCGCCCGTGCCTGCGGCGCAGACCTTCGCGGTATTCCTGCGGGTCGGGGCTGATGCTTCCCGGCTCCAAGTGACCGGCCAAGTGGCCGAGGGCGGTCAGGTAGCGCGCGGCGTAGCCGTAGGCACTGGTCCGGCTACGCTCCAGGATCGCGTCGATCAGGAGGCGGTAGAGATCGGTGGCCGCCCGGGCCTCGGTGCGTTCCAGGGCCTCGGCGGCGGGCGCCAGGATCTCGTAGCGCCCGCCGTCCCAGCTGCCGCGATGGGCCGCCACGAGGCGGGCCGCGCGGGCGGGGTGCGGCCAATGCGTGAAGAAGGCGAGCGCCCGGTAGCGGTCGGGATGGGCTTCGACCACCGCGAAAGCCCGGTCCAGGGCCGCGTCGTCCTCGAAATCCGGCAGCTTGGCGAGGTAGGCGCGCAGCATGTCGCGGTCGAGGTAGGCCTCGAACTGGCGCCAGCGCAGCGCCTGCGCGGTCTCGGTTTCGCCAAGGGCGTCCAGGATGCGGACCTCCAGCGCGGCGCGCGCACGCTCGGGCGCCGATGTGTCGAACGCTCCGAAGACCAAGTCCTCGTGCGTGACGATGCGGGCGCTGCGCGCCTGCGGCCGTCGAACCCAGGCGAGGGCTTCCCCCGCCCGTCCCGCCGCGAGGAGACGCTCGGCGATCGGCACGCCGTTCGGGGAGCCGGAGGCGCGTTCGGTCTCGAGGTCGATGAAGGCGTCGACGTCGCCGGTGCGGTCGGCGAGCGCCTGGCGCATCCGCACGAGGCGAGAGCGCTCGGCCTCCGCGCGCCAGTCCTGCTCGCGCCCCGCGGCGTCGGGGCGCGGGGGCGTCGCCGCGCTCAGTGCCGCATCCAGCGGTGCCAGCGTTGCCTCGGGCAGCCTCGGGATCAGGTCGTGGAGCAGGCGTTCCACCAGCCCGTATCCGTCCGTCTCAAGCCGCGCCACGAGGCGCAGGGACATGGCGGCGGCCTCGGGGCCCGTCAGGTCCACGATCAGCGTGGCGGCGGCATCGGCGGCCCGCTCGTAGACGCCGTGGATGCGGCCGCTCGAATCGTCGGACCGTCCCAGCACGTCCCCGGCTCCCCCGAGGAAACGGATCAGCCGCTCGAGGCCCGAGCCGGGGTCGAGCGTCGCGAGCTCGTTCACCACGGTGGTGAGCATGGCGTCGAGGTCGGCGGCGAAGGCGCGCTGCTTCTGCCAGTCGATGTAGCCCTGGCCCCGTTCGAGGGCGGTGAGGCGCCGGTCGATCAGGGCCGCGACGGCGTCCGGCCCCTGCAGGCTCGCCACCGCCGCCGTCACCAGTTTCTTGAAGCCGGGGTTGCGGGCGGTCTCGGCCAGCACGAGTCCGATCAGGCGCTTCAGCCCGAGTTCGGTGAGGGTCTCGGGCGTCGGCGTGGTCTTTCGCGAGACGCGCTTCGGCTTCGCGGGGGCGGCTTTCGATGCCGTGGCCGCGGTCTGGGCCGCTTTCCGGGGCGCCTTCACCGTCGCGCCGGGGGCCTTCGGGGTCGCCGCTGCCTTACGCGCCATGCTCCGCTTCCCCCGACACGGAAAAACCTCGGCCGGACCGTCCGGCGCCCCATAGATCAGGGTCCGAGCAGGTCCAGCAAGAATG
>NZ_JAQGKL010000246.1 GCF_028290105.1 Methylobacterium sp.
GTCGAGGGCGCGGTGGATCTCGGCCACAATCTCGGAGAGGCTCGCCTCCGGCGCCAAGGTGTAGCCCGGCATCGCTGCGGAAAAGCCCGCTGCCAGAACTCCCTCCATCATGCAGGAGAAGTTCTCACGCGAGCGCGCCTGCCAATAGCCGCCGTGGATATGAACCAGACAAGGAGCCGAGCGCTCAGCCGCCGGGAACAGATCCCACTTGTTGCGCGGTCGAGGGCCATAGGCGAGATCGATCGTGCCGGCGTGCCGTGCACGCAGACGCGCGGAGTCGGCGGTCCATTCATCGACGATCTTCGCGCTGCCCGGCACCGCGGCGGAATTGTTGTAGGCGCCGTCGCGCTCGGCTCGTGTCAGGGTTGCCCAGTTGCCGGGAGCCGCGACCAGTCCTTGCGCGGATGCGGTGGTGCCGAGGCCCAGGGCGGTCACGGCGCTCGCGCCATTCACCAGGAAGCGCCGGCGGCTCGATCGAGCCATCTGCGGGTTTGCTTGCCTCATGCCGATGGCTCCTTGTGATCACGCCTCCCGCAACCTCACTGGGACGGTGCCGGAAAGCCAGCGGTTTCGTCACCGTCTCTCAGCGAAAACCTTTGGTCTTCGCGCCCATGCTGCGCTGAGCCCCGCGTCAGCCAGCCCAACCTTGGCAGCTGGATCGGAAACCGGCTCAGGCGGTCATCTCGGAGCCTCCATGGAGCGGTGCCACCCTGGAACTCACGACCTGCCCCGGATTCGCTTCCCTGGCTTGCGACCCGGATGCTCGCCAGCGGCATCCACCCCGAGATCGTGCAGGAGCGGCGAGAGCATCGGCATCACGCTCGATCTGTGCTTTCCGTCATCCCGGGATACAGGATTCGGTAGATCCAGGAGGTTTCCGCCGCGACGGTTGACGCGGCCACGCGGGCAGCCATAGACAGAAGCGCCGGTGGGTCAGGTCGCAAACCGGTAGCAGCGGGTCATTTCCTTGGTGCTTCGGCAGAGGCGAAGGTCCTCGTTCTGCAAGGACTTGGAAGGGTGGCCGAGTGGTTTAAGGCAGCGGTCTTGAAAACCGCCGTGGGGGCAACTCCACCGTGGGTTCGAATCCCACCCCTTCCGCCAGGATTCCTTGATCCTTAAGGGAGTTCGGATCGCGGGCGTTGTTCCGTTCCACCCGAAACATGCCTCGAGCGTTGCATCTCTGACCGGCCTTTTGGGTGGCAAGGCTTGCAACGCGATCGCTCCCATCGCCGGGGTGTTCGGCTTACGCCGAGAGGCGGATTCCGGTCGCGTCGGGGGCCGGATCGAGCCCCAGGCGCTCGCCGACCCGCTTCGCCGTGCGCTCGGTCAGGGGCACGAGACGCGCGATCGTGTCGGGGGTCGGGCAGCGTCCTTCGTTGCGGGCGGCGTCCTCGATCGTCGCGAGGGCCCGCGCCAGGGCGCGGCCGCCGATGTTGAGGCTCATGGAGCGCAGGCCGTGGGCCGCACGGGCCACCTCCTCCGCGCTGGTGGCGGCCCGGAGGGCGTCGAGGGCCGCAGGGGCATTCTCTTCGTAGAGGCCGAGGATGCGCGCGGCAAAGCCGGAGCCCGCCCGCTCGGCCATGTCGGCGAGACCGCCCACCACGTCCTCGTCGAGCAAGTCCTCGTCCGACAACTCGTCGGCTTCCGGCCGGCCAGTGCCCGCCTGCGCCGCGCTGCCGGCTCCGAGGTCGAATCCGCCCTCCCCTGGCAGGGTCGCCACCGGGCCGGAGGTCTCCACCAAGTCCAGGCTCTCGCCCGGGCCGAGGAAGCGCAGGAGCGTCTCCCCGAGCGCGCCGAGGGTGAAGGGCTTCGTCAGCGTCCCGTCCATGCCGGACCCGCGCCAGGCCTCCGCCTGCGCCCCCACCACGTGCGCCGTCAGCGCGACGATGGGCAGGCGCCCGAGGCCCCGCGCGGTCTCCTCCGCCCGGATCACGGCGGCGGCCGCATAGCCGTCGAGGATCGGCATGCTGCCGTCCATCAGAACGAGGTCGAACGCGCCCGTCCGGCAGGCGTCCACCGCGGCCTGCCCGTCCTCCACCATGACGATCGCGGTGATGCCGCAGCGGCCGAGCGCCGCGCGCGCCACCTCGCGGTTCACCGCGCTGTCGTCGGCCACCAGCACTCGGGCGGTGGGGAATTGCGGCACGGCGCTCCGGCTGTCCGCGAGGCGGGGACCGTGGCCTGCGAGGTCGCCGCCGCACGCCAGCGCGGACAGCGCCCGCGACCATTCCGCCTGGACGATCGGCCAGGTCAGGAGCGCATCGGCCCAGCCCGCCTTCAGGATGGACGCCCCGGCGGGATCGCCGAAGCGGGCCAGCGCCAGGACGCGGCCCGACGTGCTCGGACGGCGGCCCAGGGCATCGAGCGTCGCGGCATCCGCGATCCAGTGCGCGCCGGCCGTGCCCGGACCGACCGGCGTGAAGCCGGCCGCCGCGAGGGTTTCGCGCAAGGCGTCCCCGGTGGCCTCGCCCGAGACCGCCACGATGACGCCGGGCTCGATCGCCGGGTCGCGCCTCGGCGCGGTGCGGACGGAGGCGTCGGCGCGCTCCAGCGGCAGCTCGGTCCAGAAGGTCGAGCCCTCGCCGAGCCGGCTGTCGACGCCGATGCGCCCGCCCATGGCGAGGGCGAGGCGGTGGGCGATCGAGAGGCCGAGCCCGGTGCCGCCGAAGCGCCGGGTGGTCGATTGGTCGGCCTGGGAGAAGGCCGAGAAGATGCCGTCCACCTTGTCGGCGGCGATGCCGATTCCGGTGTCCCGCACGCTCAGCCGCAGGGTGCCCGCGGGCCCCGGCTCCAGGCGCACGCGCACCGAGCCACGCTGCGTGAACTTCAGGGCGTTGTTGACGAAGTTGCTCAGGATCTGGCCGAGCCGGACCGGATCGCCCAGCACCAGGGCCGGCACGTCGCCGGCGACCGTGGCGGCGAGATCCAGGCCGCCCTCGCGGGCCTTCTCGGCAAACAGCGAGACCACGGTGTCCACGATCTCGGCGGGATCGAGGGCGACGCGCTCGAGGTCGAGCTTGCCGGCCTCGACCTTCGCGAAATCGAGGATGTCGTTGATGATGGCGAGCAGGTTCTGGCCCGAACGGGCGATGACCTGCGCGTGCCGTTTCTGGTGCTCGGCCAGGTCCGCCTCGGCGAGGAGTTCGGCCATGACCAGCATGCCGTTCAGCGGCGTCCGGATCTCGTGGCTCATGGTGGCGAGGAAGGCCGACTTGGCGAGGTTCGCCGCCTCCGCCGCCTCCTTGGCCTCGTGCAGGTCGGCGGTGCGCTCCGCGACCTCGTTCTCCAAGTGCTCCATGTGCCGCGCCAGGCGATCATCGCGCTCGCGCACCGCCGCGAGGAGCGCGTTGAAGGAGCGGGCGAGGACCCCGACCTCGTCGTCGCGCGCGATCCGGGCGGTCTCGGTGTAATCCTGGCTCGCCCGCACCCGGTCCATGGTCCCGGCGAGCGCGGCGATCGGGTGGGTGATCGCCCGCTGCAGGCCGTAGGAGAGGCCGAGGCCGAGGCCGAGCGCGAGCAGCCACCCGATCGCGGAGGCCTTGAGCAGGTCGAGAACGCGGTCGAGGAGGTCCGTGGTGTCGGCCACGAGCACCAGGGTGCCGACCCGGCGGCCCGCTTCCATGATGGGAACCTGGACCTGCGCGGTTCGGCTCCACATCAGGGCGAAGGGCGATCCGCGATCGCCGAGGTCGATGTCGCTCGCGAGGCGGATGGCGAGGCCGCGGTCGACCAGGACCGAGCCGTCCGGGCGCTCGACTCCGGCATAGACGAGCTTCGAGTCCTTGTCGCCGATGGCGTTGAGGACGCGTCCGGCCATCGCGGCGTCACCGGCATCGACCGCCCGCGCGCTCGCGGCGGCGAAGACGCCCGCGATGGTGTTGAGCGACTCGCGCTTCACCTCGGCGTAGCGATGCACCTCCTGCCAGAGCGAGAAGGCCGTCGCCACGGCCAGGGCGAGCGCCACGGAGCCGAACACCGCCAGGGCGAGCCGGGCGGCGAGCGAACGCGCGAACCGCAGCCTCGGGCGGCGAAGGTTTTGGACGGACGGGAGGGCGCGGCGCGAATCGCTCATGATCGCCGAGCTTAAAGCGGGGTTCGTTTGGAGCGTCTTAACCGTCGCGCCTTCGGGGCCCACGCGACGGGTGCAGGCCCGCCATGTCCGAGCAAAGTGTTGGCGGAAAATTAAGCGCGGACTTGTATGTCGAGAGTCCGCTTGGTCTTGAGACAATCAATCTATGTTAGGTTTGTCACGGTCTGCTTCTCCGCGTGAAAGTGCGCGGGCTTGAAATGCAGGCTCTGATTGCAGAAGTCCTGCTCGTGCCCGCCGCGCTGTATCCGCAGGTCGGCATGCCTGTGGTTCAGGGGCGCAGCCGCGCAATTCAGCGTTCGCGTGCATTCGGAGCCGATCAGCGCGGCGCGATGGCGGTCGAATTCGCCATGATCCTGTTTCCGCTCTGCGTCCTGATCTTCTTCGTTCTCGAAGCTGCCCTGGTCTACTGGATTTCCTCGGCTTTGGACAACGGCCTCGATGCCTCCATGCGCCAGTTCTACGTCCAGGCCGGCGCCTCCACGCAGACGTTGAGCGACGGCATTCGCGCCGAACTGTGCCGGCAGGTGACGCCCCTCGTGAAGTGCGAGAACCTCAAGGTCGACATCGCCGCCTACGACAGCTTCGGCCGCATCGACAAGGCCAGCCCCGTCGACGGGGCGACGGGGACATGGCGGGCGGGGTTCGGGGATCTGCACGGTTGCCTGACCAAGGGCAGCGTCGTGGTGGTGCAGGCCGCCCTGGCCCAGCAGACCTTCCAGAATTTCGGCATCGTGACGAACCAGTTCAAGGATGGCAGCCGCCTGATCCTCGCGACATCCGTCCTTCAACTCGACGGCAATTCCACGGGCAGCACCGGATGCTAGAGCATTTCCAGGCGACCTGGACGCGGCCGACGTGAAGAGGACGCGACCCTTCCCGGAACGAAGCGCCGGTTCCCTCCGGACGAGGCCGGCGCGCGGGCGATGACGGGCGTACGGTCCAGGGCCTGGCATGGCGCGGGAGAGCGGATTCGCGCGCCGTTCGCGCGCGCCGAGGACGGCGTCGCGATCCTGGAATTCGCGCTGATCACCCCGATCCTGCTGCTGGTCTATTTCGGCACCGTCGAACTCTCCAGCGCCATGCGCCATGCCCGCAAGCTCGACATCCTGTCCCGGACCCTCGGCGACACCTTCTCCCAGCGCAACACACCCACCTTGGCGGAGGCCAGCGACATCTTTCAGGTCGCTCCCATCGTGATGGCACCCTTCGACAGCGCCGGCATGCAGATGACGGTGAGTGCGGTGGGGGTGGTCGGCGACGCGGATACGGGGGCCCTGCAGATCTGCTCCAGCGCGTCCGCGCCGAACTCGCCGATGCGCATCCCCGGCACCCTCGCCCCCGTCGAGGCGTCCGACAGCATCCAGGCCAAGGGCACGCGCCTCATCCTCGTGGAGATCGCGGCGGTCTACAAGCCGGTGACCGGGGCGGCCTTCTTCAAGGACGGCGCGGCCGGCTTCACCATGACGCGAAAGACGCTCTGGCCGATCCGCTACGGCCGCCGCTACACCAGCCAGAGCCCTGAGATCGTCATCGCGAACGGACTCCCCTGCCCCTTGCGCTGAACCGATACACCCACACTGAGCAATAAGACAGCGAACTAGCCGAAATTCACAAGGTAGGAAGGCAAGTCCTACGCTATCGGCGCACCATAAGCGGGCTTACGCGAATGCCTCCGCATCTGCTCGACCATGCTGCATCCACACGTTGCAGCCTCATGTCAGAACTGCCCCTTCCTCGACCC
>NZ_JAQGKL010000268.1 GCF_028290105.1 Methylobacterium sp.
CGCCCGTCATCCCAACATGGAGGCGGTGCGGACCCAGGTCCAAGTGGTACGACGCCTGATCGAGGCCGAACTGAACCGTCTTTCGAAATCCGCAGAGACGGATTACCAGCGCGCCGCGGCCAACGAAAAGGCGCTGACGTCGGGTCTCGAAGACCTCAAGCTCGGCACCATCGCCTCCGGCGAGGCCTCCGTCCGCCTGCGTGAGCTCGAGCGCGAGGTCGACAGCAGCCGAGCGATCTATGCCAATTTTCTCAACCGCGCCCGGGAGATCAAGGAACAGGCCGGCATCGACACGTCCAACGCGAGAGTCATCGGCTGGGCGCGTCCGCCGCAGGATCGCAGCTGGCCGCTGCGTATCCTGCTCCTCGTGGGCGGGCTCATCAGCGGCCTGGGTCTCGGGGCCGGCATCGCCTTCGTGCGCGAGTATCTGGATCCGACCATCCTCTCGCGCCGCCAGCTGGAGCGCGTGACGAATGCCTCCGTTCTCGCGGGCTTGCCGGTGTTCGGCCCCAAGACGGAGCGGACGGCCTGCGTCGGGGCGGCCCTCGCACTCGACCGGGTGGTCGGCATTCGCGGACAGAGCCGGATCGTCGAACAGGGGCTTGCCATCTTCGTGACCTCCGGAACCGCGGATGCCGACGATCGCCGGAAGATCACGCGACTTCTGGCGGCCGTGGCGGTGACGCGCGGAGAACGCGTCCTGATCATCGACGCAGATCTCGAATCCGGCGTGCCGGCCCACGGCCTTCAGGCTGGGCTTGCACAGGTGCTCATCGGCGAAACCTCGTCCACCAAAGCCGCGATAGCCGATCCGTCGAGCGGCGCCCTTCACCTTCCCGTCGGCGATGCGACACGTCTGTCACGTGACGCGCTCGACCGGACGAGCATGGAGCGGATGCTTGCCGAGGCGAAGGGAGCATTCGACCTCGTGCTCATCGAGGGCGGCGCATTGGCCGTCAATCTCCGCATGTCGGCGCTGGCCCTGGCGGCGGACAGGCTGCTCGTGGTGGCGCGCGGCGGGGCGACGCGGCAACGCGAATGCCTCGACCTCATCGACGTCTCTGAAATGCTCGGCCGGCGCATCTCGGGGTCGGTTCTGGTCGGTGCCGGAAGCGCATGAGCACCGCCGCCTCGCCGGCAACGATGTCCACCAAGGCGAAAGCCGCGCCCCGCAGGCGCCGGGCGCCCGTGATGCTCATCCTCCTCGCGGTCTTGATCCTTGGAGTCTCCGGAGGTCTGCTCTGGACCGTCGGCGTCAATTACGACGGGCTCTCCGGTGGAGCGCCGCAAAAAATCCATCCCTCGACCTACCTCGTCATTCTGCTGTTCGGTTGGCGGGCGCTGACATCCGGCAATCCGATGGGCTATCTCGTCCACGCCGCGCACGTCCGCCCGGCGGGCCTCCTACTCGCGGCGTCGAGCATCGGACTGTTCCTGCACATCGTCCTACGGTCCGGTCCCGGGATGGCGGGCGCCCTGGATACGTTCCTGCTTCCGGGCCTCCTCGTCGTCGTTCTGGCCGATCGCGATGCCGATACTTGGCGTCGGCTCGAACTCACGGTGCACGCCGTGATGCTGGTCAACGCGCTCCTGGGCCTCGTCGAGTTCGGCAGTGGACACCTGTTCTTCCCCTATCGCCTCGACGGCGAGGTCTTCGCCACCGACACGCGCTCGTCCGCGCTCCAGGGCCATCCGCTGGGAAACGCGACGCTCACGGCCTGTTACGTCCTCGCGCTGATCGGCGGCGGCGGAACGTTCGCACCGATCGCGCGCGCGGGAATGATCGTCCTGCAACTCGCCGCCCTCGTCGCCTTCGGCGGCCGTTCGGCGATGGTGGTGACGCTGCTTCTGGGCGGCGGCAGCGGGCTTCTGGCGATGCACAGAACCCTACGCACCGGCCGTGTGCCACTGCTCGGGGCGGCGGCGGGCGTGTTCGTGCTGACGCTGGCGCCCCTGGCGCTGGGAGGTCTCGCGGTCGCGGGCTTCTTCGATGCCCTCCTCGGGCGTTTCATGGCCGACGGAGGCAGCGCGAATGCCAGAGTGGAGATGTTCGATCTCGTCGGCAGCATTCCGCTGCGCGAACTCCTGGTCGGGCCTGAGATGGCCCTGGTCGAGAGCATGCGCCGGGTCAGCGGACTCGAATGGGGCATCGAAAACCCGATTGTCCGCACCCTGATCTACCAGGGCGCGTTCATGACGCTGTTCCTCACCGTGGCGGTGACGCTCTACCTCGTGGAGGTCGTGCGCCAATGCCGCCAGGGTACGGCCCTCCCTGTCATCGCCTTCGTGGTCCTGATCAATACCTTCGAGGGAATCGGCGGCAAGACCACCCTGCTCGCGAAGTTCGCGATCCTGATCCTGGCCCTCTACCGGCCCGCTACGGGTGCCGCTCGCCCGTCGCGAGCGACAGCCCCAGGGCGTCGATGATCGCCGGATCGAAGCGTCGGGTCGTGTCGTCCATCAGACCCATGCCGTCGAACAGATTCCAGAAGGACCACGCGAAGCCGGCCTCCTCCGCCGCCTCGCGCACATCCCGCACGTAACGAGCCCGGTCGCCGGCCCCCGCCGCGACGTAGCGGGTATCGCTGCGCAAGGCGCCGAACTCCCCCATCAGGATCTGATGCGCCGGGATGCCGTGCCGTTCGGCCCAGTCCCTCACGGCGGCGAGATGATGGGTGACGAACCGGCGATCGGGCTGTGCGGCGAAGTACTCGGAGAGCTTCGCCTTGGTGGTTTCATAGGCGGCGGCTCTGGTCGCGATCGTCGACGCCGTGTCGGCCTCCATCCGCGCTCGGACCATGGCCAAGGTATGATCGAGGGTTCCGGCGGAGGCAGGCCATGGCACACCATTGAGCGCACGATAGACCGGCTCGCGCATCCATGGCGCGCCCTGATGGGTGAACAGGTACGGTTCATAGAAGTGCATCGTGAACAGAAGGGGGGCGAAGCGCGCCAAGTCCGCAGGATCGAGAGCGACGAGACCCGGGACCATGCTGCCGCAGGCGCCCGTCGCGACAAGCGTCAGATCCGGCGCCTCGCGTCGGGCGAGACCGAGAAGCTCGGTCTGCAGGGCGGCCCATTGCGCCGATCCACATGCCATCGGCGGCTCGTTGACCGGCTCGAACGCGATCCGCTGCGAGCGCGTCGCGCCGAGCCGAGCCGCCAGGTCGATGACGAAGCCGCGATAGGCTGGAAACAACGGCGCTTGAACGCTGCCGTAGAGATTGTCCGGGTTCCAGTGGTGCGTCGCACCATTCGCCTGGACGTTGACCACCACCGAAAGGTCCGCCGCCAGGATCGCCGCGACCGCATCCGTCAGATCGCGCATAATATCCCTTCGCTGAGCGCCGGATGTGGCAAGGAAGGGCCCCGGATCGACCGGCAGGCGCAGGAAGTCGAAACCTACGGCGCGCAGGCGCGCCAGGTCGCTCCTATTCGGAATCGGCCGTCCGGGCTGAAACGCCGGCCAGCCGTAATCCGTGCGCGGGGACGGGTATTCCCGCGTCAGCGAGAACCACGGCCACGCATTGACGCCCCGATGCAGGCTCACGGCCGGCGTGGCGACGGCCGCACCGGCCGGGGCGACGAAGGGGATGGCCGCCGCAGCGAGGACGCCCCTTCGCGTGAGCCCGGGTGAGATCATCAGGCGACGGCCCGTTCGCGCGCCTCGCGCGCCTCGGCCGCGTACCCGCCGAGAGCCTCGATCTCGGCCTCGTACGCTTGCAGGACCGTGGTCCAGGCGAACCGCTCGCCGGCGCGGGCCAGGGCCGAGCGTCCGGCGCCGCGGACCGCGATGTCGTTGACGATGGCCGTCTCGATCAGTCGCTCACACGAATCCCCATCGGAAAAGTAGAACTGATCGGGCCCCGCCGTGCCGCGGTTGAACGGATTGTCGTGGGCGATGACGGCGTTGCCCGCCCACAAGGCTTCGACGAGGGACGGGTTGGTGCCGCCCACCGTGTGTCCGTGAAGATAGGTGCGAGCATGGAAACGCAGCGAGCGGATCGTTTCGGTGTCGTAGATACCCCCCGGAAACATCACCTCGTCGCTGGCGGCCGCCCGCACAGCGCGGTGGTAGGGATTATCGTCCAGAAGGCTGCCCAGAACGACGAGCTTGAGGCCGCGCCGCTTGCGCGAGAATGCCTCGACCATCGTCAGGATATTGTTGTCGGGCTCGATTCGGGCGATCGAGGTCATGTAGCCCCCGGGTTGGAGCCCCATCGCTAAAATCGGCGCCGTCGAGGCCGCCGAGACCGGGTCACCCCCGTAGGGGATCGTGGCGATGGCCGAGCGCGGACGCCGAGTGGACACGTGATCGGCGATCGCCGGATGATCGGCCACGAGCCGCTGCGAGGCCCAGGCGGCGATCCACTCGTTGACCCAGAACCAAGCCCGCACCGCCAGCGACCATTTCGGTCGCTTCCACTCGATACCGTCCATGTTGGTCAGGATCTGACGGCCCGCGAGACGCAGGTAGGGCAGGAAAATCGCTCCATTATAGCCGAGTACCAGCGAGACGCTGTCGCGCCGCGCGGCGTCGCGCACGCAGTGCCAGTCGAATTCGAGGGTCGCCTTCGGGCCTCGCGACGCGACGTCGACGTGGATCAGTTCGACACCATTCCAGGTCGAGGTGGTGATGCGCTCGCCCACCGTCTCGACCTCGTTCTGGCAATACACCCCCACGTGCCAGCCGCGCTGTACGAGGAACAGCGCGAGCTTCTCGGCGAAGGTCTCGAAACCACCGTGGCGGGCGGGGATGCCGCGCGTTCCCAGAATGATCAGCGACCGCTTGTGCGTGCCCATACGGCGTCTCCGTGCGGTCCCGAACTGCCCCGAAATGAGACGGAACCCTGTATCTCGGAGGACGATGCGCAACGCTCAGGCCGGGCTCGCTTCTTGCTGTTCTTCCCACCAACACCCGGGACATTGTCATTCTGGGTCAGAGGCCGCTCGCTTATGCGTATTACCTGCGTCCATCAGGGCTACGAGCTCTACGGCTCGGATCGGAGCTTCGTGGAAAGCGTCGGGATCATCCGCGCCGCCTACCCGCATGCGCAGATCGACTTGGTCCTGCCACGCCATGGACCGATCGTGGCACCGTTGTCTGAACTCGCCACGCGGATCGACATCGAGCCTCTTTGGATCCTGCGCCGGCGCGACCTTCCTCGCCTGATGACGCTCGGGCTCCCCGGTCTGCCCGTCGCGATGCTGCGTGCCTGGAAACGCATGCGGTCGAGCGACCTCGTCTACGTCAACACCTCCGTGGTGGCAGACTACCTGCTGGCGGCGCGGTTTTGCCCGGGCCGCGCTCTTCTACATGTCCATGAGATCCCTCAGGGCACCACTCTGACGGTTTTGAGGACGCTGATCCGCTGGAGCGGGGCCGACGTGATCTTCAACTCGCGCGCCACGGCCGCAGCGTTCGGCTTGACCGACACGACCTCGAGCCGCGTCGTCTACAACGGGATCGCGGGACCGGCGGTCGCCGAACCCAAGACCTATGACGGGCGCCGCCCGTTACGCCTGCTGATGCTCGGCCGGATCAGCCGCATCAAGGGCCAGGAGGTGCTGGTGGACGCGATCCGGCGACTGCCCGGCTCCATCCGCCAGAGGCTCTCGGTCCGCATCGTCGGCAGCGCCTTCGAGGACACGGAGCGCGAAGCTGCGCTCGCCGCCGCGATTGTAGAGGCCGGCCTGTCTGACACGGTCACCCTGTCTCCCTTCGTCGACGACCCGTCCGATCTCTATCGCTGGGCCGATGTGGTCGTCGTGCCCTCGCGCCTGCCAGAATCACTCGGTCGGGTCGCCATCGAGGCGATGTCCTATGGGCGCCCGGCCCTCGTCTCCCGCATCGGCGGGCTAACCGAGATCGTCGTACCCGGACGCACCGGCTGGTCGGTGGCACCGGACGATGCCGCCGCCCTTTCGGTGCAGATCGAACGGATCGTGTTGAACCCGAAGGCCTGGGCCGCTTTTCCAGCTGCGGCCCGCGCCCGCTACGACGCGCTGTTCGACGAGCGTGCGGCCGCGGAGGGTATTACCGCGATGATCAGTGCCCGCCTCGGCGGATCGAGCCGATCTGCCGTGGCCGAGTCCCTCGCGACGATCGAATCGTGATGCAGGCACTGACACGTCTCGCCCACCGCTTCGTTGTGATGCTCGGCGGAGAGGTCGCGCAAAGCGCCTTTCATTTCGGGCTCAACATCGCGCTCGCCCGCACGCTGAGCCCGCAGGATTACGGACGTTTCGCGATCCTCTTCCTGGTGGGAGGCCTCGCCCTCACCTACGTGCGGGCCCTCGCGGGGGTCCCGGCGGGCATCTACATCCCAGGGCGCGCCGGACGGCGCACGGCCCGAGGCTATGAGGTCAGCTTCGGGTCCGCGGCCATGCTGCTTTCGGGGGTCATCGGCCTCGGCGTCGCCGCGACGCTGTGGGTCGCGTCCGATATCGACCCCATCGCCGCCGGTCTCTTCATCGGGCTGTGGAGCTTGCGCAGCTATATCCGCAGCGTCCTGCTCGCCAAGCGGGAGGCCGCGGCTTCGGGCCTCGGCGACCTCGTCTTCGCGCTGTCGGGGGGCGGCCTTGCCGTCCTGAGCATGCGGGGCGAAGGCATCGCCGGTCTCGACGCGATGCTGACGGTGCTCGCCCTCGCCAATGGTCTCGGCATCGCGGCGTCGCTCCTCGGCATTCGTCAGCCAGTGCGGGTCAGTTTCGGTCGCGGAACGCGCCGTCGCTACCGTGCCCTCCTGCCGAGCCTGTCATGGGCGCTGGTGGGAACCACCACGGCGAACGTCCAGGGCCAGGGGCAGAGCCTCCTCGTCGCCTTCCTCGCCGGACCGGCAGCCTATGCGCCGATCGCCGCAACTTTCGTGCTGTTCGCGCCCCTGCGCCTCCTGGCATCCGCCCTCATCAACATGGCCCAGCCCGACATCGCCGCTCACCTCGCCGCCGGCCAAATGGACCGCGCCAAGCGCCTCGCGTTGCACTGCGTGGGTCTTCTGGCGCTCGGCGGCGTAGTCTACGGCGGTGCCATCCTGGCCTTCCTGCCGCTCATCGAAGCCAAGCTCTTCGCAGGGCAGTTCGCCGACGCTCCGATGACGCTGATCGCAGTCTGCGCCTGGATGATCGTCGCCGTGTCGCTGCTGCATGCGCCCTTCCGCGTGCTGCTCGAGACAGTTCAGGCGTTCCGCACGCTGGCGGCTCTGGCTGCGATCAGCGCCGTAGCGGGCGGGATCGTCGTCGTTGCCCTGCTCCTCGTGGCGGCGCCGGCGTGGTCGCTCCTCGGGGTCCTACTCTCCGAGTGCGTGGTGATCGCCTATTGCGGACTGGCCCTCCGGCCCTGGCGGCGGGAGGCCGGGCAGCCATCGCCCGCTCCGCCAGGCGACGGCCTGTTCCTTCCGTGCCGCTGAGATCGCGGCACCGTCCACGCTTTCTTTTCAGCCGTTCCGCCAGACCCCACCCGCGCGGCGAGCGCCCGACTTTAAGGATGACCCCCATGAGCGTTCACCGGGAGCCGACGGTGTCAATCAAGGCCGCAAACCCGGCGGCACGTCCGCCCTTCGCCCCACTCTCGGCTCGGCCGGCGAGCTACACTGTCCGGCTCCACAGGTCACTCGCCGCGATC
>NZ_JAQGKL010000276.1 GCF_028290105.1 Methylobacterium sp.
GAACGCGCCGCACCCGGCAACGAACCTGGCGCCGCGACCCGACCGCGCGGCCCAGCGCCGATTCGTCCCCCTCGGCGCGCGGGAAGTAGCGCGGCACCGGGGTCGGCTCGGGTCCGCGCGGCCCACCCGGCTGCAGCAGGTCGGCGGCGCCCGAGGGCGCGCAGCCCGCGAACAGGCTCAATGCCGTCAGCCCCGCCCTCAATCCTCGCCGCATCGTCGCTCCCCTGACCGTCAAGCGGTCTCCGATCAGGGTAAACAAGAGGTTAAGCGACGGGGCGTCCCGTGCATCCGGCCGGATCGCGGGAACCCGCCGTCACGGGACGCGAGTTGTGAAAAACACAGGCCGCCGCTACGAAGCCCCGGACCAGCGACGGGAAATCCCAGGTGACGCCTGATCCGGCCCTACGAACCGCCGTCTCGTGCACGATCATCACGAAGAACGAGGCGGATCGCATCGAGCGCTGCCTCGAGAGCGTCCGGGGCCTGGTGTCCGAGATCATCGTGGTCGATTCCGGCAGCACCGACGAGACGCTGGCGATCTGCCGGGCCTTCGGGGCCACCTGCTTTCATCGCGATTGGGAGGGCTATGGCCAGCAGAAGCGCTTCGCCGAGTCGAAGGCCAGCCACGACTGGATCCTGAATCTCGACGCGGACGAATGGCTGACGCAGGCCACCCGCGCGGAGCTGTCGAGGCTGCTGACGGCACCGATTCCGCAGGCGATCCACGGCTTCGAGTTCAAGATCACCCAGGTCTATCCGGGCGATGAGCGGCCGAGGCCGTTTGCCGATTATCACAATTACATCCGGCTCTATGACCGGACCCGCTGCCGGTTCCCCGACAGCGCCGTGTTCGACGAGATCAAGCTGCCGGGCGCGCACAAGGGTCGCATCAAGGCACCGATCTTCCACCAGTCGATCCGCTCCATCGCGCATCTGGTCGAGAAGAACATCGCCTATTACAAGCTGCAGACCGGCGAGATCAAGAAGAAGTCGCCACTGACTTTGGTGCGGATCGGCTTCGAGCCGTTGTCGGTCTTCTTCAAGTATTATTTCATGAAGATGCACGTCACGGGCGGCGTGTATGGCTTCATCGTGGCCATCACCATCGCGATGCTGCGGACCTATCGCCTCGCGATCCTCTACTTCCCCAAGGAACGGACACGCTGATCCTTCACGTCAGCGAACGGCCGTGGAGGGTCCGTCGAGGGGTGCGAGGCGGGTCGACCCGGTCGCGGACCGCGCGACCCTGACCGGCCGCGACAGCATCCCCGCGAGGCCGGCGAGGTCGAGATCGGACGCCTGCGCTTCCGCCGGATCGCGTGCGTAGAGGGAGCGGTCGAGGGCATCGAGGCCCGCGGCGATGTCCGGTTGGCCGCGCCAGGCCTCCGCGAGGTCCGGCTCCCCCTGGAGCGCGGGCGCCAGCGCGGCGCGGAAGGCCTTGGGGTCGCGCGCGGTCGCGGCCCGGCGCAGGGCACGGCGGGTGCGGGCGTCGAGGCGCCGGCGCGGCACGCCGCCCGAGCCCAGCCCGAGCAGTCCCACGCCGAGGCCGAAGGCGAGGAGGGCCGCCGAGACGACGATGACGGGGGAGGCCGGCAGGATCGGCTTCGCCTCGTCCTCGCGGTCCGGCAGGCCGCCACCGATCTGGCGGGCGGGGATCTCGGCCTCGCGCAGGGTCCGCGAGACCGTGTCGAACCACGGGATGACGATCGCGTCGAGCGGGATCACCTCCTCGATGGCCGGGCGCACGTCCCACTGATAGGTCACCCGCGCCACCGGACCGGACGGCGTGATCAGGGTTTCGCGGGTGACGGGTCCGGCGAAGGTGAGGATGCCGCGCGTGCGCATCACCGGGCGGGGGGGCAGCCCTTCCGCGACCATGCCCTGCGCCTCGAGCGTCACGATGCGCCGGGTGGTCTCGCCGAGCTTGACCGTCTCCGGGTCGGGGCTCCAGCTGTCGGTGATCGTCACGTCCTTGGCCGGCAGCCACCACGGCTCCTTGGCGTCGGGGCCGCCAACCGGCTTCGTCCAGGTGGCGACCGGCAGCGTCACGGGCGCCGAGGGCACGTCGACCACCACGCGCTTGCCGCCCTCGTTGACGGTGAGGCGGTGGATGAACGGATCGATGGTGAAGTCGCCCGGATGGTGCGGGAAGATCGCCACCACCCGGTCGAAGGCGATGGCGACCTGCCCATCGGGCAGGCGGGTCTTCGACCAGGCGTCGCGGCCGAGCTGCGTCCAGCTGAAATTGGCGAGCGAAGGCTGGACCACCTCCTCCAACAGGATCGGCTGGCGATAGACCCCGTGGATGCGCAGCAGCACCATCTCGCGCGAGAACGGATCGGCATTGCCGTTGCGCTCGGGCGTCACCGTGAGGGTGAGGTCGCCGGGGACGATCTCGGCCCGGGCGGCGAGGGGGGCGAGAAGGATCACGACGAGGGCGAGGGATTTCGCGACGAGGTCCAGGCCAAGTCTCGGCAGGCTCACCATGGGTTGCTCCCCCCCGGCACGGCGGTGCCGGCCTCCACGCGCGCCGCCTGCTCCGCCTTGAGCCGCAGCTTGAGATAGCGCCCCGGATCATCCGGCAGGGTCTGGAGCCAGAGGCGGTCGGGGCGGATCTCGTGGGCCTCGAAGCTCTTCGTCACCCGGCGCACCTCCTTCTCCGGAGCGGCGGCGACCATGGCCGAGCCCGCGCCGGTGCGCCCGCGCCCGGCCGCGTCGCTGGCCGAACCGCGGGCCTCGCCCTTGCCGGAATCAACCGAGACCTGCTCGGCCTTGCCGCGCCGTGCCACCTTGCTGTTGCCGGGGGTCGAGGAGGTGGTGCCGCCCTCCTTGTTGCCGGCCAGGCCCTCGCCGCTGGAGGTGGCCTGGGTGTCGTCGTTCGGGTCCTGGTTCGATGTCTTGTTGTAGCGCGCGCCCACCGTCGCGGTGGCGTTGGCGACGCCCCCGCCCTTCCCGGGGTCGCCCGCGCCCTCGTCGACGAGACGGGCGATCAGGGAGCGGTTGGCCTGCGCGTCGGCATCGCGCGGGTTGTACTGGAGCGCCGCGTCGTAGGCCTCCAGAGCGCCGGCCAAGTCACCGGATTTCGCCAGTGCATTGCCGAGATTGTAGGCGTTACGCCGGCCGCCATTGCGGAACAGGGCGGCGGCCTCGTCGTAGCGCCCGGCCTGGTAGAGGGCGGGGCCGCGCCAAGCCGGATCGTCGAGGACGCCGGCGGCGGCATCGGGCAGGCCGAGGCCCATCAGGGCGCGCCCCAGGCTGGTGCGCGGCTGCGCGGTGGCGGTGAGGCCGAGGATGCCGGCCCCCGCGAGCCCGAGGGCGGCCAAGCGCGCCCATCGCCCCCAGTGCCGGGGGAGGGCGGGCCGCCGGGCGGAGAGGGCACCGATCGCCATCAGGCGCTCCTGCGAAACAGGGCGAGGGCCGGCAGCAGCGCCAGCAGCACGAGCCAGCGCCCGAGATCGGCAAAGGCGAGCACGGTGTAGCCCCCGGCGGCGAGGTGCTGCGCCGTGCTGGCGCCGACCGCGTCCAGCACCGGGGCGGGACTGTCGAGGAGGGCGAAGCGGCCGGCACCCGCATCGGCCAGGCGTTCGAGGGCGCCGCGGTCCGGTTTGGGCGAACCCGCCGGCAGGCCGGGCCCGGCGGGCACGAACAGGCCGTGCAGGTGCCAGCCCTTGGCCCGGATGGCGTTGGCCTCGCGGATCGCGGCGTCGCCGATGCCGTCGCCGTCGGTGACGAGGACCACGTCGCCCGCGATCACGCCCGCTTCGGCCAGGGTGCGGCGGGCGAGCGCCAGGCCGCGCTCGGGGTGTGTGCCGCGATCGGGCACGGTGTCGCCGTCGAGGGCGAACAGGGTGGAGGCGAGGGCATCCCGGTCGGTGGTGGGCGGGGCGGCGAGGTAGCTGTCGCCCGCATAGACCACCACGGCGACGCTGCGGGTGCCGGCGGCCTCGGCGACGGCTTGCGCGATCTGGCGCACGTCCTTGAGGTGGCCGCCCTCGGCGACGGAGCGCGACAGGTCGACCACCACCAGGGTGGCGTCGAGGTTGCGGAAGGTGGCGGCATCGGGCCGCTCCACCGCCGGGCCGGTGAGCGCCAGGGCGATGAGGCCGGCGGTGAGCGCGGCGGCGATGTTCGCCTGCCGGCGCCCGCCGAGCACCGCGCCGCGTTTCGCCAGCAGCGCCATCAGGCCGGGATCGACGGCCCGGGTCCAGTCACCCAGCGGCGCGGAGCGCCAGGCCGCCCGCAGCGCCAGGGCGGCCACGAGGGGAATGGCGGCGAGCCACCAGGGCCGCAGCACCGCAATCGTGTCGAGGAGGCTCATTCGAGGAGGCTCATGCGACGCGTCTCGCCGCGAGGAGGCCGGCGGCGGCCAGGAAGGCCAGGGCGGCGGGCCAGGGCCAGAGGTCCTTGCGCAGGGGTACCGGGGGCGCCTTGGCGCGGCCGCCCTCGATGCTGTCGATGGCATCCGCCATGGCGATGAGGTCGTCGGTGGTCTTCACGCGAAACATCCGGCCGCCGGTGAGATCGGCGATCTCGCGAAGGGTCTCGGTGTCGACGACGTCCTGTTCGCCGTCGGCATTGGAGAGGTCGCGGGGTCCGAGCGCGATGGTGTGGACCCGGACGCCGAGTTCCTTGGCGAGCCCGGCGACGTCGCGCGGCGTGGTCTGGCCGGCATTGTTGGCGCCGTCCGTCATCAGGATCACCACCTTGGCGCTGGCCGGCCGCACGCCCTCGGCCTCGGGCGCGGCCGGGTTCAGGCGCTTGAGGGCAAGGCCGAGGCCGTCGCCGATGCCGGTGGAGCGGCCGACGAGGCCGATCGTGGCCTCGTCGAGCGCACGCGCGACGGTGGCGGTGTCGAAGCTCGGGCTCGCGGCGACGTAGGATTCGTTGGCGAAGATCACGAGGCCGATGCGGTCGCCGGCCCGGCGGCGGATGAAGTCGGTGCCGACGCGCTTGACGGCGGTGAGGCGGGTCACGGTCTGGCCGTCGAGGTCGAAATCGCGCCGCTCCATGCTGCCGGACAGATCCATCACCAGCATGATCTCGCGGCCCGAGGCCGGCAGTGCCGTCGCGGGCAGGACGAGGCGGGGGCCGGACAGCGCCACGACGAGGGCCGTCCACAGGGTCCAGACCAGGAGGGCGCGCCCGCGTCCCCGCGCCGCCACGCTGTCGCCGCGCGCGGCGTGCGCCACCAGGGAGGCAGGCACCCGCAAGGCGCCGCTCGACCCGACGCGCTCGGCCGGCATCAGCCGCGCGGCCAGCAGCGGCAGGGGGAGGAGCAGGAGCGCGTAGGGGCTGGCCAGATCGAAGGCGGAGGTGAGGGCGGTGAGCCAGTTCGGCAACATGGATCAGGCTCCGATCCGCGCGAAGAGCCGGGCCAGTTCGGTATCGACCGGGTCGGGCTCGGGCGTGCCGCGCTGGTAGAGCCCTTCCGCGAAGACGCGCCCGGCGCCTTGCGTGAAGAACGTGGTGGCAAACAGCCTGTCGAGGGCGAGGCCCCATTCCGCCCCTCGCACATCCGCCACCGCATCGCCCCGGAGGGTCCGGGCCAGCCGGCGCAGGAGCCGGGCCTGCGCCACGCGGCGCTGCTCCGGCGGCAGGGCGTTGGCGGCGGCGAGTTCGCCGAGCGCGGCGCGCCGGACCGAGTCGCGGCGGCGTGCCTGGAGGTAGCGCAGCAGGCCAAAGGCCAGGGCGGCGGCAAAGCCCAGGGCGATGGCGAGCATCACCGCCCCTTGGGTGCCACCCGTCTCGGCGGGCAGGTGCAGGCCGCGCAACTGGTCGAGGCTCGGCGTGACATCGGGGCTCACCGGCCGACCCTCGGATTCAGGGGCCTAGAGCACCGCATCGAGGCGCTCCATCAGCGGCGCGTAGGCCTCCGGACCGGCCTCGACATCGAGGCGCAGGCCCTCGATGCCCCGGCGGGCATAGTCCACGAGGCGCGCATCGGCGCTGGGCGGGGCCTTGTCGGCCCGGCTCGCCTGCACGGTGCCGCGCCGGCCGTCCGGCGTGGCGAAGGGATAGAAGCCCGGGGGCCGGGCCCGCTCGAAGGCGTCGCTGACGAGGACGAGACGGATCGAGAGCCGCTCGGCCATCACCGTGAGGAGGTGATCGAAATCGGCGCCCGGCGCGTCGAGGGCACTGCCGATGACGAGATGCCCGCCCGAGGGCAGGAGGCTCTGGGCCAGGGTCAGGGCCGGGGCGAGGGGCGGGTCCCCGGTGGTGCCATCCGCCAGGGCGCGGGCATGGGCCAGCGCCAGGGCACCGGTGACGGCGGTCATCGCCCGCTCGCCGCTCGCCGTGCGCACCACCACGGGCTCGCCGGCGCCCACCGCCACCAGGCCGATGCGGCCGCCGTCGCCGACGATGCGCCAGCCCAGCAGCACCAGGGCCTCGGCCGCCGCCACCGAGCGCAGGGCCCGCTTGGTGCCGAACAGCATCGAGGGTCGCAGGTCCACGAGCAGCACCACGGCGCGGTCGCGCTCATCGTGGTGGGTGCGAACGTGCAGGATGCCGGTGCGGGCGGTGGCGTTGCGGTCGATGTGCCGGCGGTCGTCACCCTCCGACCAGAGGCGCACGTCGTCGGGCTCGGAGCCGCGCCCGCGCCGGCGCGTCACGATCCCGCCGGGCAGGCCGGCGAGCGTCCGCGTGGCCGGGCCGGTGCCGCGCCGGGCGAGGTGGCGCAGGCCCATCAGCGCCTCGCCCGAGAGGTGAACGCCCGGCGCGAGCAGCGGATCGCCGGCCGGAACGGACGCGGATGCCGGGTTCATGGTCGCGCTCAGAGGGCCCGCACCCGCTCGACGAGACCCCGGATGATGCCGCGCGCGGTTTGGCCCTCGGCGGCGGCGCGCCAGGTCAGCCCGATGCGGTGCGCCAGGGCGTCGGCGGCCAGGTCCGCCACGTCCTCGGGGGTGACGTGGTCACGGCCGCGCAGGTAGGCGCGCGCCTTGCCGGCGAGCATCAGCGCCAAGGTGCCACGCGGGGAGGCCGGGTGCTCGATCGCGGCGCGCAGATCGGGTGCGGCCGCGTCGGTGCGGGTGCCCGCCACCAGCCGCACGAGGTAGTCCTTGAGGGCGGGCGAGACGTAGACGTCGAGGGCGGCCTCGCGGGCGGCGCGGATCTCCTCCACGGAGAGCCGCACCGGCATCGCCTCGGCGTGGTGGTTCAACTCGCCCTCGACGAGGTCGAGGATGCGGCGCTCGGCGGCCTCGTCGGGCATCTCCACGAGCACGTGGAGGAGGAAGCGGTCGAGCTGCGCCTCGGGCAGCGGGAAGGTGCCCGCATGCTCGATCGGGTTCTGGGTCGCCACCACCATGAACGGGTCGGGCAGGGGGTGGGTGTGGCCCGAGACGGTGATCTGCCCCTCGGCCATGGCCTCGAGGAGCGCCGACTGCACCTTGGGCGGGGCGCGGTTCACCTCGTCGACGAGGACGAGGGAGTGGAACAGGGGGCCGGGCAGGAACTCGAAGTCGCCCGCATCCTGGCGCCAGACGGTGGTGCCGGTGAGATCGGCGGGCATCAGGTCGGGCGTGCACTGGATGCGCGCGAAGCTGCCGTCGAGCCCGTCCGACAGGCGCTTGACCGCGCGGGTCTTGGCGAGGCCCGGCGCACCCTCGATGAGGAGGTGCCCGCCGGTGAGGAGGCCGATCAGGAGGCGCTCCACCATGGCATCTGCGCCGATGAGGCCGTGCAGCAGGCCGTCGCGCAGCGCAAAGATGCGACCGCGCAGGGCGGCGTCCACGGGCAGCGCGCCGGTGGACGGACGCTGGCTCAGGGCCGCGCCGCTCATGCGGACAGGCCGGTCGCGTCGGACGGACGGATCGCCTGAGCCACCTGTGGGGCAGGAACGGTGGGCCGGTCCATGCACGTCTCCTCGGTCCGAATTCTTCGATACGGATTCTTGAGCGATCCGCAGCGTTCGGGTGTGCCCGCTGCGCAGGGCGGGCGTCAATCCCGGCCCGCCAAACGCATGGCCGCAGGGAATGCGGTCGGGCACATTGCCCAGCCCCATCACCACGCATTTTCGTGATTCGCCCGTTTTCGTTCGCGGGCCAGCGCGAACACCTGGTCCGGACGATGTCTCGCCTTGTCCAAGCGTCGCATGGCCCGAGATGGGTCATCTTGCGATGGTCAGCTTTCGGACAGACCAGCAATCGAAGCCGACATGGCCGTACGGCCGAAGTCGATCCGAGATTGCGGCCGGTGATCCCGTTTCAGGCCGGTCCGATGACGCAGAGGCGAACTTGCACGGCGCAAACCCCTGCTTCCCGGCGCGGGTGACGGGCACAGATTTGCTTTCTGGCCGTCCGCCGGGAAACACCCTGAGCATCATTTGTGTTAGGAGGCGGACATGCCCGCCAACCACGCTCGCCCCATCGCCTTGACGGAAACACCGGTGGTTTCGATCGACGCCCAAGTCGCGAAGGGGGAATACGCCTCCGCCGGCGATCCGATCCGTACGGCCATCCGGGTGTTGCGCCGACAGGACGCGGGCGCGGTCCCTGTCGACTCCGCCTCCTGCGACTCCGCCTCCCGCATGTGGACGCCGCGCATCCGGGGGCAGGTTTGAATCCATGACGTCAGACGTTTCGGCTTTCGCCAATGGTGGCGTCATGGGCACCCAGATGCGTGCCTACGATTGGTCGACCACATCTCTCGGACCACAGGAGCGCTGGCCCCAATCGCTCCTGACCCTGGTGCGGGTGATGCTGAACTCCCGGCAGCCCATGTTCATCGCCTGGGGCGCCGACAGGACCCTGGTCTACAACGACACCTATGCGCCCATGCTCGGCGAACGGCATCCCGCCGCCCTCGGCCGGCCGTTCTTCGAGACCTGGCCCGAGATCCGAGACGAGGTGGGAGAACTGATGGATCGCGTGTTCGCGGGCGAGCCCGTGCACATGGACGACCTGCAACTCACCCTTCGTCGCAACGGCTACCCCGAGGAGACGCACTTCGCGTTCTCCTACACGCCCGTGCCCGGGGACGACGGGGCGATCGTCGGCCTGTTCTGCGCCTGCACCGAGACGACCCGCCAGGTGCTCGCCGAGCGGCAGGCCGCTTCCGAGCGCCAGCGGCAGCGGGCCCTGCTCCAGCAGATGCCCGGGTTCGTGGCCGTGCTGCGCGAACCGACCCACATCTTCGAGTACGTCAACGACGCCTACATCGCGGTCGCGGGTCGGCGCGATTACATCGGGCACAACGTCCGCGCGCTGTTCCCGGAACTGGTCGGCACGGGGTTCTACGAGCTTCTGGACACGGTCTATGCGACGGGCGAGCCGTTCGCGGCCCGTGCGCTGCCGATCCGGTTCGCCGGTGAAACCCAGGACCGCTACCTCGACTTCCTCTACCAGCCCATCCGGAACGAGGCCGGGGCTGTCACCGGCATCTTCGTCGGCGGCTACGAGGTCTCGGACCAGCTCCGCTCACAGGCCGCGCTGGCGGAAAGCGAAAGTCGCTACCGCACCCTGTTCGAGAGCATCGACGTCGGGTTCTGCATCATCGCGGTGACGTTCGACGATGCGGATCGAGCCATCGATTACCGCATCCTCGAAGCCAACCCCGCCTTCGAACGGCAGACCGGCGCCAACGTGGTCGGCCGCTGGGTCAGCGACTTCGCTCCCGACCTCGAACGCCACTGGTTCGAAACGTATGGGCGCGTCGCATTGACGGGCGAACCCGCGCATTTCGAGAACAGGGCCGACGTGTTCGGACGCTGGTTCGACGTGCGTGCCCTGCGCGTCGGCGATCCCGCCGCGCGCCGGGTCGCCGTGCTCTTCAGCGACATCTCCGAGCGCAAGCGCATGGAGGACGCACTCCAGGTTCTGAACAGCACTCTGGAGCAGCAGGTCTTCGAGCGCACGGCCGAGCGCGACCGGCTCTGGACATTGTCCGAGGATATGTTGGCCCGGGCCAATTACGAAGGGATGATGTCGGCGGTCAGCCCGGCTTGGACACGGGTCCTCGGCTGGTCCGAGGCCGAACTCCTGTCACGGCCCTATGCGACCTTCATGCACCCCGACGACACGGAGCCGACGCTCGCCGGCCTCACCCGGATGGGGGAGACGCGGCAGCCGACACGCTTCGAGAACCGCATCGCCGCCAAGGACGGGGCATGGAAGCCCATCGAATGGACGGTCGCGCCCGAGGCGGATGGCGCCAACTTCATCGCCGTGGGTCGTGACCTGACCATCGTCAAGGCGCGCGAGGCGGAGCTTGCCTCCGCCCAGGAGGCCCTGCGCCAGGCTCAGAAGATGGAGGCCGTCGGCCAGCTCACCGGCGGCGTCGCCCACGACTTCAACAACCTGCTCACCGTCATCAAGTCCTCCACCGACCTGCTCAAGCGTCCGGACCTGCCGGAGGAGCGCCGCCAGCGCTACATCGGCGCGATCTCGGACACGGTCGCGCGCGCCGCGAAGCTCACGGGTCAGTTGCTCGCCTTCGCGCGGCGGCAGGCCCTGAAGCCGGAGGTCTTCGACGCCGGCCGGAGCGTCGCCACCATCAGCGACATGGTCGGCACGCTGAGCGGTTCGCGCGTCAGGATCGTCACGGAGATTCCGGACGAGCCCTGCTTCATCAACGCCGACCCGAGCCAGTTCGACACCGCCCTGGTGAACATGGCCGTCAACGCCCGGGATGCCATGGACGGCGAGGGCACCCTCACCATCACGGTGCATCCCGTCTCCGTCATTCCGCCGATCCGCAGCCACCCCGCGGTCCGTGGCGACTTCGTCGCGGTGTGCATCGAGGACACGGGGGCCGGCATCGCCCCCGATCAGATCGAGCACATCTTCGAGCCGTTCTTCACGACCAAGGGGGTCGGACAGGGAACCGGCCTGGGGTTGAGCCAGGTCTTCGGCTTTGCCAAGCAATCCGGAGGTGAGGTCCGCGTCCAGAGCACGGTCGGTCAGGGTACGATGTTCGTGCTGTACCTGCCCCGGGTCGAAGCCATCGCACACTTGCCCCAGGTGGAGCCCGAACCCCTCGTCGATGGACACGGCACGTGCGTCCTGGTGGTCGAGGACAACGCGGATGTCGGGACGTTCGCGACTCAGACCCTGGCCGAACTCGGCTACGTCACCGTCTGGGCGGCCAATGCCGAGGAGGCGCTGGTCGAGCTGGCGAAGGACGCCGACCGCTTCGACGTGGTGTTCACCGACGTCGTCATGCCCGGGATGAACGGGATCGACCTCGCTCACCGGATCCGGCGGGACCATCACGACCTACCGGTTCTGCTGGCCTCCGGCTACAGCCACGTGCTGGCGCAGAATGGCACCTACGGGTTCGAGCTGCTGCACAAGCCCTATTCGGTCGAACAGCTCTCGCGCCTGCTTCGCAAGGTCGCCATCTGGCAGCGACGCAAACGCATCATAGG
>NZ_JAQGKL010000291.1 GCF_028290105.1 Methylobacterium sp.
CCTTCTCCTCGTTCTCGCGGACCACGTCCTTTTCGACGGAAGCCGCTACGCATGGGTCGCACAGCGCCCGTTCTGGATCCCGATCATCCTGATCTCAGGGCAGTACGGCCTCGCGGGGGGCGTCTTCGCGACCCTCGCCGCGACCCTGGCGCTGTACAGCTCCGCCCTGCCCTCGCAACTCGCCACGCAGGATTACTACGCCTATTCGCGCCTGGTGGTGGCCGAGCCGACCGCCTGGCTCGCTTGTGCGCTGGTCCTGGGCGGCTTGCGCAGCCTCCATATCTTCCATGCCGCCGAGTTGCGCCAGCAGCGGGACGAGGCGTTGCACGAGGCGGAGATCGTCGGCCGAGGGCTTACCGAAGCGATGACGGAGATCGGGCGCCTGGAACTGCGGATCGCGGGCGACACGCAGACGGTCGCCGCCATGGGGCACGCCTTCGGGGGTCTCGATGCGGCCGACGGGGCCCGGCTTTCTGCCAGCATCGCCGAGGTTGGGCGCATCGTGGTCGGCGCGGCCGACCTTACGATCTATGCCCGTACCGCGCAGGGATTTGCCGTGTTGGCTATCGTCGGTCAGGGGGCGCCGCGCGATCGCGCCACTCTACCTTTCCTCGATAACGAACTCACCGAAGCCCTGCGGCATGCCCCGGACCTCGTCTGGCGTCGCGACCATCCGTGCGACGGCCAGAGCCTGCCGGCCGGCGTGATCCTCGCCGTCGGCATCCCCGCCCCAGACAGGTCGACGCCGCTCGGCGTCCTTCTTGTTGAGCGGCTCCTGCCCAACCAATCTCTCGCCGCCGCCGCCGCCCGTGCGCGGGACGTGGCACGCGGGATCGGCTGCCTGCTCGCACGGGTGGAACGATGATACCGGATCCCGACGGCTTCGGCGTCGCCGCAGAGGCCCGGATCGGGTGGGACACCCGCTTCGTCGCCCGCATGTCGCCCGCTTGGGTCGCGCTCACGGCGGCCGGCACCGAGATTGCCTTCACCATGGCGCTGGTGCGCGACCTCGTCGGGCCCGTCCCGGTTCTCGCCGGCCACCTCGCCCTCTGCGTGCTGATCGGTCTTCGAGCGGCCGGCGCCACGAATCGGCCGAAGGAGGCCGCGGCTCTAGCGCACCTGACCCTCTGGACATTCGTTGCCGGACCGCTCGGCAGCCTCCTCGCCCTCGCCCTCACGATCTTCGGTTCAATCGCGGGCAAGCCTGCGCCGGCCGTGGATTTCGCGAGTTGGGTCGAAGTGACGGGAGACCTCGAATGCCCGACGGCATGCCATCGGTTAAGCCGCGACCTGCGCGATGGGCGCCTCCGAATCGGGAGTGCGAGCGCGGTGCCGGCGCTCGCCGACGTTCTCGCTGCGGGCACGCGGGACGCCAAGTTCGAGGCGCTGGCGATCGTCGGTCGCCGGTTCGATCCGAGTCTCAGCCACGTCATCCGCGCGGCGATCCAAGACGCCGATCCCTCCGTGCGGGTCCTGGCCTCGACGGTGCTCGCCAAGCTCCAGACGCGCTTCAGCCGCGCGTTGATCGCCCTGGAGGAGGCGGCCGCCCGGGCGTCTGAGGAGGCGGAACCCTGGCTTGAACTCGCCAAGGCACGGAGGGCCTACGCTGAATCAGGCCTGACCGAGCGATTGCAGGCGCATACGGAAATGCGTGCTGCATGTCTCGCCGCCAGGCGTGCCGTCGCGGCAGATCCGGACAGCGAGGAAGCACTGGCTCTCCTGGCGGAACTCGAGGTGGCCGACGGCTCTTCGTGCGCCGCTTGCCCGCTGGAGTTCATGCCATGATCCAGCAGCCGACGGCGACGCAATCGGATGTCTGCCTGCTCATCGAGGGGGGATATCCCTACCTCCTTGGCGGCGTCTCGTCTTGGACCGACAGCTTCATCCGCAGCTTTCCCGATAAGCGCTTCAGCGTCGTGGCCTTCACGATCGCGGGGCAGGATCGCACCCCGAAATTTACCATGCCGCCGAACGTCGACGGTGTGACCGACGTGCTCATCGATGCCTGTCCGCCGGGGCGACTGCCGCTCCTACGCAGGCGCGACCGGATCGCCCCGATCCTCGCGCATCTGCGCTCGGTCTTGACGACGGGCGACGCGGATGCATGGGCGGACTGCGTCGGAGCGCTCGACGCGTGCCATCTGGGGCAGCGGGCTCTCCTCGACTCCCGCGCCGCCTGGACGGTGCTGGAGCGGCTCTACGAGGAGATGCTGCCAGGCGCGCCGTACGTCGACTTCTTCTGGACCTGGCGTTTCCTCGCCCGCAGTCTCATCGCGGTTGCCTCCGCGCCGATTCCGTCGGCCCGGCTCTATCATGCCCTCTCGACCGGCTATCCGGGACTGTTCGGGGCACGGGCCAAGACCCTGACGGGCCATCCCTTCGTTTTGACCGAGCACGGCATCTACACGAATGAGCGCCGCATCGAGCTCTCGGTCGCAGACTGGATCTACGACTCCGGCGCAGGGGGGTTCGATGCCGGCGGCGCAGTCCCTGAACTCCGCCGGATCTGGCTGGACGCCTTCAACGCCATGGCGCGGATCACCTACGAATCCGCTGATCTGAT
>NZ_JAQGKL010000254.1 GCF_028290105.1 Methylobacterium sp.
CCCTGCTGAGCTTCGGCACGGGTCCGGCCTTCCTGATCGCGGGCACGCCGATCGGCCGCGACGCCCTGGTGGCGCAGGCCGGCCTCGACGTGCGGGTGGCGCGCGATGCGACCCTGGGGATCGCCTACACCGGCCAGGTCGGCGAGCGCGCCCAGGACCACGCCGTCAAGGGCAACTTCACCTATCGGTTCTGAGACCGCGCCGGAAAACGCGCAAAGAGGCGCCGCCCCATCCGAGACGGCGCCTCACGTTCCAAAAAACCTCAGCGATCGCGCAGGATCAGCCGGTCGCCCCGCACCTCGAAGGAGGCCAGCCGGTCGAGGAAGCTCATGCCGAGGAGGTTTTCGCGAAGCGCCCCCGGACGGCTCACCAGGGCCGGTACGCGCCGCTCCACGATGCCGCCGATCGCAAGCGTGTCGAGGAAGGCGGGGGCCGCCACGGTGACGCCGTTGGCGGTGGAGACCCGGACGCCGAACTCGGATTCCGCCGGACGCAGCCCAAGTTCGGCGGCGCTCTCGGCGGTCAGGACCACGGAACTCGCGCCGGTATCGAACTGGAAGCCCTGGGGTTTGCCGTTCACCAGGGCCCGCACGTGGAAGTCGCCGTCCGCCCGGCGGGTGATCGTGACCGAGCCGTCCGATCCCACCACCGCGCTGCCTGGCCGCACCGCGCCGAGCATGCGCTCGCCGAGTGTCCGGGCCTCGTCGCGGAAGGCGTAGCCTGCCACGAGGGCGGCCCCGAGGGCACCCCAGACCAGGAGCGCGGTGAGGTTCGCACCCAGCCGGCCCCGGAACTGATGCCAGAACCCGGCCACCATCACGCTGAGCAGGCCCGTGGTCATGGCCAATTGCGCGAACTGGTCGGGCTCCATGCCGGCGATGCGCTCGCCGTCGCCGGACAGGAGCAGCACGATCAGCGCACCGCCCAGGATGAGCAGGCCGACGGCGAGCCTCATGGCGCGGCCGGCGCCGGCACGCGCGCCGGGTAGGCGGCGCGCAGGCGGGCTTCCAGCGTCGCCATCACGGCCCGGCGCTGGGGCTCGGATAGCGAGCCCCACAGGGCGATCTCGTCGCGCGTGCGGCCGCAGCCCTCGCACAGGCCCGTGACGGCGTCGAGGATGCAGAGCTTGGTGCAGGGGCTGGAGGGTTTGGGGGAAAGCGCATTCATCGCGGCGATCCATGCCAGGGCGGCGGCGTCCGGATCAAGTCCGGCCGGCGTCGCGGGCCGGATCAGACCGGGATCGCGGCCACGAGCCCGAGCAGGGCGGCGATCTCCGCGAGTTGCTGGGCGGCCCCCACCACGTCCCCGGTCTGGCCGCCGATCGAGCGATGCGCGAGGGCGGTGACGCCGAGGGCGGCGAGCGCGCTGGAGCCCAGCATGAGGATTCCGCCGAGGGGCGGGAGTCCGAGAAGAAGGGCAAGCAGCGTCAGGCCGACCGCGAGGGCGCCGGCCGTGATCAGGGTCTCCCGGCTCGGCCGGCCGACGGCGGCGCCGGCCCCGTCGGTCCGCGCGGGCGGCAATAGCGCCAGGGGCGCCAGGGCGGCGCTGCGCGACAGGGCGGCGGCGAGCACCAGGGCGAGGGCGGCCAGCGACCCGCCGCGATCGAGGAGCGTCGCCAGGGCGCCGATCCTGAGCGCCAGCGACAGCATCAGGGCGACGCCGCCATAGGCGCCGATGCGGCTGTCACGCATGATCTCCAGGCGACGGGCCGGATTCCCGCCGCCCCCGAACCCGTCCGCGACATCGGCGAGCCCGTCCTCGTGCAGGGCGCCGGTGACGAGGACGCCCGCCGTCACGCCGAGCGTCGCGGCAAGGAACGGCCCGAGCCCGAGGCCCCAGGCCGCGAGCAGGACCAGCGCGCCCGGCAGGGCGAGGATCGCGCCGGCCAGCGGCAGCATCCGGGGCAGGGTGCGGAAATCCGGCACCGCGTGCGGGTCGCCCTCGCCGGGAAGCGTCGGCACCGGCAGCCGCGAGTAGAAGCGCAGGCACCCGGCGAGATCGTACGCCAGGGCAGCGCCTGGGAAGGCGGGATCGGCGTCTTCCTGCATCGCGACCCCGCCTCGCCTTCACCACCCGTTCGCCGACCGTTATAGCTCCGGCGACAGGCGGCCCGCCATCCTGGCGCCGGGGCCGGCCACCGGAATCGCCCCATGACCGATGCCACCCCGTTCGACGACATCCGCCGCCTCGTCGAGACCCTGCCGGGGCCGGACCGGGACGCGGTGGCGATGGTGGCCGAGCGCGACGCGACCCTGACCAAGCCGGCCGGCTCCCTGGGGCGCCTCGAGCACCTCGTCTCCTGGCTCGCCGCCTGGCAGGGTAAGGGCCAGCCGACCCTCGACCGTCCGCTGGTTTGCGTCTTCGCGGGCAGCCACGGTGTCACCGCGCGCGGCGTTTCGGCCTTCCCGTCCGAGGTGAACCGCCAGATGCTCGACAATTTCGCGGCCGGCGGCGGAGCCATCAACCAGATCTGCGCCGCCTACGGCCTCGGCTTCAAGGTGTTCGACCTCGCCATCGACCTGCCCACCGGCGACATCACCACCGGGCCGGCCTTCGACGAGAAGGCCTGCGTGGCCACCATGGCCTTCGGTATGGAGGCGGTGGCCGCCGGCACCGATTGCCTGGCGCTGGGCGAGATGGGCATCGGCAACACCACGGTCGCGGCGGCGATCTACGGGGCGCTCTACGGCGGCGAGGCGGGCCACTGGGTCGGGCGCGGCACGGGCGTCGACGAGGCCGGGCTCGCCCGCAAGGTCGCTGCGGTGGAGGCGGCGCTCGCCCACCATGCCGGCCATCTCGACGATCCGCTGGAGGTCCTGGCGCGCCTCGGCGGGCGCGAGATCGCCGCGATTGCGGGTGCGATCCTGGCCGCCCGGCTGCAGCGGGTGCCGGTGGTGCTCGACGGCTACGTGGCGACCGCGGCGGCCGCGATCCTGCACGCCCTCGACCCGTCGCTCCTCGACCATTGCCTCGCCGGCCACGTCTCGGCCGAGGGGGCGCATGCGGACGTGCTGGAGCGCCTCGGACTCGTGCCGCTGCTGGCGCTCGGCATGCGTCTGGGGGAGGCCTCCGGCGCGGCCCTGGCGCTTGGCCTCCTCAAGGGCGCGCTCGCGTGCCACCGCGACATGGCAACCTTCGCGCAGGCCGGCGTCTCGGGACGCAGCGCGGGTTGAGCCCGCCTCAGGCGGCCCGGGCGCGGCGTTCCGAGGCCGGGATTGCGCCGTCGCTCGGCACCTCGATGGCGGGCAGGGTCTCCATGACCCGGCTCGCGGGGAAGATCACCACGACCTCGGTGCCCTCGCGCGGCTTCGACTTGAGCTGGAAGTTGCCGCCGTGCAGGTCGACGAGACCCTTGACGATGGGCAGGCCGAGCCCCGAGCCTTGTTCCGCCGTCTTGATCGCGAGCGACCCGCGCCCGAAGGACGACATCACGGTGCCGATCTCGTCCTCGGGGATGCCCGGGCCGCTGTCGCGGACGCTGACATACTGGCCCCCCGACGAAGTCCACCCGACCTTGATGGTGATCTCGCCGCCCGGTGGCGTGAACTTCACCGCGTTCGAGAGGAGGTTCAGCACGATCTGGCGCAGGGCCCGCTCGTCGGCCCAGAGCCGGGGCAGGGTGCCGTCGATGAACTCGTGGATCGTCTGGTTCTTGCCCCGCGCCCGCAGGCCCATCATGTGGCGGCATTCCTCCACCGCGTGGCCGAGGTGGATCGCCTCCTCGTTGAGTTCGTAGCGACCGGCCTCGATCCGCGACAGGTCGAGGATCTCGTTGATGAGGTTGAGAAGGTGCAGGCCGCTGTCGTGGATGTCGGCGGCGTATTCCTTGTACGAGGTCGCCACGTGGGCGCCGAACACCTCGTTCTTCATCACCTCGGAGAAACCCAGGATGGCGTTGAGCGGCGTGCGCAACTCGTGGCTCATAGTGGCGAGGAAGCGGGATTTGGCGAGGTTCGCCTCCTCCGCGCGTCGACGCGCCTCGTCGGAATTGGCCTTGGCCTGTTCGAGCTCTCCGAAGATCGCGTCCTTCTCCGCCTGCGATTGCAGCGCCTCGACGGTGGCCGCGTAGACCCGGCGGGCGAGGCCCATGAAGAACACCTGCGCGCCGACCACCATGGTCACGAGCATCATCGTGTTCATGTCCTGCGACACGGCGAGCAGCGAGAGGGCGGCGACGCAGAGGGGCACCAGGGCGGCCACGGCGGCCGCCGGCAGGGTGGCGGCGAGCATGGTGGCGATGGCCGCCACGATGACGAGGCCGAAGAGCACGAAGGTGCGCGCGCCCGACGTGCCGACCAGCACCATCATGGCCCAGGCCGTGCTCTGGAGGAACTCCGCGACCATGAAGGTCCGGCGCCAGCGCCGGACGGAGACCGTGTCCGGATCCTGCGCCAGGAAACGATGGGTCAGGAACTTCGCGAGGCTCACCGTGGCCAGGAGGCAGAGGCCCCAGGCCCCGGCCAGGACGGGGGAGGTCCAGAAGGCCGCGATGCCAGCGACCGTGAGCCCGAGCAGTGCCAGCGGGATCACGGCCCCGGCCCGGTACTGCGCGTAAGACCGGATCAGTTCGTAATCGAAGGCGCGTTCGAGCCCGCTCGTCGAGGTGAGCTTCTCCCGGGCCGAGCGCATGTCGCGCGCGACGTCGCGACGGCGCGCCGCCTCCTGCGCGGAGGGACCACGGCCACGTTGAATCATCTCCGCAGTCAGGTCGGTCATCACCGTCTTGAGAATTCGGGGAGGCGTCGCGGTCCGGGGCGGGACCGCCGAGAGGCCGGGATACGACCCGTCGAGAGTGCCGCCGATGTGTTAAGAACCGCCTGCCGCGAAGCGGGGCATTGTCGAAGATTCCGTAAGATCCCGGTCTGCGGAACCGGTCCGCACACCTCTGTTGCCGCGATGCCGCCGCCGTTCCGGACGCCAGTCCGGGACAGGTGCGCTGCCGCACACGGTTACGATCCAGCAAGGATTAGCGTTCTTCCAAACTGCGCATCGGGAGGCCGGGATGCTGAAACTGACCGTCAACGGGGTGGCGCACGAGGTCGACGCCGATCCGGAGATGCCGCTCCTCTGGGCGCTGCGCGACCACCTCAACCAGACCGGCACCAAGTACGGCTGCGGCATCGCCCAGTGTGGCGCCTGCACGGTCCATCTCGACGGTCAGCCGGTCCGCGCATGCCAGACCCGGATCGGCGACGTCGGTGAGGCCAAGATCACCACCATCGAGGGTGTGAACGGCAAGGTCGCCGAGGCGGTGCGCACCGCTTGGCGCGGCCTCGACGTGGTCCAGTGCGGTTACTGCCAGTCCGGCCAGATCATGTCGGCGATCGGTCTGCTCTCCGGCAACCCGAAGCCGACGGATGCCGATATCGACGGGGCCATGGACGGCAATGTCTGCCGTTGCGGCACCTACCAGCGCATTCGCGCGGCGATCCACGAGGCGGCGCGTACCCTCGCCTGAGGGGTTTCGCTCGCTCGTTCTCCATTCCTCTCCCGAACTCCGCGTCTGAACTGGAGCCCCCCATGCTGAAGGTCCGTCAGGCCACGCCGCCCGTGCCCTCCCGCCGCGCGTTCCTCGGCGGCGCCACCGTCGCCGCCGGTGCCCTCGTCATCGGCTTCACCCTCGACCCGGCCAAACTCGCCAAGGCCGCAGCCGGTCCCGATCTCTCGGCGATGCCGGCGGCCCCCAACGCCTTCGTGCGGATCGCCGCCGACGACACCGTGACGGTGGTGATCAAGCACCTCGACATGGGCCAGGGCAACACCACGGGCCTCGCCACCATCCTGGCCGACGAGCTCGACGCGGACTGGGCCACCATCCGCACCACCTTCGCGCCGGCCGACGCCACCCTCTACAACAACTTCGCGTTCGGCCCCGTGCAGGGCACCGGCGGCTCCACCGCCATCGCCAATTCCTGGTACCAGCTGCGCAAGGCCGGTGCGGCCGCCCGCGCCATGCTGGTCGCGGCGGCGGCCGAGCGCTGGAAGGTCCCGGCCTCCGAGATCACGGTCGAGTCCGGCACGGTGCGCCACGCCGCCTCGAACCGGCAGGCCCGGTTCGGTGAACTCGCGGAGGCCGCTGCGGCCCAACCCGTGCCGAAGGAGCCGCGCCTCAAGGAGGCGAGCCAGTTCAAGCTGATCGGCCAGAAGGTCGCCCGCCTGGATTCGGGACCGAAGACCGACGGCACCGCGATCTACTCCCTCGACATCCGCCGTCCGGGTCAACTGACGGCGGTGGTCGCCCATTCCCCGCGTTTCGGCGGCACCGTGAAGAGCGTCGACGACAAGGCCGCCCGCGCGGTCGTGGGCGTCGTCGACGTGGTGACGATTCCCACCGGCGTCGCGGTGCTGGCACGCGACACCTGGTCGGCCATGAAGGGCCGCGACGCCCTCACGGTGACCTGGGACGATTCCGCCGCCGAGACCCGCTCGTCCGACGCGATCCTGGCCGAGTACCGCCAGCGCCTCGGCACGCCGGGCCTCGTCGCGTCCAAGAAGGGCGACGCCGCGGGCGCCATCGCCGGGTCGGCCAAGGTACTCGAGGCCGAGTTCACCTTTCCCTACCTGGCGCATGCGGCCATGGAGCCCCTGAACGCCACCATCGAGAAGGCGGCTGACGGCAGCTACGACGTCTTCGCCGGCTGCCAGTTGCAGACGATCGAGCAGGCCGTCATCGCCGCCAATCTCGGCGTGACCACCGACAAGGTTCGCCTCCACACCCAATGGGCCGGCGGCTCCTTCGGGCGGCGGGCGACCCCGAGCGCCGACTACTTCGCCGAGACCGCCACGATCGTGCGCGCGACCGGGGGGAAGGCGCCTGTCCACCTCGTCTGGACCCGCGAGGACGACATGGCCGGCGGCTTCTATCGGCCGATGGTCGTTCATCGCCTGCGCGCCGGCCTCGACGCCAAGGGGGCGATCACGGGCTGGGAGCACCGGACCATCGGCAAGTCGATCATGATCGGCACGGCCTTCGAGACCATGCTGGTGAAGGACGGCGTCGACGCGACCTCGGTCGAGGGCGCCTCCGACACGCCCTACGCGCTGCCGGCCTACCGCTTCGAGGTCCACAACGCCCGCGAGGGCGTACCGGTCCTGTGGTGGCGCTCGGTAGGCCACACCCACACCGCGCAGGCGATGGAGGTGTTCATCGACGAACTCGCCCATGCCGCCGGCGCCGACCCGGTCGCCTACCGCCTCGGCCTGCTCGGCGGCGCGCCGCGCCTCTCCGCCACCCTGAAGCTCGCCGCCGAGAAGGCGGGCTGGGACCCGAAGGCGGTCGCGGAGGCCAAGGCCAGCGGCAAGGGGCGCGGCCTCGGCGTCGCGGCGCACGAATCCTTCGGCTCCTACGTCGCCATGGTGGCGGACGTCACCGCCGAGGACGCCAAGGTGAAGGTGAACCGCATCGTGGCGGCGGTGGATGTCGGCATCGCCGTCAACCCGGACGTGATCCGCGCCCAGGTCGAGGGTGCCGTGGGCTTCGCGCTCTCCTCGGTCCTGCGCAATAAGATCACGCTCAAGGACGGTGTGGTGCAGGAGAAGAATTTCGACGCCTACGAGCCCACCCGCATGAGCGAGATGCCCGTGGTCGAAGTCCACATCGTGCCGTCCACCGCGGCACCCACCGGCATCGGCGAGCCCGGCGTGCCGGTGATCGCCCCGGCGATCTCCAACGCCATCTTCGCGGCCACCGGCCAGCGCCTGCGCTCGCTGCCCCTGAACCTCAGCGGGCTCAAGGGCGCCTGAGCGCGGCCACCTCGCCTAAGAGCGACGATAGGGCTCCTCGCCGTCCGGTGAGGCCTCGCCTATCTCGGGGGGCATCATGCTCTCCGAGACCGCCTTCGACGCTACCGTGGCGCGCCTGCGTGCCTGTCGCGTTTGCCGGGACGCTCCGCGCTACGGCGCGCCCCTGCCGCAGGAGCCGCGTCCCATCGTGCAGGGGCGCGCCTCCGCCCGGCTCTGCGTGGCGAGCCAAGCCCCCGGCAACCGGGCCGACAAAAGCGGAATCCCGTTCATGGACCCCTCGGGCACCCGCCTGCGCGACTGGCTCGGCCTCGACGCGGCGGCTTTCTACGACGCGAGCCGGCTCGCCATCGTACCCATGGGGGCATGCTTTCCAGGCTACGACGCCAAGGGCGGCGACAAGCCCCCGCGCCGCGAATGCGCCGAGATCTGGCGGGAGGAATTGTTCGCGGGCCTCCCGAACCTCGATCTCATCCTGGTGATCGGGCAATACGCGCAGAATTGGCATCTCGGCCGCTCCAAGGTCGGGCTCACTGACACCGTCCGGCGCTGGCGCGAGATTCTCGACGCGGCGCAGAAACCGCGCGTTCTGCCGCTGCCCCATCCCTCCTGGCGCAACAGCGGCTGGCTCAAGGCCAATCCCTGGTTCGAGACCGAACTCCTCCCCGTCCTCAAGGCCGAGGTCGCCCGCGCGATGGCACCCCGTTGACAGGGATGCCCGCCCGCGTGATCGCTCGCGGGCAGACAAGAGAGGCAACGATGGCCGAAATCCTGGACCCGCGCGACCGCCTGATCGTCGCCCTCGACGTGGCCAGCGTCACGGAGGCCGAGCGCCTCGTCGACCGGATCGGCGATGCGGCGACCTTCTACAAGATCGGCTACCGGCTCGCCTATGCGGGCGGTCTCGCCCTGGTGCCGCGGCTCGCCGCCTCCGGTCGCAAGGTCTTCCTCGACCTCAAGCTCCACGACATCGGCAACACGGTGGAGGAAGGCGTGCGCGCGCTCACCGATCTCGGCGCGACCTTCCTCACGGTGCATGCCTACCCGCAGACCATGCGGGCGGCGATCCGGGGCCGGGGCATGCACGGTCCGAAGATCCTCGCGGTCACGGTGCTGACGTCCTACGACGATGCCGATGCGGCGGAGGCCGGCTACGCCCTGGCGGTGGCCGACCTCGTGGCGCGCCGGGCGGGGCAGGCGGCGGAGATCGGCATCGACGGAATCGTCTGCAGCGCGGCCGAGGCCACCGTGGTGCGAGGCCGGATCGGACCCGATCGGGCCATCGTCACACCCGGCATTCGGCCGGCTGGAGCCGAGGCTGGCGACCAGAAGCGCGTGATGACGCCGGGCGAGGCCCGCCGGATCGGCATCGACCACGTGGTCGTCGGCCGTCCGATCACGCAGGCGGAGGACCCGCGCGCGGTGGCGCTGGGGATCGTCGCCGAGATGCGTTGAGGGCCGGCCCGGTCAGGCCTTGCGGCGCAGGCTGCCGATCAGGAAATCGATCATCGCGTCCAGCGGCGGCGCGCCGTCGTCCGGGTAGTGGCTGACGAGGCCGGGATGGCAGTAGCGGATGGTCGCGGTGTGGATGCAGGCCGCCGCCAGCGCCGGGTCGCGGACCTCGAATTCGCCGGCCTCGGCGCCCTCGCGGACGAGCCGTTCGAAGACCGAGCCGATCTGGTCGACATGGGCGCGGCAGACGTCCCAGCTCTCGGCGATCGCCGCTTCCACCATTTCGTGCAGGCGGGGATTGGCTTCGCAGCGCTCGATGCAGGCCCGGTGCATCACCATGATCACGCCGGCGATGCGCCGCGCCGCGTCGAGTCCGGGCGCGAGGGCCGCCTGCGCCACGCGCTGCTCGGTGTCGTCCATCAGACGCTGGATCACCGCCTCGTGGATCGCCTTCTTCGACTCAAAGAAGCGATAGACGTTGGCGGGGCTCATCCGCAGGGACTTGGCGATGTCGGCGACGGTGGTCTTCTGGTAGCCGACGAGGCGGAAGGCCGCCTCGGCCGTCGCCAGGATGCGGCAGCGGGTGGTCGGCGCCGATTCGTCGGAAATCTCGCGGACGATGGCCGCTGTACGGGTCATGGGCCTAAACTAGGCTGTTGTGTTCCCGGCGTCAAAAATCAAGTTTCGCCGTCAAACCGACCAAACCTCGGCGCCAATGCCGGGTTCCGCGCCCTCTCAAGAGCCGAACTGCGATCCGAGTTGCTCCAGATATTCCGCGAGATCGACGCCGCCGATCCGCTTGCCGTAATCGAAACGCATGCCCTGGCGGATGTCGACGCTGCTGTTTTTCGTCGTCAGCGTGAACGGCTTGACGCAGATCCAGGCTCCGTCCCGGCGGTGCTCGAAGAAGTTCAGGATCTCGTGCTTGCCCATGGCGGCCTCCCTGTTGTCTCTCGGTACAACGGGGCGATGCCAAAACGGTTCACCGACAGTCGCGCTTTCCTTTCACGAAGTGGAAGCGTAGCCGTCGCGAAGTGGAAGCGTGGCCGTAAGTCTGGTCTAGTGTTGCGATGCGATGGCGCGATGTTGCGCCGCGCTCGTGTATCCCCGAGAAGGCTGGAACGAACCGGAGGGGCGCTGCCCTCCGATCGTGTCCGAGATTCGATTCAGGCGGCGGTCTTCAGCGCCCCGGTCTTCTCGTGGAAGTCCGGCCCGTTGATCGTGCGGGTCACAAAGCCGTCGCGGATAAGGTAGTCGCCGAAGCGCTCGCCCGACTGCTTGTTCTTCGCGTAGGCGGCAAAGAGCGGATCGAGGATCGTCTTGATGTCGGAGGCGGTCACATCCTCGGCGTAGAGCTTGCCGAGGCGCGAACCGTCGAAGGCGGCGCCGAGATAGAGGTGGTAGCGCTCCGGGCCGCGACCGACGAGGCCGATCTCGGCGATGAAGGGCCGGGCGCAGCCGTTGGGGCAGCCGGTCATCCGGATGGTGATCTCGTCGTCGGCGAGCCCATGCAACGCGAGGCTCGTCTCGAGTTCGGTCATCAGGTCGGGCAGGTAGCGCTCGCTCTCGGCCAGCGCTAGGCCGCAGGTCGGCAGGGCGACGCAGGCCATGGAGTTGCGGCGCAGCGCGCTCGCGCCCTTGGTCAAGCCGTACTGATCGACCAAAGCCTCGATCTCGGCGCGCTTCTCGGCCGGGACGTTGGCGATGATGACGTTCTGGTTGCCGGTCAGGCGGAAGTCGCCCTCGTGGATCTCGGCGATCCGGCGCAGGCCCGTGAGGAGTTGCGGGCCACCCTCGTAATCCTTGATCCGGCCCGAGGCGATGTAGAGCGTGAGGTGGTGGCGCCCGTCGTCGCCCGCCGTCCAGCCGTAGCGGTCGCCGTTGTTGGTGAAGGTGAAGGGCTTCGGATCGGCCAGCGGCTTGCCGACGCGCTTCTCGACCTCGGCGCGGAAGGCGGCCAAGCCATAGCGTTCGATCGTGTACTTCAGGCGGGCGTTCTTGCGGACCTTGCGGTTGCCCCAGTCGCGCTGCACCGTCATCACCGCCTCGGCCGCCTTCAGGGCGTCCTCGGGCTTCACGAAGCACATCACGTCGGCGGTGCGCGGGAAAGTGTCGGTCTCGCCATGGGTCATGCCCATGCCGCCGCCCACCGTCACGTTCCAGCCCGTGAGCTGGTTCTTCTTGTCCAAGATGGCGATGAAGCCGAGATCGTGGGCGAAGATGTCGACCTCGTTCG
>NZ_JAQGKL010000314.1 GCF_028290105.1 Methylobacterium sp.
ACGGGGCAGCCGGCCCGGCGCACCATGTCGGCGAAGGGCTGATCGGCGGGCAGCACGCCGGCGCGCGCGTCGATGACGAACAGCACCACGTCCGCCTCGAGGATCGCGGCCTCGGTCTGCGCACGCATGCGGCCGAGCAGCGAGCCGGGATCGGCTTCTTCCAGGCCGGCGGTGTCGATGATGCGGAAGACGAGACCACCGAAATTGACATCGCCCTCGCGCCGGTCGCGGGTCACGCCGGGGCGATCATCCACCAGGGCGAGCTTCTTGCCCACGAGGCGGTTGAAGAGGGTCGACTTGCCGACGTTCGGCCGTCCGACGATCGCGACGGTCGGCATATCCATGGTGTGCTCGTTTCAGTCAGGCGTCGTTGAGAAGCGTGTGCGCTCAGCGCGTCACGGGTGGGGGCGCGGCGGGTTCCGCAGGGGCGGCCGCCGTCACGGTGACAGGGCCGCCGGCCACCAGCGCCGCGTAAACCTCGATGCGCTGACGCAGGTTCTGCGGCGTCTGCGGATCGGCGTTGATCTGGTCGAACCAGCGGCCCGCACCCTCGTAATCGCCGCGCTTGAGGGCGACGAGGCCGAGCATTTCGCGGGCGGTGTGGCGGAAGGGACCGTTGGGTGCCGCGAGCCCCTGGAGGGTCGCGAGCGCCGCATCGGCCTCCGCGCCGTCGACGCGCAGGAGGGCGGAGCGCAGGCGCGCGAGATCACGCAGGCCGGTACCGACCTGGGTGTCGTTGGCCAGCGCGTCGTACTCGGCGGCACCCGCCTTCGGATCACGCTTGGCCGTCTCGGTGGCCGAGCGGAATCGGGCGAGCAGGGCGTAGCCGGCCGGGGCGTCGCCCTCGATCGACTCGAAGGCCTTGTCGGCCTCGGAGGTCTTGCCCTCGCGGGCGAGGCGGTTGGCGACCTCGAATCGCTCCGAGGCGGCCTCGGCCCGCACGCTGCGGTCGTGCTGCCAGTAGCGCCAGCCGCCGATTCCGGCCACGACGAGGACCGCGACCGCCAGGATCACGCCGCTGTAGCGGCGCCAGATCTCGGCGACCTGATCACGGCGATAGTCCTCGTTGACCTCGCGGATAAACTCGTTGTTCTCGGCCATGTGGTCTCACGCCGCCCGGAACCCGGGCGGCCGCTGCATGAAGAGGAAGGTGTGCGCCTATCACACGCACAGGCCGTTGGCGACCGGCTTCGATGCGTCCCGCGCCGGAGACGTCGGATTCAGGCCTGGCCGGGCCAGGCCGCGACGCCGATCAGCAGCGGGTGCAGGTACTTGCCGAACACGAACCAGACCGCGAGCCCGATCACCACGGCGAGCGCATCGTTGCGCCACCCGGCGGGTGCCGCCGCGCCTCCGTGCTGGGCGGCGACGGCGCCGGCCGAGAGCGCGCGGCGCTTGGCGCTGATGCGCGCCACCACCGCCCAGGCGAGGAAGCTGCCGAACAGCAGGATCGAGCCGAGATCGCCGTTGGCGAGGAGATGCGCCGTCGCCCAGATCTTCACGGCGAGCAGCATCGGGTGCTTCGCCCGGGCCCGGATGTGGCCCGGCAGGTAGGCGGAGGCCAGCACGATGAAGGCGAGCGCCGTCAGGAGCAGGGAGAGGTGGCGCGTCCAGACCGGCGGATCCCAGACCGCGATGTAGCCGGACTGGCGATAGAAGTGGAAGCCGTAGCCGATGAGCACCAGCCCGAGCACGGAGGCCAGGGTGTAGGCGAGCTTGTAGCGGCCCTCTCCCATTTCGCCGACCACCTGCGCCCGCTTGTGCCGCGCCATGGAGAAGGCGTGCGTGCCGAGGAACAGCACGAGGCCGAGGATGAGGATCAGCATGGGGGGCTTTCGCGAAACGACGGACGAAACATCGGGTCCATGTGGACAAGCCCGGCTCGGTCCGTGGCCGGACAATCAGACTGTAACGGTTCAAAACGCAAACGTTGGCCGATGTCCAGGCTTCTTCGATGACGCGCCGCTTTCGCCACACCGCCCTCTGGCTCTGCCTCGCCCTGAGTCCCGCCCGGGCTGCACCGGAGCCGCCGCTCTCCGCGCTGACCCTGGTCGGGCCGCCCGTGACGCTGTTCAAGGCGAGCCGCGATGCCTGCGACGGGGTCGACGTCCCGGACGCCTCGGCGCGCGCCTATCGCGATGCGACGGGGGCGGTCGCACTGTTCGGGATGCACTATCGCAATCGCGCGTTCCGGGGGCCGAGCCTCGATGCGCTCAAGCTCGACTGCGCCGTCGTGCTGGAATCTGGCGGCAAGGCCGATCCGGCCGCCTATGACGATGCCTCCTGGATCACCGCCACCTGGACGGAGGATGGCCGGACCGTCGCAGCCCTCGTCCACCACGAGTACCGCGCCAACGAGCATCCCGGCCGCTGCCGCTCCACGGTCTACATGGAGTGCTGGTACAACAGCATCGTGGCCGCCCGCTCGACGGACGGCGGGTTGAGCTTCACCCGCGCGGCTCCGCCCGTGGTGGTGGCCGGCGCGCCTTTCCGGCAGGAGGTGGGCCAGGGTCACCATCGCGGCTTCTTCAATCCCTCGAACATCTTCGCGGACGGCCCGTGGCGCTATTTCCTGGCCTCGACGACGGGATGGACCCTGCCCGGCAGCGATCAATCCGCCGGAATCTGCCTGTTTCGTACCGACAACCCGGCCGATCCGACGCGCTGGCGCGCCTGGAGCGGCTCGGGCTTCACGGCGGCGTTTCCCGACCCCTATGCCAAGCCCGTGAAGGCGCCGGCGACCTGCGCGCCGATCGCGCCCTTCCCGACCCCCGTCGGCGCGGTGGTCCGGCATCGCGCCAGCGGTGCCTGGATCGCGGTGTTCATGGCCAAGGCCGGCACCAGCTTTCCGGAATCCGGGTTCTACTGGACGACCTCGCGCGATCTCCTGGCCTGGGACCAGCCGCGCCTCCTGCTCGCGGGCGCCACGCTCTACGACGATCCCTGCCGGGCACCCGCCGGGCTGATCGCGTACCCGTCGCTGCTCGACCCGGACGCCCGGGGGCGCAACTTCGACGACACCGGCGACGCCGCGATCCTGACCTACGTGACGCTGCGCACCGAGGGCTGCAGCATCACCTCCGACCGCGACCTCGTCCGGCGGTCTCTCGCGATCAAGGTCTGGCCCTAGACGCGCGCTTGGCGACGCCGGGCACGTCAGAACTGGCGCAGGTACGGCGCCGGCTTCTGGCCGAGGATGCGCCAAGTGCCGGCGAGCCCGAGCACGATCGCGAACGCCACGGCGAGGCCAGCCGCGATCACGGCCCCCGACAGGTCGAGGGTGAATTCGAGCTTCATCACGCGGGTGACGATGACCCAGCCGGCGAGCGTACCGGCCGCCAGCCCGAAGATCGCGGTCGCGAGGCCGAGCGCCCCGTATTCGAGGGTGTAGACGGTGAGGAGGCGCGTGCGGGTCGCCCCGAGGGTCTTGAGCACGACCGCGTCGTAGAGCCGGGCGCGGTGCCCGGCCGCGAGCGCTCCGGCGAGCACGAACAGGCTCGCCACCACGGCGATGCCGCTCGCCCCCCGGATCGCCAGGACCAGCTTGCCCACGATCTCGCTGACCGCCTCGAGGGCTTCCTTCACGCGCACGCTGGTGACGGAGGGGTAGGCCCGCGCCACGTCGCGCAGGATCACGGCCTCCGCCTTGCCGTCGGGCCCGTTCGGAAGGGTCAGGGTCGCGAGATCGGAATGCGGGGCACCCCGGAAAGTGCCGGGCGAGAACACCATGACGAAGTTGATGCCGAGGGAGCGCCACTCGACCTTGCGCAGGTTGGCGATCCGCGCCGTCAGGGTGCGTCCGAGGACGTTCACGGTGACAGTGCTCCCGACCTTGAGGTCGAGCTTGCCCGCCAGTTCCGCGTCGAAGGAGACGAGCGGTGTCCTGCCCTCCTCCGCGTTCCACCAGGTGCCGGCCACGAGACTGGAGCCTTCGGGAACGTCCTCGGCGTAGGTGATGCCCCGATCACCGTCGAGCACCCAGGCGGCGTCCTCGGGCGGCTTGATCTCACCCGCCGGAACCCCGTCGAGGGCCGTGATCCGGCCGCGCATCATCGGCACGCGCTCGATCTTGGCACCGGGCGCCCGGCTGCCCAGGAAGGCGTGGAACGCATCGGCGTCGCTCGACGGGATATCGAGGAAGAACAGGTTCGGCGCCTTGGCGGGCAGCGAATTCGTGAGCGTGCGCCGCACGTTGGCGTCGATGAGGCTCAGTGTGACGAGGAGCGTCACCCCGAGTCCGAGGGAGAGCACGATCGCGGGCGTGAGGGCGCCGGGCCGGTGCAGGTTGGCCAGCGCCATGCGGGGTGCGGCCAGACGCGGGCGCGGCAGGCGCCGGGCCACCGCCATCAGCCCGAGGGCCACGAGGTGCAGGAGCCCGAAGGCGAGTCCGGCGGCGACGATGAAGATCAGCGCCAGCCTTCTGTCGAAGGCCGTCACCAGCGCCAGGGCCACGAGCCCGGCGAGCGCGCCTGCGAGAAACAGCCGGTAGCGCAGGCGGGTGCGCACCGAGCCCGGATCGACCACGTCGCGGAACAGGCCGGACACGGGGATGTCGTGGGCGCGTCCCAGCGGCAGGATCGCGAAGGCGAGGGCCGTGAGGAGACCGTAGGCGGCGGCGAGCGCCAGTTCGCCCGGCGCGATGGTCGGGTTCAGCGGCAGCGGCAATGCGTCGTGAAACAGGGCATCGAGGCCGAAGGGCAGCGCCGCGCCGATCCCGAGCCCGATGGCGATGCCGAGGCCTGCGATGAGCAGCACCTGCGTCAGGTAGAGGACGACGACCTGTCCGCCGGGCGCGCCGACGCTCTTAAGGGTGGCGATGGAACCACGCTTGCGCTCGACGAAGGCCGCGACCGCGTTGGCCACCCCGACGCCGCCCACGATGAGCGCGGTCAGCCCGACCAGAGTGAGGAACTGCGTGAAGCGCTCGATGCTCTTGGCGAAACGCGGATCGGCGTTGCTGCGCGTCCGCATCTCCCAGCCCGCGTCGGGAGCGGCCTTGGCGATGGCGGCGGCGCGGCGCGCCAGGTCGGCGTCGTCGGCCCCCGGAATGCGCAGACGGTAGCTCCAGCGGTTGAGGCTGCCGGGGCGGATCAGGCCGGTTTGGTCAAGCGCCTCGTGGGTGATCAGCACGCGCGGGCCAAAGCCGATGCCGTTGGCGATGCGGTCTGGCTCGGACACCAACGTCGCGCGGATCGCGAAGGACTTGCCCGCGATGACGATGCGGTCGCCGACCTTCAGGTCGAGGCGCGTCAACAGGACAGGGTCGGCGACCGCGCCGAGGACGCCGTCGCGCTCGGCGAGGAGATCGGTGAGCGGCTGGGCCGGGTCCGTGACGACGTCGCCCAGGCTCGGGTAGTCGGCGCCGACCGCCTTCAGTTCGACGAGCGCCGCGCCCGCGTCCCCTGCGGCGGCCATCGCCCGCAAGGTCGTCACCACCGAGACCTGTCCCTGCGCGTCGAGGGCGGCCCGCTCCTCCGGCGTCGCCGCGCGGTTGATCAGGCTATAGGTGAGGTCGCCCCCGAGGATGCGCCCGCCTTCGCGGCCGAGGCCGTCCGTCAGCGAGCGCGAAATCGAGGCGACGCCCGCGATGGCCGCGACGCCGAGCGCGATGCAGGCGAGGAAGACGGCGAATCCCGACAGTCCGCCGCGCAGTTCGCGCAGCGCCAGGCGCAGGGTCAGCGGGATGCGGGGACCGGAGGGCCGCCCAGCGGGCTTAGGGAGTGTGCCGTGCATCGCTCAGGCCTGGACCCGCACGGGCTCTTCGACCCTGCCGGAACGCAGGCGAACGGTCCGGTCGCAGAGGCGCGCGAGACCGGGATCGTGCGTCACCAGCACCAGCGTGGCCCCGCGATCCCGCTTGAGCGCGAAAAGCAGGTCGACGATCTGCCGGCCGGTGGCTTCGTCGAGGTTGCCCGTGGGCTCGTCGGCCACGAGGATCGCCGGGTCCGGCGCGATGGCCCGCGCGATGGCGACGCGCTGCTGCTCGCCGCCGGAGAGCTGGGCCGGATAGTGGTGCAGCCGATGGCCGAGGCCGACCGCTTCGAGTTCGGCCTGCGCACGGCGGTGCGCGTCCGGCTTGTCGGCGAGTTCGAGGGGGAGCGCCACGTTCTCCAGCGCCGTCATGGTGGGCACGAGGTGGAAGGCCTGGAACACGATGCCGATGCGCCGGCCGCGAAAGCGCGCCAGGGCGTCCTCGTCGAGGGTGCCGAGATCGGTGCCCTCGACGAGGATGCGGCCGGCATCGGGCCGCTCGAGGCCCGCCATCACCATCAGCAGCGTCGACTTGCCGGAGCCGGACGGACCCACGAGCCCCACGGCCTCGCCGGCCGCCACGTCGAGGGAAATCCCGCGCAGCACATGAACCCGCGCGGCGCCCCGCCCGAGGCTCAGGTCGATGTCGGAGAGGGTGATGGTCTGACTCGCGGGCGGCGTGGACTTGTCGGAGTTCAACGGACGACCGATCTGTGAGCAGGCAGGGTCATGGTGAGCCGAGGGTCGGGGTTGTGATCGAATGGGTCTGTGTGATGTCTCACGTCTCGCCGATATGGTCCGCCGGCACGCGGCGCGCCATCCGGGTCGTCGCATCGTGGCGCTGATGACGCTCTTTGCCGCACTCACGCTCGCGGCCGCGCCATCGGACGCCGCGCCCGATTCCCGACCGCTCAAGCTCGTGGCCTTCGGCGACAGCCTGACGGCCGGCTACCGTCTGCCGGCGGACGCGGCCTTTCCGGCGGTGCTCGAACGGGCCCTGAAGTCTCGGGGTCGCGCGGTCGCGATCGCCAACGCGGGCGTCTCCGGCGACACCACGACGGGCGGTCTCGACCGCCTGGACTGGTCGATTCCCGACGACACGAGCGGCGTCATCCTCGAACTCGGCGCCAACGACATGCTCCGGGGCACCGACCCGGCCGTGACCCGCAAGGCGCTCGACGCGATGATCGCGCGGCTGAAGGCACGTGGCATCCCCGTCCTCCTCGCCGGCATGCGGGCGCCGCCGAACCTCGGACCCGACTACGTCGCGCGCTTCGACGCGATATACCCGGATCTCGCCAAGCGCCATGATCTCGTCCTCTACCCGTTCTTCGTCGAGAGCATCGTCGGCGACCGCTCCGCTCACCTGGAGGACGGACTGCACCCGAACGTGAAGGGCGTCGAGAGCATCGTCGCCGGCATCCTTCCCACGGTCGAGACCTTCCTCGATCGCCTGAACCCGCGCTGAGCGATGCCGCGGCTGTTCACCGGGTTGGAGATTCCTGCCGAGATCGCGGAAGTCCTGGCCTTGAAGCGCGGCGCCCTGCGGGGAAGCCGCTGGATCGAGGCCTCGGACTACCACATCACCCTGCGCTTCCTCGGGGATGTCGAGGCGGAGGTCGCGGAAGCCCTCCACGAGAGCTTGGCCGAGTCGAGGCCGCGAGCCGCCTTCGCTGTCACGCTCGACGGCCTCGCGAGTTTCGGCGGTGACAGGCCCCGCGCGCTGCTCGCATCCGTGGTGCCGAGCACCGAACTATCGGACCTGCAGGCCGAGCACGAGCGGATCGCCCGGCGGGCCGGAGCCGCCCCGGAGCCGCGAAAATTCACGCCGCACGTCACCCTCGCGCGCCTGCGACGCGAGGCACGCGCGGGGGATGTCGCGGCCTATCTGAGCGAACGGGGCCTGTTCGTGCCGCTGACCTTCCGGGTCGACCGGATCGCGCTGTTCTCCGCCCGCGAATCGACCGGCGGTGGGCCGTACGTGGTCGAGGCGGCCTATCCACTGGGGTGACTTCGAGGCGAGCCGAACCACACGGAGATCCGTGTCGATCGTTACCCGAAGACCCTAGAGCCGGCGCAACGCCACCGTCTCGATCCGATGGCTCGCGCCCTTGGCCAGGATGAGGCTGGCGCGCTGGCGCGTCGGCAGGATGTTGTCGCGCAGGTTCGGCAAGTTGATCGTGGTCCAGAGCGTGTCGGCGATCTCGATGGCCTCGGCTTCCGTGACCTCCGCGTACTTGCGGAAATAGGAGAGCGGGTCGCGAAACGCCGTCTGGCGCAGGCGCAGGAACCGGTTGACGTACCAGCGGTGCAGGTCGTCCTCGTGCCCGTCGAGGTAGATCGAAAAGTCGAAGAAATCGGAGACGAACGGTATCGCGGTGCCATCGCGCGGGAGGCGCGCGGGCTGCAGCACGTTCAGTCCCTCGACGATGAGGATGTCGGGGGATTCGATGATGCGTTGTTCGCCCGGAATCACGTCGTAGACGAGATGCGAGTAGAGCGGAGCCGCCACCCGCTTCTGCCCCGCCTTGATGTCGGTGAGGAAGCGCAGCAGCGCGGCGGTGTCGTAGCTTTCGGGGAACCCCTTCCGCTCCATGGCGCCCATGCGGCGCAATTCCGCGTTGGGCAGCAGGAAGCCGTCGGTTGTGACGAGATCGACCTTCGGGGTGTTGGGCCAGCGCGCCAGCAGCGCGGCCAGCACGCGCGCCGAGGTGGATTTGCCCACCGCGACGGAGCCGGCCAGCCCAATGATGTAGGGAACCTTGGTCTCGTGCTCGGCCAGCAGGAAGCGCTGGGTCGCCTTAAACAGACCCTGCGTCGCCGCGACGTAGAGCGAGAGCAGCCGCGACAGCGGCAGGTAGATCGCCTCCACCTCCTCCACCGAAATCGGATCGTTGAGGGATTGCAGGCGCGCCACCTCCTCCGCCGCGAGGGTCAGGGGCGTGTCGGCGCGCAGCTGCGCCCATTCCTCGCGGTTGAAGAGGCGGTAGGGGGAGAGCCGCTCGGAGCCCTGTCCCGTCACCGGGTCCTGGCCCAGCGCAGGCTCGCGGGTGGATGGCACGACAGCGGGGATCGGCGTTTCGGCGTTCACGCGGGGCCTCGTGCGGCCTTCTCGGCGATGCCGCTCTGCGCCGTGCGCCGCTCGAGTTCGGCCAGCACCTCGTCGAGGGCGATGCCGCCACCGCGCAGGACGACCAGAAGGTGATAGAGCACGTCCGCCGCCTCGCCGACGAGGCCGGCGCGATCACCCTGCACGGCGGCGATGGCGGCTTCCACCGCCTCTTCGCCAAGCTTCTTGGCGGGCTTGGCCGGGCCGCCCGCGAGAAGCTTCGCCGTGTAGGAGCTGTCCGGCGAGGCCGCCGCGCGATCGGCGACGAGAGCTTCGAGATCATTGAGCGTGAACTGGGTCATACAATCCTGGGTTCCGGAAAACCGGACTTATCGTGCCATGCAACCAAGCGTGCGGCACGATGGATCATGACGCAAGGGCTACGGAGGTCGGTCTCAGAGATCGAGGCGCATGGAAAGGCCGGCCGCCGCCATATGGGCCTTGGCCTCGGAGACGGTGTGCTGCCCGAAATGGAAGATGGACGCCGCCAGCACCGCGCTGGCACCGCCGTCGCGCACGCCCGCCACCAGATCGTCGAGGCCTCCGACACCGCCGGAGGCGATGACCGGAACCGAGACCGCATCCGCGATGGCCCGCGTGAGCGCGATGTCGTAGCCCGAACGCATGCCGTCCCGGTCCATCGAGGTCACCAGAAGCTCGCCGGCACCGCGCGCGGTCACGGTCCGGGCGAACGCGATGGCATCGAGCCCCGTGGGCTTGCGCCCGCCATGGGTGAAGATCTGCCAGGCCGCCGGCTCGCCGGGGCCGGAGGTGCGCTTGGCGTCGATCGCCACGACGATGCACTGGCTGCCGAACTTCTCGGCGCCGCGCGCCACGAAATCCGGATCGTTCACCGCGGCCGTGTTGATGGAGACCTTGTCCGCACCCGCCAGCAGCAACGTGCGGATATCCGCCACGGTGCGGATGCCGCCGCCGACGGTGAGCGGCATGAAACAGGCCTCTGCCGTGCGGCTGACGACATCGAGCAACGTGCCCCGGTCTTCGTGGCTCGCGGTGATGTCGAGGAAGCAGAGTTCGTCGGCCCCGGCCGCGTCGTAGGCCTTGGCGGCCTCGACCGGATCGCCGGCATCGCGCAACGCGAGGAACTGGACGCCCTTGACGACGCGACCGTCCTTGACGTCGAGGCAGGGGATGATGCGGGTCTTGAGCACGGGCGTCCCTTGAACGGATCAGGCCGCGGGCGCGGCCGACGCCGCATTGGAGGCGCGCCGGATCGCGGCGAGCGCCTCGCGCGGGTCGATGCGGCCATCGTAGAGCGCGCGGCCCGTGATGGCGCCGGCCAGCAGCGCGCAATCGGGTTCCAGGATGCGATGCACGTCCTCGATGGAGGCGAGCCCACCGGAGGCGATCACCGGGATCGTCACGGCGCGGGCGAGCGCCAGGGTCATCTCGATGTTGAGGCCCTTGAGGATCCCGTCCCGCGCGATGTCGGTGTAGATGATGGCGGCGACGCCGGCGTCCTCGAAGCGACGCCCGAGTTCCTCCGCCGTCATGCTGGAGGTGGTGGCCCAGCCCTCCACGGCGACACGACCGTCCTTGGCGTCGATCCCCACCGCGATCTTGCCCGGGTAGAGGCGGGCGGCCTCGTGCACGAAGGCGGGATCGCGCACGGCCGCCGTGCCGATGATGACGCGGGCGACGCCCTTGCCGATCCAGGCCTCGAGGGTGCGCATCTCGCGGATACCGCCGCCGAGCTGAACCGGGAGCTTGGTCCGGGCCAGGATGGCGTCCACCGCGCTCGCGTTCATCGGGGCGCCCGCGAAGGCGCCGTCGAGATCGACCACGTGCAGCCAGGAGAAGCCCTGCTCCTCGAAGACCGCCGCCTGGGCGGCCGGGTCGTCGCTGAACACGATGGCCTGCGCCATGTCCCCTTGCACGAGACGGACGCAGCGCCCTTCCTTGAGATCGATGGCCGGAAACAGGATCACGCGTCGGTTCGCTTTCGAGTCGATCGGGGACAGGTGGGTGGCGTGGCCTACGGGCGCCAGCGCAGGAAGTTGGCGAGAAGCGCGAGGCCCAGGCGTTGGCTCTTCTCGGGATGGAACTGGGTGCCGGCAATGTTGTCGCGGGCCACCATGGCGGTCACCGCGCCACCATACTCGCTGTGCGCGACGAGGTCTTCGTCGCGCGCCGGGCTCAGCGCGAAGCTGTGCACGAAATAGGCGTGCAGGCCGCCCTCCCCGGTGGGGATGTCCGCCAGCAGCGCGTGCTCACGATCGACCTCCAGGGTGTTCCAGCCCATGTGGGGCACCTTGAGGTTCGGGTCGGCCGGCTGAATCGGCCCGACATCGCCGGGAATCCAGTCGAGGCCGAGGGTCGTGTCGTATTCGAGCCCGCGCGTGGCCAGAAGCTGCATGCCGACGCAGATGCCGAGGAACGGCCGCGCGCGCGCATGCGCCGCGTGGGTCATCGCCTCGACCATGCCGGGCACGGCGTCCAGGCCACGGCGGCAATCCGCATAGGCACCGACGCCGGGCAGCACCACGCGATCGGCCTTGGCCACCGTCTCGGCGTCGTCGGTGAGGACGATGCGCGTGCCGTCGAGGCCGGCTTCGCGTGCCGCACGCTCGAACGCCTTGGCGGCCGAGTGTAGGTTGCCCGATCCGTAATCGATGATCGCGACGGTCTCGGGGCTCACCGACGCCCCTCGCTGAAGGGGAACATGCCGATGGCGAGATCGCTCGGCGGTACGGCGACGCTGCCGTAGGAGGCGTGTGTCGTCCGTGCCGGAGCCGAAATCTCGAGCCAGCGGGCGGCGGCCTTCATCTCCGCCTCTTCCGGGCTCGCAGCGATCACGGCGTCGCGGACCGGACGGCCCGTGCGGGTGTAGGTCCAGCGCCGCAGGGACGAAGCCTCCAGCCCGACGAGCGTCGCGACCAGGAGCGCGACCACGAACCCCGCCACCGGGCTGAGCCCGAGGAAGTGCCCGGCGCCCGCCGTCGCGACAAGGAGCACCAGCACCCCGAGACCCGCCAGCCAGAGACGATGAAGGAAGAACCAGAGGGGCCCGAAGGCGAAAGCGGCCCACGAGAAGGTGTCCGGCACGAGGTGCGCGCGCTCGAGACCATGCGTTTCGCCGGCCAGGGCATCCCGCTCCGGGTGCAACGTATAGGTGCGCATCAGGTGTCGCCTCCTCTGCTCGGACCGCGCTCGCGGATCAGAGCGAACCCTTCGTCGAGGGAACGCGCCCGCCTTCGCGCGGATCGATCGTCACCGCCTGCCGCAAGGCGCGGGCCAGGCCCTTGAAGCAGCTCTCCGCGATATGGTGGGCGTTGTCGCCGTAGAGCGTCTCGACGTGCAGCGTCAGACCCGCGTTCATGGCGAAGGCCTGGAACCACTCGCGCACCAGCTCCGTGTCGAACTGGCCGATCTTCTCGACCCGGAACTGGGTCCGGAACACCAGGAACGGACGTCCGGAGATGTCGATGGCGACGCGGGTGAGCGCCTCGTCCATCGGCAGGTGAATGTCGGCATAGCGGGCGATGCCGCGCTTTTCGGCCAGAGCCTGCGCGAAGGCCTGCCCCAGGGCGATGCCGGTATCCTCGACGGTGTGGTGCTGGTCGACCTGAAGATCGCCCGTGACCTTGACGTCGAGGTCGAACAGGCCGTGGCGCGCGAACAGTTCGAGCATGTGGTCGAAGAAGCCGACGCCGGTCGAGACATCGGCGCGCCCCGTCCCGTCGAGGGCGATCGCGACGTGCACGTCGGTCTCCGCCGTCTTGCGGCTGATGTTCGCGGCGCGCTGGGCCTCTTGGGTCACTGATCGGTTCCGGCTTCTGAAACGAACCCGCCTTCTAGTGCGAACACCGTGCCCCGTGAAGGGCGCCCCGCGCCGAATCCACCGTGGCGCCGCTTCGTCAGGCGGCGAGGACCCGGCCGGCGACCGCGTCGAGCTTGGCGAGCAGGGCCGGATCGCGCTGCGCCACCGCCGTCATGATGGCGCCGTCGAGGGCACGCTCGGTGCCAGCCGGACAGGCTTCGCGATCAGCGGGGAAATCGCGCGCGAGACGCGCGACGAGACGCGCGGCCTTGTCGGCATTGGCGCGGGCCACCGCCACGACGGCGGCGACGTCGACGGCATCGTGCGTCGGGTGCCAGCAGTCGAAATCCGTCACCATCGCGATGGTCGCATAGGTGATCTCGGCTTCGCGGGCGAGCTTTGCCTCCGGCATGTTGGTCATGCCGATGACGTCGAACCCCTGCGCCTTGTAAGTGGTGGACTCGGCGTAGGTGGAGAATTGCGGCCCCTCCATGCAGACATAGGTGCCGCCGCGATGGACGGCGATGTCTTCCACCTCGGCGGCCGCCGCGATGCGGGCCTGGAGCGCCGGGCCGACCGGATGCGCCAGCGAGACGTGGGCGACGCAGCCGTCGCCGAAGAACGAGGACGCCCGGCCGTGGGTGCGGTCGACGAACTGATCCACCAGCACGAACAGGCCGGGGTGCAACTCGGCCCTGAACGACCCGCAGGCGGAGAGCGAGACCAGATCGGTGACGCCCGCCCGCTTCAGGACGTCGATGTTGGCGCGGTAATTGATGCCCGTGGGCGAGAAGCGGTGGCCGCGCCCGTGGCGCGCCAGGAAGACGACCGTCGTCTCGCCGATCCGGCCGATCCGCAGGGCGTCCGACGGCTCACCCCAGGGGGAAGCGATCCGCTCCTCGCGGACGTCCTCCAGGCCAGGGAGGTCGTAGACCCCGGACCCGCCCATCACACCGAGCACCGCTGCCGTCATGCCGTTCTCCATACACTTCGCGCCGGTCGCCCCCTTCCTGGGGCGCCGGCGCGGGGCGTTTCAACGAAGGCCGGCCCAATCGGGCCGGCGGGTTGGGATTAGCAGTTCTTGGATCAGTAGGTCTTGTGAAGCTCGGGCTGGAGCCCGTGAACCTCGCCGCCGACCTTCGCCCAGATCTTCTTCTTCACGTAGTAGAGCAGGCCCGCCAGCACGAGCAGGAACAGGATCACCCGGAGGCCGAGGGCCTTGCGGGCCATCATGTGCGGCTCGGCGGCCCAGGCCATGAACGCCGCGACGTCCTTCGAGTACTGCTCCGTCGTCTCCGGCACGACCGGCTCGCCCTTGTCGTTCTTGGCGTAGGTCACCTGCCCGTCGCTGATCGGCTTCGGCATCGCGATGAGGTGACCGGCATAGTACTTGTTGTAGTACGTGCCCGACGGGATCTCCTTGCCGGCGGGCGGCTCCTCATAGCCGTTCAGGAGTGCGTGGATGTAGTCCACCCCCTGCTCCGAGAAGCCGACGAAGGGCATCGCATCCACGATGAACAGCGGGAAGCCGCGCTCGTAGGTGCGGGCCTTGGCGAGGACCGAGAAGTCCGGAGGCGCCTTGCCGCCATTGGCGGCCGCAGCCGCCTTCTCGTTCGGGAAGGGTGGCGGGAACGGATCGGCGGCGCGGGCGGGACGCTCGACGTCCTCGCCCGCATCGTTCTGCTCCTTCACCTTGTACTGGCTCGCGAGCTCCTTGACCTGGCCGGCGCTGAACGCCGGGCCTCCGGCCTCGGCGAGGTTGCGGAAGCGCACCAGATTCATGCTGTGGCAGCTCGAGCAGACCTCCTTGTAGACTTGGAAGCCGCGCTGGAGCTGGGCCTGATCGAAGCGGCCGAAGATGCCGGCGAAGCTCCAGGTCTCGCGGGGCGGATGGGGGGTTCCCTCATCCGCCGACGCGACGGAGAGGCTCATCACGGCCGCAAGCAGGGAGGCGGCGAGGACACGGGTCGTTTTCATGGTGCTCAACAGTCCCCTGCCCTCAACCCTTGGACGATGGTGCGGCGGCCGCACCCACCGGCATGCCGGACCCGCCGACCTGCTTGCCCGGTCCCGTCACGGTCTCGAGGATCGATCCCGGCAGGGCTTTCGGCGTCTCAAACAGTCCGACGAGCGGCATCACGAGCAGGAAGTGCAGGAAGTAATAGGCCGTGCAAAGCCGCGCCGCGATGACGTAGCCGCCCTCCGGCGGCTTGGCGCCGAGCCAGCCGAGGAGGATGCAGACCACCACGAAGAGGAAGAAGAACTGGCGGTAGATCGGGCGGTAGTTGCACGAGCGCACCCGCGACGTGTCGAGCCAGGGCGCCAGCGCCAGGATCAGCACGGCGCTGAACATCAGGATCACGCCGCCGAGCTTGTCGGGCACCGCGCGCAGGATCGCGTAGAACGGCAGGAAGTACCATTCCGGCACGATGTGCGCGGGCGTCACGGCGGGGTTGGCCGGCACGTAGTTGTCGGCGTGGCCGAGATAGTTCGGCTGGTAGAAGATCCAGTAGGCGAAGAAGGCGAAGAACACGACCGCGGCAAACACATCCTTGATGGTCGCGTAGGGTGTGAACGCCACCGCGTCCTTGCCCGACTTGATCGGGATGCCGGCCGGGTTGTTCTGGCCCGTCACGTGCAACGCCCAGACGTGCAGGACCACCACGCCGGTGATCATGAACGGCAGGAGATAATGCAGCGAGAAGAAGCGGTTCAGGGTCGGGCTGCCCACCGAGTAGCCGCCCCAGAGCAGGCTCTGGATGGTGTCGCCCACCACCGGGATCGCCCCGAGGATGCTGGTGATGACGGTGGCACCCCAGAAGCTCATCTGGCCCCAGGGCAGCGTGTAGCCCAGGAAGGCGGTCGCCATCATCAAGAGGTAGATGATCACGCCGAGGATGTAGAGAACCTCGCGCGGCGCCTTGTACGAGCCGTAATAGAGGTTCCGGAAGATGTGGACGTAGACGGCCACGAAGAACATCGAAGCGCCGTTGGCGTGCATGTAGCGCAGCAGCCAGCCGTAATTCACGTCGCGCATGATGTGCTCGACGGAGTTGAACGCGTTGGCGGCGGACGGGTCGTAATGCATCGCCAGCCAGACGCCGGTGACGATCTGCGAGACCAGCATGGCGATCAGAATCGCGCCGAAGGTCCAGAAATAGTTGAGGTTCCGCGGCACCGGGAAGGAGACGAAGGAGGAATGCACGAGCCCGACCAGGGGCAGGCGCGATTCGAACCACTTCGCCAGGGCGCTCTTGGGAACGTAGGTATTGCCGTGTCCGCTCATGGGGCGACCCCCTCCAAATCCTGTTTCAGGGTGTCAGGCGACGGCCTTGCCGCCCTCTTCGCCGATCCGGATCTTGGTCTCCGATTCGAAGAGGTAGGGCGGGATCGGCAGGTTCGCCGGGGCGGGACCGCGACGAACGCGTCCGGACGTGTCGTAGAGCGAGCCGTGGCACGGGCAGGACCAGCCTTCGTACTGGCCCTGGTGCCCGATGGGCACGCAGCCGAGATGGGTGCAATTGCCGTAGACCACGAGCCACTTGGCGTGTCCGTCCTTGACCCGGGCCGCATCCGGCTGCGGGTCGATGAGATCGGAGAGCGGCACGGCGGCCGCTTCCTTGATCTCCTTCTCGGAGCGACTGCGCACGAAGATCAGCTTGCCGCGCCAGAACACGTTGACGATCTGGCCCTCCTGGATCGGCGACAGGTCGACCTCGAGGGGGGCGCCGGCCGCGATGGTCTCGGCATCGGGCGCCATCGAGGCGACGAAGGGCCAGGCGAGTGCGCCGGCGCCGACCGCAAGACCCGCGCCCGTGGCGAGAAACATGAAGTCGCGCCGCGTGCCGTCCGGCGCGCCGTGGGTGCTGTCGGGGTCGGCTGCCGTGTTCGCCAAGTGTCAAACTCCAAGCATGATTGCGCCGGTTGACCTTCGTCCCACCCTGCGGCGATGGCCGGCGGGGACCTTAGAGGCTTTCAAAGGAATGTCAGCCCGACGGGACGGAAGCACCATCCCAGAGGATTGTGCAATGCGACCCCGCGTCACCGGAAGTCAAGGCGCGGCACCGCTTCGAACATGCGCTTTCCCCTCATCGCGAAGGCCCGTTGCCGAGAGGTCGCGCAGGGCGGCGCAGAGGCATGCACTGGCCTACCGTCGCCCCGCGGTTTCAACGCCGGCCATGCAGCCGGCGGCGGTGCGACCTCGCCGTCGGTCGCGTCCGGTCGGAGTGATCGCGCCGGCGGCGGGACCCTATTCCGCACGGCGGCTTATCGACGACACAGGGCGAGACGAAATGCCGATGACGTCGCCAACCCGGATTTTCCATCCCAGGTTGTGTAAGCCATCGGATGATCCGGCGCTTTGCCGCCTGTGCGTTCTCCCGCGTATCGGCTACCTGCGGGTGGCAGCATGGCCATTCCGACGGGCCGTTCATTCCGAAAGAGCCGATGGACATCACCGACCCGCACTTCGCTGTCGCGGTTCTTCAGATCGTCTGGATCGACCTGCTCCTATCGGGCGACAATGCCGTCGTGATCGCGCTTGCCTGCCGTGCCCTGCCCGCAGAGCGTCGGCGAGCGGGCATTCTGCTGGGCGCGGCCACCGCAATCCTCCTGCGCATCGCCTTCGCGCTCGTCGTCTCCTCGCTGCTGGCGGTCCCGTTCCTGCGCATCGTTGGCGGACTTCTGCTCGTGTCGATCGCGGTGAAGCTCGCGGTCGGCGAGGAGGAAGCGGACCCGTCCGTTGCCGAGAGCGCGACCCTCTGGCGTGCGGTACGCACCATCGCCGTCGCGGACGCGGTGATGAGCCTGGACAACGTGGTGGCGGTGGCGGCCGCCGCGCGAGGCCACGCGGCGTTGTTCGTGTTCGGTCTCGTCCTCTCGATTCCTCTCATCATCATGGGTGCGTCCCTGATCACCGCGTTGCTCCTGCGCTTTCCCGTCGTCGTCTGGGCCGGGGCGGCCTTGCTCGGCTGGATCGCCGGCGAAATGATCGTCGCGGATCCCGCGATCGCGGATCGGATCCCGCCGGCCCTCCACGCCACGCCAGGGGTGGGAATCGTCGTCGCGATCCTGGTGGTCGGTACGGCCCTCGTGCTGTCGCGGCGACGGGCCGCGATGCAGGGCGCCAAGCGTGACTGAGCCGTGGGCGGGGCTGCCCGTGCCACGCGCCCCGGATGGCGAGGAAACACCGGTCCGCCCATCCATGTCGGTCACGATGGTCGGCTTGCGGGAGGAACGGATCGACGGACAGCACCAGGCCTGGGGCGACGGAACGATCTTGTTCGGTGCCGGCATCGCGTTACTCGCGCTCGTCGGTCTCCGTGCCGTTCGCTGGCGTCGCCGTGGGGCCGCCGTCAAACGATCCGCGCGAGAAGAGCAGATGATGATGCGCGCCCTGTTCGACGCCTCGTGCGACCAGCACATCATCGTCCGCGTCGCGCCGACAGGGCGTTTCGAACTCGCGGCCTGGAATTCGGCCGCGGCCCGGGCCGCTGGCGGCGACGGGAACGCTCTTGGCCGCACCATCGCGACGGTGTTCCCGCCCGAGCCGGCCGAACGCATGCGGGCCGCATTGAACCGTACGGCCTCGACCGGCGAAACGGTCCGCAGCCAGGATCAGGCGGGAACCGCTGTTTTCGAGGCCACCTACGTTCCGCTGCGCGATCCCGCCACCCAGGCCATCGATCGGATCTCCGTCGGCATTCGCGATATCACGCACCTCAAACGCGCCGAAGCGGAGGCCCGGGAAACCAATCGCCTCCTCGTCATGGCCGAACAGATCGCCCATGTCGGTCACTGGCATCTCGACTTGGCATCCCGGCGGTTGCGCTGGTCGGACGAAGTCTTTCGCATCCACGGTCTCGGGCCCGGGACGGTCACGCCGACGATCCGGGGCAGCCTGGCCGCCTGTCACCCGGAAGACCGCGCGGGCGCATGGGCCTCGGTGGCGAACGCGGTGCGTCGGCGCACGGGCTTCGACATCGCTCTGCGCCTGATACGGCCCTCGGGCGAAATCCGGGACGTGCAGGTGCGCGGACTCTGTCAGTTCACGCCCGTAAGCGGGGAAGGCCCCGAGACTCTGCGCTCGATCTTCGGCGTGTTTGCCGACGTCACCGAATTGAAGGAGGCCGAGCGCGCGCTCGAGGACAAGTCCACGCTTCTGGCGGCAACCCTCGAGAGCATGGACCAGGGCCTCCTGATGATCGCGGCCGATGGGAGCGTTCCGGTGATCAACCGGCGCGCCATCGAAATCCTGGCTCTGCCGCAGGACCTGCTGGCGCGGCGGCCGGACTACCGCACCCTTCGCCGGCACCTCCGCGAGAGCGGCGCCTGGGGTGTTTCGATCCAGGATCCGAAGCACTGGCATCTCGACGAACATCGCCGCACCACGGAACTGCGATCGGAACGCCGACGGGCCGATGGAAGCGTGATCGAGACGCGCTCGCTCCCCACACTTGCCGGCGACGGGCACGTCCAGACCCTGACGGACATCACCGACCGCCGACGCTCGGACGAGCGCCTGCGCGAGAGCGAGGCGCGCTACCGTCTGCTCGCCGATCATACCTCGGACCTCATCGTCCTCGACGACGGCGATGGACGCCACCGCTACATCTCGCCGGCCGTGACGAGCATGCTCGGCTATTCCACCGAGGAGGCGATCCGCGTCGGCCTGCGCACGCTGGTTCACACCGAGGATTCCGCGAAGCTCACCGAGACCCTGCATGCCCTGACAGCCGAGCATGCGACGGGGTCGGCGATCTACCGCCTGCGCCACAAGGCGGGGCGAGACGTCTGGGTGGAGGCCGCATTCCGGCGCATCGAGGACAGCAGCGGCGTCCAGGTCATCCAGGCGATCCGCGACGTGACCGAGCGCCAGGATCAGGAGGCCGACCTGCGGAACGCGCGAAAGGCGGCCGAGGCGGGTGGGCAGGCGAAGGCCGAGTTCCTTGCCACCATGAGCCACGAATTGCGGACGCCCCTGGCCGGCATCCTCGGCGTGCACGACCTCCTGCGCGAGGACCCGACCCTGACGCGCGACCAGGCGCGCCTGGTCGGACTCGCTCGGGAATCCGGACGCTCCCTGTTGACCATCGTCAACGACATCCTCGATTTCTCCAAGATCGAGGCCGGGCAGCTCGCCATCGAGGCGCTTCCGTTCAGCCTGAATGCCGTGATCGAGGGTTGCCGACAACTCAGCGTCGAGACCCTGCAGGGCCGGGCGGTACGCCTCGCGGTCGAGCTCGCGCCCGACCTGCCGAATTGGCTCCTCGGCGACCCCACACGCCTGCGCCAAATCGTTCTGAATCTGGCCACCAACGCGATCAAGTTCACGCCGCAAGGTTCGGTCGTCTTGCGGGCTCTCCACGTACAGGCGCCCGGGTCGGGCGCGCGCCTGCGCATCGAACTCGTCGATACCGGCATCGGTGTCCGGCCCGAGATCCTGCCCATGCTGTTCGAGCGCTTCGTCCAGGCCGACGGCTCGACGTCCCGTCAATATGGCGGGACCGGGCTCGGCCTCACGATCTGCAAGCGCCTCGTCGAACTCATGGGCGGAGAGATCGGGGCGGAGAGCCGATTCGGCGAGGGCTCGACCTTCTGGTTCGAAATTCCGCTCCGCCTCGCGCAGGGAGAGGATGCGGCCCAGGATCGATCCGCCTCGCTGCTTCAGCGCTCGACGGGACGGCTCTGGCGCATTCTCCTGGCCGAGGACAACGTCATCAACCAGGAGATCATCGGCACCGTGCTGCGCCAGAAGGGCCATGTGGTGACGGTGGTGGCTGACGGCGAACGGGCCGTCTCGGCGGCCCTCGATGACGGCCCGGTCGATCTCGTGCTGATGGACGTCCAGATGCCGGGGCAGGATGGGTTGGCGGCCACGCGCGCCATTCGCGCGCGCGAGCAGGCGGAAGGACGCGGGCGCCTTCCCATCATCGCCCTGACCGCCAATGCCATGGCGGAGGAAATCGAGCGCTGCCGTGTCTCCGGCATGGACGCACATGTCGCCAAACCAGTCGACTGGGCCACGCTCTTTTCCGCGATGGAACGCCTTGCCGGAGAAGCGGCAACCGGTGCGTTCACCGCGCAAAGCGTCGGCGAATCCTAAACCTGCGCGACGATCCCGCCGCTGTCCTTCGCCCGAAAGCCCGATGCCGGCTCTTGCCAGAGGCAAAGGCCGCTTCGAACGAAAAAACGCCTCGCCCCGGTTGGGGCGAAGCGTCTTTGCAGTCCGAGGACTGCGCCACCCGGAAGAGATCGAGCCTGGTTCGTCAATCCAGAACACCGCGAGAGCCGAGGCCCATCGCGGTGGGGTCTCAGTAGGCGGCCGGGTCGGCGCTGTCGCTCGGGGACGCGAAGGCCTTGGCCATCGCGTCGCTCATCGGCAGGTTGAGGTTGATGCCGCGCGGCGGGATCGGCTTCGTGAACCACTTCTCGTAGAGGGCCTTGCCCTCGGCGCTCCTGTAGAGTTTCGCGGTGGCATCATCCACGACCGCCTTGAACGGGGCGTCGTCCTTGCGCAGCATGATGCCGTAGGGCTCGGGCTTCGAGAGCGCCTCGCTGGAGATCGCGTAGGCACCCGGGTCCTTGGAGCTGGCGGCCAGCGAGGCGAGCAGCACGTCGTCCATGACGAAGGCCACGGCGCGGCCGGTCTCGACCATCAGGAAGGCCTCGGCATGGTCCTTGGCCGGCAGGATCGTCAGGCCCAGGTTGCGGGCGGTGTTCGCCTCGTTGATCTGGCGAATGTTGGTGGTGCCGGAGGTCGAGACGACGGTCTTGCCCTTGAGATCCTCGATCTTGTCGAGCTTGGCCGACTTCTTGGCGACGAAGCGCGTCGCGGTCAGGAAGTGCGTGTTGGTGAAGGAGGCCTGCTTCTGGCGGTCGGCGTTGTTCGTGGTGGAGCCGCACTCCAGATCGATGGTGCCGTTGGCGATCAGCGGAATGCGGGTCGCGGACGTCACCGGGTTCAGCTTTACCTCGAGGTTCGGCAGCTTGAGGTTGGTCTTCACCGCCTCGGCGACCTTCTGGCAGATCTCGAAGGCGTAGCCGACGGGCTTCTGGTCGCCGTCGAGGTAGGAGAACGGGACGGACGCGTCCCGGTAGCCGATGGTGATCTGGTTGGTTTCCTTGATCTTCTTCAGGGTCCCCGTGAGCTCTTGCGCCTTGGCGCTCCCTACCGCGCCCAGGGCCAGCACGAGGCTCAGTGCCGTGGCGGACAGGGTGGATCTCTGATGACTCGAACGCATCTGCAGGCTGACTCCCGAAGGTCGATCGCCCCATCGGCGATCGCTGAAGCTGGACGTGGGCAACGTAGCAGCGGCGCGGGCCGTCGCAATCGTTGTTTTCACGCGGTCCAGGTTTGGAACGCGCGCGAAGCTAGGCAAGCGGCGTGCCGTCGAACGCTGGTCGGGACCGTTGGAGACCTGCCGCCCGGCGTGGGCCAGCCGAGGCCGCACACGCAAAAAGGCCCGGCTTTGCAGCCGGGCCAGTTCGCATGTCTCGATCGCTGAAGAGGTGGATGATCCGGGCTCCCAAGGGCTCGGATCATCGGGTCGGATCGGTTTAGAAGTCGCGCTGCACGCGGGCGCGGACCTGGAAGGTGTCCTGCGAAGAAACAGTGCGGACCGCGGCTCCTGCGTTGATCGCCGCAGCCGTCAGGACGCCGTTGCTCTGCTGATCGATGATGCGACCGATGGTAGCGCCGAGCTTGGTGTAGAAGCCCTCGACACCGATATCGAGGTCCTTCACGGGCGACCAGATCAGGCTGCCGCCGGCAACGAACTGGTAGTTGTCGCGCAGGACAGGGCTGAGAGCGAACGAGCGACTGCCCGGCGCACCGATGAAGGTAGCGGTGTTCGCATTGGTTGCGAAGGCAGAGCCGGCATAGGCCAAAGCATTGGCTTCGCGAGCGCCACGAGCGAAGGACATCTCGCCGTAGCTGCCGAACACGGCCGAGCGCCACTCAGGCGACCAGTAATGCAGGTACGCCGCGACCGCCGTGAAGCTGGTGGAGAGCTCGATTTTGCCCGTGACCGGGTTGAGGGTCGCGTCGGCCATGAAGGGATCGAACGGTGCACCGTTGATGGTGCTGGCGCGTGACGTGTAGCTGCCGTTGTACGAGGAGTAGCCGGTGTAGAGGGTCGCACCCTCTCCGTAAGCTCCCTGGAGATAGA
>NZ_JAQGKL010000012.1 GCF_028290105.1 Methylobacterium sp.
GTGCTCGATCTGCTGCCGCCCCAGCGGGGCGCCTTCGCCAAGGAGGACGGCGCCCCCGTGCTGGACGCGCAGGGCCAGCGCCTCACCGGCGCCTGAGCCGCCGCGATGCTGGCGCTCGCCCTCTTCCTCGCCACCCTGGTCCTCGTCATCTGGCAGCCCCGCGGCTTCGGAATCGGCTGGAGCGCCCTGATCGGCGCGGGCGTCGCCCTCGCCACCGGCATCGTCCAGCCCGGCGACGTCCCGGTGGTCTGGCGCCTCGTCTGGGACGCCACCTTCACCTTCGTGGCGCTCATCATCATCTCGCTCCTCCTCGACGAGGCCGGGTTCTTCCACTGGGCCGCGCTCCACGTCGCGCAATGGGGCAGGGGGCGGGGGCGGCGGCTGTTCCCGCTGGTGATCCTCCTCGGGGCGGCCATCGCGGCGGTGTTCGCCAACGACGGCGCGGCGCTGCTGCTGACCCCCATCGTGCTCGCGATCCTCCTGCGCCTCGACGTCCCGCCGTCCGGTGCGCTCGCCTTCATCGTCGCCTGCGGGTTCGTGGCGGATTCCACCTCACTGCCGCTGGTGATCTCGAACCTCGTCAACATCGTCTCGGCCAATGCCTTCGGCATCGGTTTCGGCCGCTACGCCGCCGTGATGGTGCCGGTGAATCTCGTCTCGCTCGCCGCCACCCTCGCCGTGCTGTGGGCCTGCTTCCGCCGCGACGTGCCCGCGACCTACCCCCTCGACGCGCTGGAGCGCCCCCGCGACGCGATCCGCGACCCGCGGGTGTTCCGGGCGGCGTTCCCGCTGCTCGCCGTGCTGCTGGTGGCCTATGTCGTCACCGCGCCCCTCGGCGTGCCGGTCTCGGCCGTGACGGTGGCGGGCGCGGGGGTGCTGCTGGCGCTGGCACGGCAGGGCGGGGTGATCCCCCTGGGCCGGGTGATCGCGGGCGCGCCCTGGCAGATCGTCCTGTTCAGCCTCGGCATGTACCTCGTGGTCTACGGCCTGCGGAACGCCGGGCTGACGCAAGCGCTGGCGCACGGCCTCGTCTGGCTCTCCGGTCAGGGTCCCTGGGCGGCGACCCTCGGCACCGGCTTTGCCGCCGCGCTGCTGTCCTCGGTGATGAACAACATGCCGAGTGTGCTGGTCGGCGCGCTCGCCATCCAGCAGGCCCCGGATCTCTCGCCTCTGACCCGGGAATTGATGATCTACGCCAACGTGATCGGCTGCGACCTCGGCCCGAAATTCACTCCGATCGGCAGCCTCGCCACCCTGCTCTGGCTGCACGTGCTGAAGGCCAAGGGCCAGACCATCACCTGGGGCCAGTACATGCGGATCGGCCTCGTCATCACGCCGCCCGTCCTGCTGGCGGCGCTCCTGGCCCTGGCCGCATGGCTCCCCATGCTCGGGCCACCGTAGACCCTCGTTCGGAAATGCCCGTATCGTGAGGCCTCAATCATGCCCGCCGTGCCTGCGAGGCCATTCTGAGGCTACGCGCCAGGGGATGGGGCCGGTGGCGGATCCCAATCCGCATCCCGACCTGCCAGAAACGGAGACCCGTCCCTTGCCAGATCCGGCCCGCCCGCCGCAGCCCCGCGCTCCGAGCCTGGGACGCAACGCGGCGCTCGGCATCACACAGATCGTCCTGTGGGGCGGCTCGTTCTTCCTGATGGCGGTGCTCGGCGAGCCCATCGTGCGCGCGACCGGCTGGCCACAGGGGATCGTGGTGGGGGCCCTGTCCCTGGCGATCCTGGTCTCGGGTCTGCTCTCGCCCTGGGTCGGGCGCCGGATCCGGCGGCATGGCGGGCGCCCGGTGCTGATGGCGGGATCGCTGGTCATCGCCCTCGGACAGGTCCTGATGGCGCTCGCGCCGAACCTGCCGGTCTTCCTCCTGGCCTGGGTGGTGGTCGGCATCGGCATGGCGGGCGCCCTGTACGACCCGCTCTTTGCCGCCATCGGCCAAGCCTACGGGGTCTCGGCCCGCGGAGCGATGACCCAGATCGCCATCGCCTCGGGCTTCGCCATCACCCTGTGCTGGCCGGCATCGAGCTTTCTCGTCGACGCGATCGGATGGCGGGGGACCTGCCTCGTCTACGCAGCACTCGCCGCCTTCGTGGTGGTCCCGCTCTTCGCCTGGGCGCTCCCGGGTCAGGATCGGAACCCTCCCGCCAAAGCCGCCCTCCCGCCGGAGGCCGGCGCGGCGCCCCTCGTCAGCCCGGCGGGGCAGGGGCCGCTGCCCGGCGAGCGCATTCTCGCGATCACCTTCACCAGCGCGGCGGTGATCATGACGGCGATCTCGGTGCAGTTGCTCGTCCTGCTTCAGGCCAAGGGCGTCGCGGCCAGTACGGCCGTGGCCCTCAGCACCCTGATCGGGCCGTCCCAGGTCGGCGCGCGCATCCTCGAACTCGTGTTCGGGCGCCGGGCGCATCCGGCCTGGGCGCTGCTGGTGTCGAGCGGCAGCGTCGGCCTCGGCCTCGCGATCCTGGCCATGGCCCCGAGCCTCGCCTGGCTCGGCATCGTTCTCTACGGCGTCGGCAACGGCATGCGCACCGTGGTCCGGGGCACGCTTCCCCTCACCCTCTATGGGCAGGGGGACTACGCCGCCGTGATGGGGCGCCTCGCCCGGATGCCGCTGCTCGGACAGGCGGCGACACCGCTCGCCTGCGGCACGCTCGCCGCCTGGTTCGGTCTCGATGCCCTGCTGGAGCTCATGCTCGCCGTCGCGGTGCTCAATGTCGGCCTCTCCGTCGTGGTCGCCCGGCGGGCGGTGCGCCGGGCGAGGGCGTGATCGGACGAGGCTCCGGCGCGGACGCCGCCTCGATCCGGCCGAATCTGGCAGGAACCGCCGGCGGCCTCTCCGGTGGCTCCACCTCCGGAACGACCTGCCGCTGTCAGTTGGCGAGCCGCATCTGCTTGCGCAGGCTCTTGTCGAAGAGGTTGGCCGGCACGAATCGGCGCAGCAGGCTGACCTGTCGCGCCATCCTGCCCGCCGTGTACCGCCGCCGCGGCGTGGCTGCGGTGGCCGCCGCCACGACGATGTGGGCCACAACCTCCGGGGCATCGGCGGTGGCCATGACCTCGCGCAGCACCTTGTCCGCCTCGGCGCGGGCCTCGGCATAGAGACCGAGGGGTACATCGGGGCGCACCAGGTTCTGGTCGAAGGAGGTCCGGGTATAGGCGGGCTCGACGAGCGTCACCCGGATGCCCTGCCCGCGAACCTCGTGGTCGAGCGACTCGGAATAGCCCTCCAGGGCGTGCTTGCTGGCCGCATAGAGGGCCATGTAGGGCGCCGGGATCAATCCGAGGACGGAGCTGATGTTGACGATCCGGCCGCGGCCCTGCCGGCGCATCGCGGGCAGGACGGCCCGGATGGCCCGGATCGCACCGAACAGGTTCACGTCGAACAGGGCTTTGGCCTGCGCGTCCGAGGATTCCTCGGCGCCGCCGCTGATGCCGAACCCGGCATTGTTGACGAGGAGGTCGATCCGTCCGGTCTCGTCGAGCACGGAGGCGACGAGGTCCGCGATGGACGCCTCGTCGGTCAGATCGCAGGTCAGCATGGTGACGGGCAGGCCCGGGAGCGACGCCGCCCTTCGGCTGGTGCCGAACACGCGGTAGCCTACGGCGCTCAAGGCCTTCGCCGTGGCCAGCCCTATGCCGGAGGAAGCCCCGGTGACGATGGCGGTTTTCTGACCCGGTTGTGACATGGTGCGCTCCTCGACCCGCGATCGCCCCGGCGACCGTTGCGCTAATAAATTACGAATATAATTTATTAGCGCAAGCACATCGACGTGCACCAACACACATGCCTACGCCCGGGCAGGTTTTGGGAAGCGCTCGCGCCGAACGCTTCAGAGGGCGGGTTTGAGAGGACCGCCATCGTCGAGCCCCAGGATCTCCGCGAGGTAGGCGCGGGCACGGCTGACCCGGCTCTTCACGGTGCCGACCTTGCAGTGCAGGCGTTCGGCGGCCTCCTCGTAGGTGTAGCCCTCGGCCCCGACCATCAGGAGGGCGATGCGCTGGGCCTCCGGAATCTGGGCGAGTTTCTCGCGCAGGGCCCGGAGCGAGACGACGCCCTCCTGCTCGGGGAGCGCCGTGAGCGTCGCCGCATGGGTGCCGTCCGCATCCTCGACCTCGCGCTTGCGCTTGCGAACCTCCGTGTAGAACTGGTTGCGCAGGATCGTGAACAGCCAGGCGGTGAAGTTCGTCCCGGCCGTGAACTTGTCGCGATTGGCCCAGGCCTTCACCAGGGTCTCCTGTACGAGATCGTCCGCCCGGCTGGCCTCGCCCACCAGCGAGAAGGCGAAGGCGCGCAGGGCCGGCATCGCCCGGATCATGTCGTCCCGCAAGCCGTCGAGACCGGTCTGGCCCGATGCCGCGACGGCGGCATCGAGGCGACCGACGAGGTGGACGAGCCGCTCGGGCAGGGTCTCGACCGTTGGTAGACTAAAGTATTCCTGCAACCCGGCACCGAGGCGGTGTCGGATAACGGTGTTGATATCCGGGGCGGCAGCCGCGTCTAGGGTATCGGCACAGGTTGGGAGCGCTTGGAAATCTGTCATCGAACTCGCGGATGCGTGCGTAATCGCATTCCTTAGAGTGGCTCCAATCTGAACGCTGGCAAAACTGGATGTTGAATTTCGGTTTATGATGTCCTCGCGCGATGAACACGCAGACGCTAAAAAATTCAGTTCTCTCAGGAAGTTACGGTGTGCATCACGCCGATGGGCCTGGGGACGGCGGCCCGGGCAGGGACGACGAAATGCGAAAAAAGCGCGGCGACCCCCTGTCCGCGTCCGGCCAATTGGTGTGTCCTCACCGGAAGGCCGGCGATTCCAAGGACCGGGCGCGCGGGAGGATCCGATGAGAACCACCACCGACGTGCAGCACGCACCCGTCCCGGTGAAGGGTGGGCTCGTCGCCTACCTCGCCCTCGATGGCGCGCTGAAGGCGGCCGATTTTTACATCCGTGCCTTCGGCGCGGAACAGGCCAGCGCGTTCCCGCCCGACGACCAGGGCCGGACGATGCATGTGCATCTGTACGTGAACGGCTCCTCGCTGATGCTGTCCGACTTCTATCCCGAGCACGGGCATCCGCTGCAGGCGCCGCAGGGCTACACCATGACCCTGATCGTCGACGACATCGAGGCGTGGTGGACGCGCGCGGTGGAGGCCGGCGCGACCCCGGTGATGCCGCCGACCGACATGTTCTGGGGCGACCGCTACGCCCAGGTGCGCGACCCCTTCGGCGTGCTCTGGGCGATGAACTGCCAGGCCCGCTGAGCGCCGCCCCCTCATCAGTCAGGAATCTCGACCATGACCGACCCCACGCCGGAGCGTGAGCTCGTCCTCACCCGCATCATCCCGGCCCCCGCCGCACTCCTCTATCGGGCCTGGACCGAGCCGGCCCTGCTGAAGCGCTGGTTCGCGCCGAAGCCCTACACGGTTTCGCAGGCCGAGACCGACCCGCGCCCCGGTGGCGCGTCGCGCATCGTCATGCGGGCCCCCGACGGCACGGAGATCCCGACCAACGGCGTCTACCTCGAAGTCGTCGAGAACGCGCGGATCGTCTTCACCGACGCGTATGTGCGGGCCTGGGAGCCCTCGGCCAAACCGTTCTTCACCGGGATCGTCACCTTCGAGCCGGTGGAGGGAGGCACGCGCTACACGACGCGGGTCCGGCACTGGTCGGCGGAGGATTGCGCCGCCCACAAGGCAATGGGCTTCTACGAGGGCTGGGGCCTCTGCGCCGACCAACTCGCCGAACTGGCGGCCGGCCTCTGACACGCGAGCTCCCCGCGCCCAACCAAAGGAGACGATCATGTCGCGCGTCAGCACCTGCCTCTGGTTCGGCAAGGATCTGGAGGAAGCGGTCCGGTTCTACGTCGCGCTGGTGCCGGGATCGAGCCTCGATCACCTCCATCGCGCGCCGGGGCCCTGGCCCGGGGGTGCGGCCGGGGACGTGCTGATGGCGCGCTTCACCCTCGACGGGCAGCGCTTCCAGGCCCTCAACGGCGGGAAGCCTGTCGATTACGCGAACGTCGTCTCGATCGCGGTGATGTGCCCCGACCAGGCCGAGGTCGATCGGCTCTGGTCGGCGCTCACCGCCGATGGCGGCGCGGAGAGCCGGTGCGGCTGGCTGCGCGACCGCTGGGGCGTGCCCTGGCAGATCATTCCCGAGGCCCTGCCGCGCCTGATGGGTCAATCCGACCGGGCGGCCTCCGCCCGGGTCTTTTCGGCGATGCAGGGCATGACCCGGATCGACGTCGCCGCCCTTGAGCGCGCGGCCCAGGGGTGAGGGCACCTCAGGGATAGCGCACGGGGGCCGGCTGATCGGGCAGGGGGATGAACTCGGACTCGCCCGGCACGGTGTCGAAGCGGGCCTGGCGCCAATCCTCCTTGGCCTGCTCGATCCGCTCCGGGCGCGAGGAGACGAAGTTCCACCAGAGGTGACGCGGCCCGTCCATCGGCTCGCCGCCGAGCACCATGAAGCGGGAGGCCTCCGTCGCCCGTACGCTGATCCGGTCACCCGGCCGGAAGACGAGAAGCTGGCCGGGGCCGAACCCGTCTCCGGCGATCTCGATGGCGCCCGAGACGGTGTAGATGGCGCGCTCGTCGTAGGTGGGGTCGAGGGGCAGCACCGCACCCGCCTCCAGCGCCACGTCGGCATAGACCATCGGGCTGGAGGTCCGCACCGGGGATTTCGCGCCGAAGGCCTCGCCGGCGATCAGCCGGACGGTCTTGCCCTCGCCGGTCAGGACCGGCAGCGCCTCGGCCTCGTAATGCTCGAAGGCGGGGGCGGTCTCCTCGTCCTTGCCGCTGAGCGCGACCCAGCTCTGGAGGCCGAACAGCGTCGAGCCGGTGCGCCGGAGGTCGGCCCCCGTGCGCTCGGAATGGGTGATCCCCCGGCCCGCCGTCATCCAGTTCAGTTCGCCGGGGCGGATGGGTAGTTCCGTGCCCAGGCTGTCGCGGTGCATGATCTCGCCCTCGAACAGGTAGGTCACGGTCGACAAGCCGATATGCGGGTGCGGGCGCACGTCCATGCCCTGGCCCAGCAGGAACTCGGACGGCCCCATCTGGTCGAAGAAAATGAAGGGACCGACCATCCGGCACTCCGTCGAGGGCAGGGCGCGCCGCACGGCGAACGAGCCGAGATCCCGCGAGCGCGGGACGATCAGGGTCTTGATCGCGTCGCAGCTGAAGTGATCGCCGGGAATCGGGTCGTCCGCACTGTGCCAGCTCATTCCGGGTTTCTCCTCTGCGGTACCGACGGACGCGTCGCGCAGCCCGGCGCAATCCTACACGGAGGACGTCCAGCGTGGGATGCCCGAGTGCGGGATGTTCGTCCGGTCGTATTCGGCTTCCGGCAAACGGCATCCGGATGGCCGCCCGATTTCGCAACCACCGAACCTTCCGCGCTGGGGCTCGGTTGAAAATTCCGGGCTTACCGACCGGGAATGGCGGGCTGCGCCGGGTATCGCGGGGCGGAGCCCGCCGGCCGGTCCGGATTTGGCGCAGAAAAGGCAGGCAGCATGCAGGGTCTCGGAATCGCGTTCGGCATCGGCTTCGTCACGGGCTTGCGCAGCATGACGGCCTGCGCCGCGCTGACCCAGGCCGCAGCCCGGGGCGGGACGCGCGCCGGCTGGGTCCCCTCCGGACCGGTGGCGCGCGACCTGACCGCCGCGGCCGCTCTGGCCGAGATGGCGGGCGACAAGATGCCATTCGCGCCGGATCGCCGGATTCTGCCTTCCTTCGCGGCGCGCCTCGTGATCGGGGCCGCAGGCGGCGGCGCGCTGGCCGGGCCGAAGGCCTCGCCCATCAGCGGAGCCCTGGCGGGCGTGACGGGAGCCGTCGCCGGCACCCTGCTCGGGCGCGCCACACGCGGGGGTTCGACCCGTTCTACGGCAGGCCTGGCACGGGGCCTCACCGAAGACGCTTTGGCGGCCGGACTGGCCCTGGCGCTGGTCCGCCGGGCGGAGCGTCCCGATCCCGAACTGCGCGCTCCCCGGAGCCCGATCGCCGGGGCGTGACGGCCGACCGAACTTTGGACTACGCAGGAGCGCGATTCTCACGCACAGATCCCCTCACGAAGCGCGGCCGATGCCGCGGGCCGGGGCATTCCCGGCTCATCGATGAGGTCGTCCCGTGAGATCTGGCTCCCGATTGTCGGAACGTTGGTTCAACCTCGTCCTCTGGCTCGTGGCGTTCGCCTTCGCGGGCTTCCTGATCGGCCTCGGATCGCTCGTCGTCGGCGACCTGCCGCAGGTCGAGCAGCGCTACACGGTCGAGCAGTTCCTCGAGCGGGACGCAGCCGATACCTCCGCCGCGGCGCTCAAGCAGATCCGCCGCCAGCGCTCCGACATCCAGCGGCAGGTCGAACAGGCGGACCTCGCCTTGGAGGCGGCCCGCGCGGCCTCCGAGAACGCCCGCTCGACCTTCGCCAACTGGCTCAAGACCCGCGACGCGACGCAGCGCGTCGATCAGGACCCCGGCCTCATCCAGCGCACCGAGCGCCTTGACGCCCTGAAGGCGGCCGAACGCGCGGTCGAGGAGCGGCTGGAGGCGCTGGCGCAGACCGGGCTCGACCTCTCGGCGCGGGAATCGGAGCAGGCTGCCGTCGAGGCGGACCTGCGCCGGGCGGCGGAGGCCAAGCGCGACGCGGCCGAGAGCGGGCAGGACTTGCGGGTGTTCGGCTATCGCCTCGCGGTGACCCTGCCGCTGCTGGCGCTCGCCGGATGGCTGCTGAAGACGCGCAGGCGTACCCGAAACTGGCCCTTCGTCTGGGGCTTCGCCTTTGCCGCGGCGTTCGCGTTCTTCGTTGAACTCGTGCCCTACCTTCCGAGCTATGGCGGTTACGTGCAGTACGGCGTCGGCGTCATCGTCACCCTCATCGGCGGGCGGGCGGCGATCAACGCCCTCCAGGCCTATGACGCGCGCCAGAAGGCCGACGAGGCGCGCCCGAACGCGGAGCGCCGAACCGAGATCGCCACCGACCAGGCGCTCCTCCGCCTCGCCAAGAAGGCCTGCCCCGGCTGCGAGCGCCCGATCGACCTCGCCAATCCGGACGCGAATTTCTGCCCGCATTGCGGCATCGGGATCTTCGAGCGCTGCCCCGCCTGCACGCATCGCAAGAGCACCTTCGAGCGCTACTGCTACGCCTGCGGGACGGCCGGCACGATCAAACCCGCCACGGCGGCTTAGGCGGAAGGGGAGGGTCCGCGACGCTAGACGCGGCGCTCGCGCCCAGGACGAGCCTTGGCGTATCACCGCCGCCGTGGTGATGGAGCAGCGCTGCGCGTACGCTCTGCGTCGTCCGGACGCGAAGCCGCAGCGAGATGTCCCATGTCGACGTTTTCCGACAGCGTGCGCCACGGTCCGGCCCAGACGGCGCCGGGTCTCGCCGCCTTCCGGGACGATTCTCCGAGGCTGTCGCCCCTGCGCTCGGCGATCGTCGCGGCCGGCCGGCGCTCGGAGGTCGATTGCCTCGCGTCCCTTCTCGACCGCGCCGCGCTCCCCCCGGAGGCCGCGGCGCGGGTCGCCGTGACGGCCCGCCACCTCGTCGAGACCCTGCGCCGGACGGCATCGCGCGGGGGCGTCGAGGGGCTGATCCACGAATA
>NZ_JAQGKL010000029.1 GCF_028290105.1 Methylobacterium sp.
GCAACGCCGCGAGCGCGCCCCGGACCCGGATTCGCCCTTCGCGAAGCTCGCCGCGCTCAAGGCGCAACTCGAGTCGGGGAATGACCGCAAGCGCTGAGGCGCGATGAAGCCGGGGCGCCAGCGTCTCGACAAATGGCTGTGGTTCGCGCGCTTCGCGCGGACCCGCTCCCTGGCCGCGCGCCTCGTGACGGACGGCTATGTTCGGGTGAACGGGAAGCGCGCCGGAGCCTCCGCAACGGCGATCGGGCTCGGTGACGTCGTCACGGTGGCGGCGGCCCACGCGACCGTGATCGCGCGGGTGCTGGACCTTGGCGAGCGCCGAGGCTCGGCTCCGGAGGCGCAACTCCTCTATGAAATCATGGGCGATCCACCGGGGTGATCGGTCGGTCCACGTGTCCCAGCCGCGACACTCTGTGGCTGGCGGGACACCCTGCCGCCGCCCACGCTTGTCAGTCCCACGGACAGGGGCTAGAGCCAGCGCCATTCAGGACGGGCGCAGGCCCGAACCATCCTGCTCCGTGCCACGAAGCGTTAACGGATCCGTGCCCCGAATTGCGCGGGCGCCCCGGTATCGGGCGCTCACCGCGATCACCGGATCGAGGACTGAAGGCCCCATGACCTACGTCGTCACCGACAACTGCATCAAGTGCAAGTACATGGACTGCGTCGAGGTCTGTCCGGTGGACTGCTTCTACGAAGGCGAGAACATGCTCGTCATCCACCCGGACGAGTGCATTGATTGCGGCGTCTGCGAGCCGGAATGCCCGGCCGAGGCGATCAAGCCCGACACCGAGCCGAGCCTCGAGACCTGGCTCAAGGTGAACGCGGATTACGCCCGCTCCTGGCCCAACATCACCCAGAAGAAAGATGCCCCCTCCGACGCCAAGGCGTGGGATGGCGTCGCCGGCAAGTTCGAGGCGCATTTCTCGGCGGCCCCCGGCACGGGTGACTGACGCCACTTTCCGCGTCGCCGGCGATCGGATCGCAGGAGGCCGGAGCGTCGACCGAAAGTGGCTGTGGAGTGCGCCGGTCCCCCGGCCCGCGACGCTCCGGCCTGCCGGCAATCCTTTGATTCGGCGGTGCGTTTGTGCTATCAAGAGCGCCTGCCGTCGTTCGTGCCCGACGTGCCGCCTCCAGCCATCATCAGATGGGTCTCAAGTTCGCTTGTGGATCGGGGTCGCACGCGATCGATCGCTGAAGGCGTTCAAGCTTTCGGTGATTGGTTTCTCGTTGCGCGATGCGTCGGCACGCCCGGGAACCGGCAGGTGACGCATTCCAGGATGCGAACTCTTCGGACAAGGGGCTGAAGCCGGGTGACCCACCCCGGATTACAGGGTTCGGCGCGGCGTGCAAGGCCGCGCAATGTTCTGGAGGCGCTTCTCGCATGACCACAGCCAAGAAGACGACGGCAGGCCGCCAAGGCTTCAAGACCGGCGAAGCGGTCGTGTATCCGGCCCATGGCGTCGGGCGCATCACGGCGATCGAGGAGCAGGAGATCGCCGGCTATAAGCTCGAGCTGTTCGTCGTGTCGTTCGAGAAGGACAAGATGGTCCTGCGCGTCCCCACCGCGAAGGCCAACAGCGTCGGCATGCGCAAGCTGGCCGAGCCCGAGCTCGTGAAGAAGGCCCTCGACCTGCTCACCGGCCGCGCTCGGATCAAGCGCACCATGTGGTCGCGTCGCGCTCAGGAATACGAGGCCAAGATCAATTCGGGCGACCTGCTCTCGGTGACAGAAGTGGTGCGGGATCTCTTCCGCTCCGAGGCCCAGCCCGAGCAGTCCTACAGCGAGCGTCAGCTCTACGAATCGGCACTCGACCGCGTCGTGCGCGAGATTTCCTCGGTCAACCGCATCACCGAGACCGAGGCGCTCAAGCTCATCGAGCAGAGCCTCGCGAAGTCTCCGCGCCGCGCCAAGGGCGAAGCCGAGGCGGAAGGCGAAGCCGAGGGCGACGATCTGCAGGAAGAAGCTGCCTGATCCTCCGCCGACAACTGGGAATTGCTTCGAGCCCGGCGCGTTAGCGTCGGGCTCTTTCGTTTCCGGTTACCTGCGCTCCCCCATCCATGCACTTCCGCTCACTTGCGCGTGAGCCAGGCCATTCCCAGGGGAACCATCCACAGGACCCTGTGTTGTCGGGTTGCCAGTCACAGGTCCGAAGACCGATTTTCATCGGCAGCATGCGGCAGTGACCGGAAGCACACGTTTCATCGGGGCGGAGGCGGGGATGGCGGATATCGCAGGGATCCGGCGGCAGTTCATACGCACGGCGATGGAGGCGCCTTTCCTTGCGCGGGACGAGGAACGTGGGCTCGCCGTTCGCTGGAAGGACCAGCGCGACGAGCGCGCGCTGCACGGCCTGATCTCGGCGCATATGCGCCTCGTCATCGCGATCGCCGGCCGCTTCCGCCATTACGGCCTGCCCATGGCCGACCTGATCCAGGAAGGCCATGTGGGCCTGATGGAGGCCGCCGCCCGCTTCGAGCCGGAGCGTGAGGTTCGCTTCTCCACCTACGCCACCTGGTGGATCCGCGCCTCGATCCAGGATTATATCCTTCGCAACTGGTCGATCGTCCGGGGTGGGACGAGTTCGGCCCAGAAGGCCTTGTTCTTCAACCTGCGCCGCCTGCGGGCCAAGCTCATGCAGTCGACGGAAGAGCATGTCGGCGACGAGATCCACCGCCGCATCGCCACCGCCATCGGCGTCTCGCGCGAGGACGTGGCGCTGATGGACGCACGTCTCTCCGGGCCCGACATGTCGCTCAACGCCCCGGTCGGCGAGGAGAGCGAGGCATCCTCCGAGCGGATGGACTTTCTCGTCGACGGTGCCGCGCTGCCCGACGAGACCGTCTCGGCGACCGTCGATGGCGAGCGCCGCCTGACCTGGCTCAACGAAGCGCTGACGGTGCTGTCCGAGCGCGAGTTGCGCATTCTCAAGGAGCGCCGCCTCGCCGAGGACCAAGCCACTCTGGAGGCCCTCGGCCACCGTCTTGGCATCTCGAAGGAGCGCGTACGCCAAATCGAGAACCGCGCCTTGGAGAAACTGCGCCGCGCTCTTGCGGAGCGCTTTCCGCAAACGGGCGGGAACGTCTACGGATGAGGTGCCCGGGTGGGTGGCGCGCCTCGGTATCCGCTGTCCATGTGCCGGCATTTCACCTCACACGAAAGTGAGCTAAAACCGTCCTTCGATCTCAAACGATGGACGCGTGGACGATGCAGGAACCGACCCAGCCTCTGAATGCGATCATGGTTCTGGGCCTGCTCATCGCCGCGCTGATTCCGGCCAGCGTTGTGGCCACGTTGCAGAGCCAACTCGCCTGGTATCATGGGCTCGGCCTCTTTTACGGCGTCCTTGGAAGTGCCGAGGTCGGTTACCTGGGCCTCTTGCTTGCCCTGACCTGGGCGGAACGCTTGGCGCCGTTCAAGGCGCTGCGATAGTCCCACCCGGCCGATCATCCGTTCCGCAGATGTGGCAGGCCGCTACGCCCGTTCGGCAACCCGGCAGCGCCGTCTGGCACGTGAACCTCGAGGCCACCGCACCCATCGTGGCCGGAATGGCGGCGTGGCTGTCGGCGGATGAGGCCGCACGGGCGGACCGGTTCCTGCGGCGCGAGGATCGGGATCGCTTCATCCGGAGCCATCAGGCCCTTCGGTATATCCTCGCGGGATATCTCGATCGGTCACCCGAGGCCGTTCGTTTCCGGATCGGACCGCACGGGAAGCCCGAACTCGACGTCCCGGACCAGGACGCGCTTCATTTCAACCTCTCGCATTCCGGCCGGCACGCCCTGATCGGCGTTGCCGACGGGATCTCCATCGGCGTGGACGTCGAGGCCATCCGCCCATTCGGCGACCCGATGGCGGTTGCGCGCGCGCATTTCCATCCCGGCGAAATTGCGGATCTGGCGCGCCTGTCGGGGGCTGCCCAGGAGGCTGCGTTCTTCGCCTGCTGGACGCGCAAGGAGGCGGTGGTGAAGGCACTCGGCACCGGCCTTTCGTTCCCCCTCGACCGTTTCCGTGTCGCCCTCCCCCCGGCCGATCCCGCGGTTCTGCGATGGGAAGGTGCCGGGGAGCCCACTCCCGAATGGACCATCCACCACCTCGACCCTGGTGTGGATGCTGTCGGCGCCGTGGCGATCGCGCAGGTCTGCGAGCCCTGCATCCGCTACCGTCTGCCGCCGGATTGGGCGGAGGCCGCGTGACGCCGTCCCCCTCGCGATTTCTCGCACCAAGGCGCTTGCGGCCCCCGATGGGGCTCGCTATACGTCCGCTCGCCGACGGGAAGCCGCCGGCTCTGTCGGAGTGTAGCGCAGTCTGGTAGCGCACCACGTTCGGGACGTGGGGGTCGCAGGTTCAAATCCTGCCACTCCGACCAGTGTTTCCTTTAAGGAAACCGGTCTTCCCGGCTCAGAGAGCACAACACCCGTTATCGATTGGAAGCTGGCACCGCCGCGAATCGGTGGCGATGGCTTGCGTTCTCCAACGCGGCATGCGCTCACGCAAGTTCCCGATATTCGCTAGCCGACCCGCAAGACATCAGCACCTTGACGTCTGTCTTTGCCGCCCCTGCGCCGTAGAGACTGGCGGCCCGAAAGCATTCCTTCCGCCTGCGCGGAATGCACGCGGTCTTCTTTTGGCGGCAACGCACGGCCACCTCGCGCGTAACCTCTTCGGATCTGTGCCGATCGCGGTCCGAACGGGACGAAGACTCATGCGACACAAACCTCTTCGCAACCAGGTGATCGTGATCACCGGCGCGTCCAGCGGTATCGGCTTGGCCACCGCGCGCATGGCCGCGGAACGGGGCGCCCGCGTCGTGCTGGCCGCGCGCAGTGGCGATGTCCTCGCGCGCATCGTGAGAGAGATCGAGGCACAGGGCGGCCGTGCCCTCGCTGTCACCGCCGATGTCGGCCAGCGCAAGGAGGTCCAGGCCATCGCGGATGCCGCGCTGGCGGCCTTCGGGGGGTTCGACACCTGGGTCAACGTCGCGGGCCTCACCGTCTACGGCCCCTTGCGAGAGATCGCGGACGCGGACCACGAGCGGCTGATCCAGACGAACCTCTGGGGCACGATCTACGGCTCGCTCGTCGCCGTCGAGCACCTGCGCCAACGGGGTGGCGCCCTGGTCAATGTCGGCAGCATCGCGTCGGATCTCGCCTTTCCATTCCAGGGGCTCTACGCCACCTCGAAACACGCGGTGAAAGGTTTCACCGACACCCTGCGCATGGAGCTCATCGCGGAGGGCGCACAGGTCTCCGTCACGCTGGTGAAGCCCGCCTCCATCGATACGCCGCTGCCCCAGCGCGCCCGCAACTACATGGACCGCGAGCCGACGCTGCCGCCGCCGATCTATCCGCCGGAGGAAGTGGCCAACGCCATCCTGCACGCGGCCGTCCACCCGCAACGCGACATCTTCGTGGGCGGCGGCGGCAAGCTCTTCGTCATGGGCAAGGAATTCGCGCCCGGAGCCTATGACGAGCTGGCGCCGGCCATCATCGCGCTCCAGAAGCGCACCGAGCGACCGCGGGAGCCGGAAGGCGCCCTGCATGCGCCTCGGAACGCCGGACAGGTTCGGGGCGATCCGCCGATCTACGTCATGCGGACGAGCGCCTACACGCGGGCCACCCTCCACCCCCTCGCCACCACGGCGGTGGGTCTCGGGCTGGCGGCCTCGGTGGCGGCGCTCGTCGGCGGCCTGAACCCGCGCCGGACGCGCGGGCGTTAGAACGCGGCGGCGATCCGGATTCCTGTGCCGGATCGCTCAGCCGGATTCCAGGTCCATCGGGGCTGCCTTGCGGCTCGGTTTCGCTCCCTCGGTGATGCCGAAATTCGCCGGGGCGGCGGGGGACACGAACAGGCTCGCGATCCGCGAGAATTCCGGCGTGCGGAGGTAGCCATAGGATTTGTGGTGGTTGGGCTCGCCCGTCGGCCGCCGATAGTCGTTGACCACCCGGTGATCGGCGATCTCCACGCCGGTGTCGCTCGGTACGAAGTCGGTCGCCAGAGCGCCCGTGACCGCGACGATGTCGTTGCCGTCGGCGAGGTTGGTCCAGTGCCGGACGTTGTTCGGCACGCGGGCTTCACCGCACTCGGCCACGATCTTGAGCTTCACCTTCGCCAGCCCCAGGGGTGAGCCCACGGTGACCAGATGCTCGACCTGGAGATCCGGAGCGTCGCGCTCCAGAAGGCGCAGCACGTCGTAGGCGATGACCGACCCCATCGAATGCGCCACCAGCAGGATGCGATGATCGCGAAATTCCCGCAGGCGCTCGATCAGCCGTGCCCGCACCTGGCGCGCGAACGTCTGCTCCACATGGTAGTGCCAGAGATCGTCGAAGCGATGCTCCAGGATGACGTCGTCGACGAACGTGACGCCGGTCATCTCCTCGACGCGCTCGATCCCCGCATACACGGTGGCGAGCAGATCCTGACCCGTGAGCTTGGGCGCGCTTTCCTCACCGGGTAGCGCCGAGGCGCCGGCCTGCGGCCGGTACGGCTCGGGAATGTCGTCGCTGGCGAGCGGCGCGTCGTAGCGAAGGTCGGCCCAGTAGACGAACGAGAGAGGGACCACGGCGTCCGTCAGACCCTGGTTTCGTGCCAGCCCCTCCGCGATGGCGCATGTCCACCAGCGCGTCTTCTCATCGACCGGCGGCTTGTTAGCCAAGCCGTGGATCCCGATGATGACGCTGGGCCGTTCCATGTCCGTCGATGCTCTCCTGATGGCGTGGAGGCTTTCGTGCCGCGCGCGGACCCAAACGCCCGGGGTGGGAAAACGGTTCGGCGGTGCATCCGTCGGAGCACGCGACCAAACGCGCAGACGATCCGGCTCGCGCGCCGTCGTGCACGCGTGTGCCTCCTGAGGCGGCGCGTCTCCGCGTGTCTCGGATGAACTCAAAGGCGCTCGTAGACGAAGCGCTCGTCGCTCCGCGCGCGAGACGCCAGCCAGTCGGCCCCCCGAACCATGTCGCGGTTGCCCGCCAATATTCGGTCTCGGATGGAGGATGGCGAGAAGTCGAAGCTCTTAGCCGAGAGCTGGTCCGCGCCGGCCTGATGGACGATGTGGAGCAGCGTGACCGCCGGGCCGTGCGGGTCGAGCTGCTGGCGCAGGGCGTATTCCCGCTTCAGCCCCGCCACCGCACGCCGGGCCGCGCTGGCGAAGATGAGATCGTTGGCCCGCTCCAGCACGGCATCGAGCGAACCCGGCTTGGGGGCCTGGAGGCCGAACAGGTCGAGCGCGATGCAGACGAGGTCCCGGGTCGGCTCGACGGCGAAGAGCGGATCGAGGGGCAGATTGTTGGTGTAGCCGATGTCGCCCAGCAGCCGGCCATCGACCTCCACCGGCGGAAAGGCCGGCAGGAGCGCCGTGCTCGCCATGACGTGCTCGGGCCGTATCGTCTCGCGGGTGGTGTCGAGATAGACCTCCTCGCCGCTCGCGACATCGACGCAGGCGATGGTGAGGCGGGTCTCACCGCTGTTGAGGCGGTCGAAATCGACGAGGCGCTTCAGGGTGCCCAGCAGGGGCGTGTTGTCGAACAGGGCGACGTCGTTGGGCATCCAGGGCAGGGCCGACCAGAGCCCGGGCAGGCGGTGCTGGAAGATGCTCGGCCGGCCCCAGGCCAGGGTCAGCAGCGCGTGCATCCCATTGTAGACCTGTCGGGGCTTCAACCCGTCCGTCAGGCTGAGGCCAGTGTGCAGCGTCGCCTCGCTCCAGAACTGACGCAGCTTCCCGGCTCGATCCTCCGGGGCGTTGCCGACGATGATCGCGGCCGTCACCGCGCCCATCGAGGCTCCCACGACCCAATCCGGCCTGATCCCGCGCGAATGCAAAACCTCGTAGGCGCCCGCGTGGTAGGCGCCGAGGGCGTTGCCCCCGGCCAGGACGAGGGCGGTGTCGTGGGTGCGCAAGGGCGTGGCCTTGGTGGCGGCCGGTTCGGAGGAGACGTCGTCGTTCGGGGACAATGACACGGGTGGAGCGAGCCTGCGGGTGCGTGTGGAAGCGAAGGGCCGACGCAGCAACCTCGACCGAGGGAGCGTCTTCAAGATGATGCCGTGCCGCGTGCCAAAGTTCCCGCCGGGCGTCCGCGCAGGAACGCGAAGGCGACGCGGGTAACCGGGAAAGAGGAACGATGCGGCGGGCTCAGAACAGCGCGACCATGCCGACGCCGACGATCATGAAAACCGCGCCGAGAACGCGCAATAAGCTCGCCGGATGCACCGCAAAGCCGATCCAACCATAGTTGTCGAGCACGATCGAGGCGACCACGCCCACTGTCACGATGATGCCGAGGAAGGAGGCGGCGCCCATGGAAGGCGAGGCGTAGAGCTGCGCCAGGATTAGCAGGACGCTGAGACATCCGCCGAACCACGCCCACCACGGCACCTGCGCCATCTGGTGGCCGCTCGGCATTTCGAGCTTGCCCAAGGCGAGGCCGCCCGCGAGCATGGCACCGGTGCTGACGAGCAGGACCACCAATCCGGCGGTGACAGGCAACCCGAGGGATTTGGAGAGGGCCGCATTCTGACCGGGCTGGACCGCGTTCGCGAGCCCGGCGAGGATCGTTAGACCGTAAAGATACCACATGCAGCGGTAGCGCCGCCGCGCGCGGCCAAGTTTCGTCGTTTGTCGCGCCTGCGTCGATTGTACCGGAATCTCGCCCGATGCGCCGCATGATAGGTCCCATCCGAGCCGCGATGGGCGCTGTCAGCGACGGCATGAAGACGCCCGGTCCAGGTCAAGACGGCAGGCCCTGGGGTTGCGGGTTCAGGCTGGTTGAGAGCGCCCGGGCGAGGTCGGCCTGCACGAAGGGTTTGCTCAGGCGCACGAGGCCCGTGAGGCTGTCCTCCGGCAATTCGGCGTAGCCGCTGGCGAGGATGACCGGCAGGGCGGCGCGTTCGGATTTGAGCAAGGCGATCAGCTGAACGCCGGTCATGTGCGGCATCATCTGATCCGTGATCATGAGGTCGACAGCTTCGGCGGAGCGCCGCAGGACGCGGAGAGCCTGATCACCCGAGCTCGCCTCGATCACCGCATGGCCGAGATCCTCCAGCATGGCGGAGGTGTTCATCAGCACGAGGGGATCGTCGTCGACCACCAGCACCGTCAGCGGCTTGAGGGCCGGCGGCGTCGAATCCTCCGCCTGCGGCGCCTCCGTCACCGAGATTCCCGCCTCGGCTTCGGGCAGCCACAACTCGGCGGTGGTGCCCCGGCCCTCGACGCTCCTGAGGATCAGGCGCCCCCCCGATTGCTCGGCAAAGCCGTGCACCATGGAGAGTCCGAGGCCGGTGCCCTTGCCGACGCCCTTGGTGGTGAAGAACGGCTCGGCGGCCCGGGCCAGCGTCGCCGCATCCATGCCTTCGCCCGTATCGGCCACCGACAGGCAGACATAGCGGCCGGGCTTGAGCTCCGCACCCGCTTCGCTCCCTATGAATGCCTCGCGGGCCGCGATGGTGATCGTGCCGCCCGCCGGCATGGCGTCGCGGGCGTTCACCGTCAGGTTCAGGAGCGCGAGTTCGAGCTGGTTCGCGTCGGCGAAGGCGAGCGGGAGCCGCAGGGGAAATTGCGTCACGACCGGGATGTTGGAGCCGATCGAGCGCTGCAGCAGCTCGGCCATGCCGCGCACGCGTTCGGGAATGTCGACCGGGCCCGTTTCCAGATCCTGCCGGCGCGCGAAGGCGAGCATCCGCTTGGTCAGGATCGCGCCGCGATCGGCGGCCTGGATCGCGTTGTCGATCAACCGCAGGAGCTTGCGGTCCGCCGGCAGGTGTTTCCGCGCCAGATGCAGGCTGCCGAGCACGACGGCCAGCAGGTTGTTGAAGTCGTGCGCGACGCCCCCGGTCAGTTGCCCGACCGCTTCCATCTTCTGGGATTGGATGAAGCGGGCGCGGGTCTCCTCGAGGGTTTGCTGCGCCTGTTTGCGCTCCGTGATGTCCCGCGTGATCTTGGCAAAGCCCACGAGTTCATCGTGCTCGCCCCGGATCGGATCGATGACCACGTGGGCCCAGAACCGCGTGCCATCCTTACGAACGCGCCAGCCCTCGGCTTCGAAGCGCCCTTCGGTGGCAGCGGTGCTCAAGGCACGCGCGGGCAATCCGGTGGACCGATCCGCATCGGTGTAGAACCGCGAGAAATGCTCGCCGATGATCTCGTCGTCCGTATAGCCCTTGAAGCGCTGCGCGCCCCGGTTCCAGCTCGACACCTTGCCCTGCGGATCGAGCATGTAGATGGCGTAGTCCTGCACGCCCTGGACCAGGATGCGGAAACGCTGCTCGCTCAGCTTGAGGGCGTCCCGAGTCGCCTTCCGTTCGCTGAGGTCGCGGGTCACCTTGGCGTAGCCGATGAGGTGGCCGTCCTCGCGCCGGATCGGGTCGATCAGCACGTGCGCCCACATCAGGCTGCCGTCCTTGCGAACGCGCCAGCCCTCCTGTTCGAAGCGGCCCTCGGACGCCGCGATCCCCAGGGCCCGGCCGGGCAGGTCCGTGGCGCGATCCGCCTCCGTATAGAACCGCGAGAAATGCTGACCGATGATCTCCCGATCCGTATAGCCCTTGAACCGTTCGGCGCCGCGGTTCCAGCTCACGACATGGCCCTGCGGATCGAGCATGTAGATTGCGTAATCGACGATCGACTCAACCAACAGGCGGTAGCGATCATCGTGATCGACGGCCGCTTCTAGGACCTCGGGTGTCGTCATCGTTTGATTTTGCTGCTGGCGGAGATCGCTATGTTCGAGTGACATATACGACAACGCGCAAGGACTGCACTATGCTGCCCCCGAACGCGCGCTTTGCATGAAAACGCACGGTTGTCCCGGAAATGCGCGGACACGGCCGAAGGGAATGAGAGAGCCGTCAGAGCCTGCGAACGGCGAGCGCCACGTCCGTGACGAAGGGCGGGACGGCGATCTGCGTGGCGCCCGGGTCATTCGCCTCGATCGTCTGCGTTTCCCGGACGAAACCCGCTCCGGTGTCCCAGGCCGTGAGGCCATAGCGACCGGTCCCCAGGCCCGGCAGCGCGAGGCGGATCGTGAGCGGCGGCACATCGCGGCGCAGGCGGCCGTCGCGCGCGCGGGGGTTCGTGCGCAGGCACCAGATCACCGCTTGGTCCGTGTCCCCGCAGGCGAAGACCGCCATGCCGCGCGGAACCGGCCCCATCTCCGCGCTCAGATTGCGCCGACGAAAGCGCGTCCAGTCGATCAGAGGCAGGAAGCCCGCGAGGCTGCGTTGGGCGCGGCGCATTCCGGACGTGAGCCTGTGCGGGTGCCGGTTCGGCCAGCGCATCCCGCCCCCGGCCCCGCCGCTCGCCAGGTGCGCCCACTGCATGTGGCGAAAGTACTCGTCGTCGAAGGCCTCCGGCAGGGTGACGTGCCGGTCCTTGAAGCTGTGGATCGGGCCGTGCTCGGTGTCGAGGAAGGGCCGGCCGTCCCGGATCTGGCTCAGGCTCTCGCGGACGATCCGGCCCATGGCGATCGCCGGAGCGACGGTGTTGCGCGGGTCGTCGATGCTGCCGCTCGCGTAGATGTGGATCGACGCGAAATCGAGATCCGGGTGGCGGAAGATCGGCTCCGCCATCGGCAGGTGCGCGCGCGAGACGAGTTCCGGCCCGAAGAGGGACACCGTCTGCGGGTGGGTGCGACCGTAGAGCTTGGTTTCCAGCGCCCGGACATGCCGGCTCAGATCGGTGATGAAGGGGCCAAAGCCCTCCACGCTATCCTCGCCATGGGCCGGGTGGATCTCGTTCCAGAGGTCCCACGCGAACAGGACGCCCGAGCCGCCCCATCGCTCGACCGCGAAGGTGAGCCGGTCCTTGATCGCCGTGCGCACCGCCGCGTCGAGGAGGAAGCGGGAGGGATGCGCCAGCGGCCCGCCGTTGCGGGCGTTGTAGGGATGGTGGCGCCAGTGCAGCCACATCCAGAACGTATCGAACGGCGTCAGCAGGATACGCAGGCCGACCTTTTCGCAAAGGGCGAACAGGTCGTCCCAGAGCCGGACCATGGCGGGCACGAAATGGCCGACGGGACGCTCGATGTAGCGGTGGCGCACCTGGGCGTATTCGAGCATCAGGCGCAGGCAGGTGACGCCGTGCTCGACGAGATGGCGCAGGTGCGCCTCCACCGTGGCGAGGTCGCGGCGGCGGAAGAGGCCCGCGAGTTCATCCCAGCTGATCGCATCGTTCTGGCCCACCGGCGTCCAGGTGGCACCGGCTTCAGTGACGAAGTAAGGGATGCCTGGGCCGGCGATCTGGACCCAGGGCAGCGGGACAGGCCCTCGATGCGCGATGGAACCTGCCGTCGGCGTGGGTGTGTCATCGGGAAATCGGGTGCTGTCCGGGAAGTCGAGACCGGGTCGGTCGGCGCGCGCGTCGTGCTCGGTCATCCCACCATCGTCATGTTGGATCTCAGATCGTCCCCTTGGGGGTCTCACCGTTCGGCGAACGCGCCTGCGACGCCGTTCCGGGCGAGCCGATCGCAGCGAGGGCGAACGATCAGCGCCTCGTCGCGTTAATCGATACGGCTCGATATCGCGTGGATGCATCCATGAAAATCGCCTTCGATGGGTTCCTGGTAAACCTGGGCGTTCTCGCCGAATGTCACCGCCAGCAGAGACTCGGGTCAGGCCGAAGACTTCTGACGGGGCGGCGGGCCGGAATCATCCATCGATTGCTCGGCTGAGGCCGGTCGTGGCGCACTGACCTGCGATCGACTGGTCCCGAATGGGTACAATAGCGGACGCGTGGGGACCAATCCGGCCGGTCCGCGTTAGTGTCATAAGTCATTCCTTCCAAGGCGCACTCGAACCGAGCCGATGGCTCTCGGGTGTCTCAATCTCCCGCATGGTATTCATGGCCGCTTCGCAGACAACGCGTGCCCCCAGCGCCCGCAACATCGTGTCGACCGGCGTGGCCGGCCTCGACTGCATCCTCGCCGGGGGCCTGAGCCGGGGCCGCCTCTACCTCTTCGAGGGCAGGCCCGGCACCGGCAAGACGACCCTGGCCCTGCAGTTTCTCCTGAACGGTGTCGCGGCCGGAGAGAGGGGGCTCTACGTCACCCTGTCCGAGAGCGCGGACGAACTCGAATTCGCGGCCGCCTCGCATGGCTGGTCCCTCGACGGCATCGAGATCTACGAACTCGTCAACGAACTCGGGCTCGATCCCGACAGCGAGCAGTCGGTGCTGCACCCCTCCGAAGTCGAACTCGGTGAGACCGTCCGCGAGGTCATCGACCGGGTGGACGTGCTGCGCCCCCAGCGCGTGGTGTTCGACAGCCTGTCCGAACTTCGCCTGCTCGCCCAGAATCCATTGCGCTACCGTCGGCAGATTCTGGCCTTGAAGCAGATGTTCGCCGCCCGCGGATGCACAGTGCTGCTGCTCGACGACAACTCGGCCGACGTGCAGCTTCACAGCATCGCCCACGGGGTGGTCGTGCTGGAGCAGTCGCGGCGCGAATTCGGCGCGGCGCGCCGGCGGATCAACGTCCTGAAGATGCGTGGCACCAAGTTCCGTGGCGGCCTCCACGACTTCGTCCTCGACACCGGCGGCGTCGAGGTCTTCCCGAGCCTCGTGGCGGCCGACCACAAGGCCCCCTTCGACCCGAACCCGGCCTCCACCGGCCTGACGGAACTCGATCTCCTCCTCGGCGGCGGGCTGGTCCCGGGAACTAACACCCTGCTGCTCGGGCCCTCCGGGGTTGGCAAGACCACGACGGCGATACGCTGCCTGCTGGCCGCCCTGGAGCGCGGGGCGCACGGGACGTACTTCCTGTTCGACGAGGGCCGGCCCACCATGCTGGCACGCGCGCGGATGCTGGGCATGGACCTCGACGCCCATATCGCGAGCGGCGCCCTGACCATCGTGGAGATCAACCCCGCCGAGCTCTCGCCGGGTGAGTTCGCCTGTCAGGTCCGCAATGCGGTGGAGGACAATGGCTCGACCTTCGTCGCCATCGACAGCCTGAACGCCTACATCCACGCCATGCCGGGCGAGGAGTATCTCGTGCTGCAGATGCACGAGCTCCTGAACTACCTCAACCAGAAGGGCGTCACCACGATCCTGGTCCTCGGCCAGCACGGCGTCATCGGCGACGTTCGCTCCGACATCGACCTCAGCTATCTCAGCGACGCCATCCTGCTGTTCCGCTACTTCGAGGCCAAGGGCGAGGTCCGCACGGCGCTGTCGGTGGTCAAAAGCCGGGTCAACGCCCACGAGCGGACCATCCGGGAACTGAAGCTCTCGTCCGACGGGATCCAGGTCGGCGACGCACTCACCGACTTCCAGGGCATTCTCACCGGGCTCCCCTCCTACGAAGGCAAGGTCCCGATGCTGAAGGGCGCGGCGTCCGCCGCCAGCGCGCAGCAATGACGGCAGCCCGGCCCGACGAATCCCGCGTCCTGATCCTGGCGCCGCGCGGACGCGACGCCGCCGTGATGGCGCAATTGCTGGCCCGATCGGGCACGGCGCCCACGGTCTGCGCCGACGGCGCGGCGTGGCTCGCGGCCCTCGCGGCTTCCGCCGGGACATCCATCGTGACCGAGGAGGCGCTTCTCGAGGTCGATCCGGATCGGCTCGACGCCTGGCTGTCGGCCCAGCCGCCCTGGTCGGACTTCCCCTTCATCATGCTGGCGACGCGGCAGGCCGGTCGGCGCACGGCCTCGGCGTCGGCCATGATCGAGCGTCTCGGCAACGTCGTCCTGCTGGAGCGGCCGATCAACGCCGAGACCCTGGTCAGTGCCGTCGCCTCCGCGCTGCGGGTGCGCCGCCGCCAGTATCAGGCCCGCGAACACATCCACGAACGCGAGGAGGTGCAGGCGCGCCTGCGGATCGCGAACGAGACGCTGGAGCGGCGTGTCGAGGAGCGCACCCGCGAGGTCGAGGCGGCCCGCGAGACGCTGGCCTTCGCCCTCGATTCCGCCGGGATGGGCTCCTGGGACCTCGATCTCGTCAACGACACGACCCGGCGCTCCTGCCGGCACGACGCCATCTTCGGCTACGACCGGCCGGTCTCGACCTGGGGCCGGGCCGACTTCCTGGCCCATGCGCTGCCCGAGGACCGCGACCGCGTAGCGGCGGCCTTCGCCGAGGCGCTCGGGTCCGGCACACTGGACCTCGAATGCCGCATCCAGCGGCCGGACGGGACCGTCCGGTGGATCGCCGCCAAGGGGCAAGCCACCTACGACGCGGATGGCGCGGCCGTCCGCATGGCCGGCATCGTCCTCGACCGAACCGACCAGCGCAACACCGAGGAGGCGCTGCGCCAGGCCCAGAAGATGGAGGCGGTGGGGCAGCTGACGGGCGGAATCGCGCACGATTTCAACAACCTCCTCACCGGGGTCATCGGAGCGCTCGACCTCCTGCAGACCCGGCTCGCGCAAGGCCGGATCGACCATCTCGACCGGTACGCCAAGGCCGCGACCTCCTCGGCGAACCGTGCGGCCGCCCTGACGCACCGCCTTCTCGCCTTCTCGCGCCGGCAGCCGCTCGATCCGCGGCCCGTGCAGGCGAACCAGCTCGTGACCGGCATGGAGGACCTACTGAGGCGCACGCTCGGCGAGTCGATCAGCCTGGAGATCGTCACGGCGGGCGCGCTCTGGCTGACGCT
>NZ_JAQGKL010000030.1 GCF_028290105.1 Methylobacterium sp.
CCGCCCTGCCCCGCGGCGCCCGCGCCGACGAGGCCCCGGCGCTGCCGGCCGACGGCGCGCCCTTTCAGCCCGGCCTCGTCACGGATCTCGCCCGGGCGCTCGCCAAGCGCGCCTACGCGGCACCGCGCATCGACGACCTGCCGGACGCGCTGACCGGTCTCAACCGCGAGCAATACGCCGCCATCCGCACCCGGCCCGGCAGCGCCGTCTGGGCCGAGGCCGGGCTCGGCTTCACCGTGGAGCCGCTGCATCGCGGCTCGGTGTTCCGCTCCCGCGTCGCCCTGGCGCTGGTGGAGGAGGGGGTGGTGCGCGCCCTCCCCTACGACCCGGCCCGCTTCGAGACCGAAGGCGTCGCGCTGCCGCCCTTCAAGGACGATCCGGGCTATTCGGGCTTTCGCATCCGCGCCCGCTTCCGGGGCGGCGATCTGAGCGACTTCGCGCTGTTCCAGGGCGCCTCGTTCTTCCGCCTCGTCGCCGCCGGCCAGGGCTTCGGCGTCACCGCCCGTGCGCTCACCCTGCGTCCCGCCGACGCGAAGGGCGAGGAGTTTCCCGAATTCCGCGCGGTCTGGATCGAGCGGCCCGGCCCCGGCGGCCCCCTCGTCCTGCACGCGCTGGTGGATTCGCCCTCCGCCACGGCGGCCCTGCGCATGAGCCTGCGCCCGGGCGACGCCTCGCTCTGCGACGTCGAGGGCACGGTCTTCGCCCGCGCGGCCATCGAGCACCTGGGCCTCGGCGGCATGACCACGAGCTACCTGTTCGGCCCGCACGACCGGCGCGGGGCGGACGACGCCCGCGCCGGCGCCTATGCCAGCGGCGGCCTGCAGATCCGCACCGGGGCCGGCGAGGCGATCTGGCGCCCCGCGCGCAACCCCGAGACCCTGCAGATCTCCTCCTTCCTCGACGACAGCCCGAAGGGCTTCGGCCTGATGCAGCGGGCGCGCGACTACGCTGCCTTCCAGGACGACGTGCAGCACTGGGAATGGCGCCCCTCCCTCTGGCTCGAACCCCTGAGCGCCTGGGGCCCCGGCGCGGTGACGCTCCTCGAGATCCCGAGCGATTCCGAGTTCAACGAGAACGTGCTGGCCTATTGGCGCCCCAAGGCGACCCTCGCCGTGGGCGCCGAGTTGCCCTTCAGCTATCGCCAGCACTGGTGCTGGCAGCCGCCCGAGCCGATCCCCGTGGCGCAGGTCTCCAGCACCCGCAGCGGGCACGGCGCCGAGAACCGGCGCCTGTTCCTCGTGGACTTCACCGGCCCGGGCCTCGCCGCCCCCGGCGACATCCAGACCCAGCTCGGCGTCACGCCGGGGGCGATCACGAAGAGCACCCTCTACCGCTACCCCGAGCGCGACACCCTGCGGGTCGCCTTCGAGCTCGACCCGAGGGGCGAGAAATCCTGCGAATTGCGGCTCAACCTGCAGCGCGCCGACAAGCCGCTCACCGAAACCTGGCTCTACCGTTGGACCCCGTGAACGCACCCACGCTCCCCCCCGACGCGGCCGCCGCGCGCATCGTCTCCGCGCCCTTCGCCCCGGCGATGCCCCCCGAGGCGCCGGTGTCCATGCCGGTGCAGGATCTCGAACGCTGGGACGCCGATTCCGGCCACCGGCCGACCGTGCGGCACGCCAAGCCCTGGCTCGCCCGCGCCTTCGTCTTCGGCGGCGCGGCGGGGCTCACCGCCTACGGCGCGATCCAGATGTACGAGGTGGTGGCGGTCTCGGGCGGCACCACGGCGCTGCAATACGTGCTGCTCGCGCTCTTCACCCTGAACTTCTCCTGGATCGCACTGGCCTTCACCGGGGCGATCCTCGGCTTCCTCGTGCTCCTGCGCGGGCTGAAGACCCCTGCCCTGCCGACGGCGCTCACCACCCGCACGGCGGTGGTGATGCCCGTCTACAACGAGGCCACCGCGCGGACCTTCGCGGCCATCGAGGCCATGCGCGCCGAGATCGACGCCACGGGCTTGGGCCAGGCCTTCGACTACTTCGTCCTGTCGGATTCGACGCAAGGGGACGCCTGGATCGCCGAGGAGCGGGCCTTCCTCGAGCTTCGCGCCCGCTGGGGCGACGATGCCCGGCTCTACTACCGCCACCGGGCGAAGAACCATCACCGCAAGGCCGGCAACATCGGCGACTTCGTCTCGCGCTGGGGGGCTGCCTACGAGCAGATGCTGGTGCTCGACGCCGACAGCCTGATGACGGGCCCGTGCGTGGTGCATCTGGCCGCCGCCATGGAGGCGGACCCGGATTCCGGCATCATCCAGTCGCTGCCGCTGATCATCAACCGCAACACTCTGTTCGCCCGCGTCCAGCAATTCGCCGCGCGCATCTACGGGCCGGTCATCGCCACCGGCCTCTCGGTCTGGTCGGGCCGCGACGGCAATTACTGGGGCCACAACGCCATCATCCGCACCCGCGCCTTCGCGGCGGCCTGCGGGCTGCCGGACCTGCCGGGCAAGCCCCCCTTCGGCGGCCACGTGCTCTCCCACGACTTCGTGGAGGCGGCGCTGATCCGGCGCGCCGGCTGGAGCGTGACCATGCTGCCGGCGCTGCCCGGCTCCTACGAGGAGAGCCCGCCCTCGCTCATCGATGTGGCCGTGCGCGACCGGCGCTGGGCGCAAGGCAACCTCCAGCACAGCCGCATCATCGGCGCGGCCGGCCTCAAGTCCGCCTCGCGCCAGCACTTCGCCACCGGCATCGCCGGCTACGTCGCCTCGCCGCTCTGGCTCGGCCAGCTCGTGGTCGGCATCGCGCTGGTGCTGCAGACCGCCTACGTGCGGCCCGAATACTTCACCTCCGAGTTCGGGCTCTACCCGGTCTGGCCGCGCTTCGATCCGGTGCGCGCGCTCCAGCTCTTCGGGCTCACCATGGGCATCCTGCTCGCCCCGAAGTTCCTGGGGTTGATCCTCGCGCTGATCGACGGGCCGGTGCGCCGGGCCTGCGGCGGCGCTATCCGCCTCGTCCTGTCGAGCCTGATCGAGATCCTGCTCTCGGCCCTGATCGCGCCCATCGCCATGCTGATCCAGTCGGGCTCGGTCTTCCAGATCCTGCTCGGGCGCGACACCGGCTGGAACCCGCAGCGGCGCGACGACGGCTCGATCCCCTGGTCCGACATCGTGCGCCGCCACCGCTGGCACATGGCGCTGGGGCTGGTCACGGGGGTGGCGGCCTTCGCCATCGCCACCTCGCTCTTCCTCTGGATGTCGCCGACGATCCTCGGCCTCGTCCTGGCGATCCCGATCTCCTGGGCGAGCGGGCAGCTCAGCCTCGGCCTCGCCCTGAAGCGCCTCGGCCTGCTGATGACCCCGGAGGAGCGCGTGCCCCCCGCCATCGCGGCGCAGGCGGGGACCTTGAGCCGCCGCAACGCCGAGGCCGGCCTCGACGACGCGGATGCGCTGGCCGCCCTCCACGCCGATCCGGGGTTCGCCCACGCCCATGCCGCGATGCTGCCCGAGGCTGCCCCGCGCCCGCGCGGCGTCATCGACCCCGACCGGGCGCTGGCCCAGGCCAAGGTGGTCGAGGCCGAGCGCATCGACGAGGCCCGCACCTGGCTCGCCCCGAAGGAGCGCATGGCCCTCCTCCACGACCGCGCCCTCCTCGACCGCCTCAGCCGCCTCGCCCCTTGAACGCCGCCCGCGTTCTTGGGGGTCCGAGCGCATGGGGCGGAAAGCGAATCGCCGGCGTCGGCAAGCGAAACGGAGGCGAGGGCCAGGCTGAGCGTCGACGCTTCCGCTCGGTCTGTCCCTCTGGTAATCGCAGAGGATGCGCGCGCCTGCTTCAGTAATCCGGAACACGTCTGATCGGCGGGCAGAGCGCGATGGTCCTGTGTCCGTTCGGCCTCGCTGCATCGCGGGTCAGGCCGGCGTTACGGACGACGGGCGGCGCGCCGGGATCGATCACCCGGTGGGCTCGCAAGCCCGTCGTTTCCTGGCCGAGAAAGCCTTGCGGGCGCAGCAGCCATGAACCCCCTGGCTCGGCCCGTGCTGTTGGCGGCGGCTGTGGCCATCCTGGCCACCGTTGCCGTTTGGCTGTCAGTCATGCCGGATGCCCCCGAGGACGCCCTGGAAGACGGCCTCATCGCCTCCGCCTCCGCTTCGCTGGTCATGCTCGTCGTGATTCGGAGATCGACATGGCTGAAGTAGGCGATGGGGTGGGATTGCCGGCTGGATTACCGCCGAAGCGGCTCTCGGAGTTGTCCCGCCTCGCGGCGCTCCTCGCAGACCAGGTGATGGCAGCCCAGGCCGCGAGCCGGCCGGTGCCGAAAGCCCACATCAATGCCCTGCTCGATGCCGCCATCCTGCTGGACAAGTACGAGGCCGACCTGCCGGAGCCTCTCGGCAAAATCGTCGATCAAATCGGCGACGCCGAGGCTGAAGGCGCCGGCCGCCTCGCGTGGCTCTTCCGCCCGTTCCAGGGCACCA
>NZ_JAQGKL010000078.1 GCF_028290105.1 Methylobacterium sp.
CGCCTTCGTGAACGCGGATTGGACGGCCGGCCTGTCGGGCACCTTCGACCTCGTCGTCTCGAACCCGCCCTACATCCCGAGCGAGACCATCACCGGCCTGTCCATCGAAGTCCGCGACCACGACCCCGCCGCCGCACTCGACGGCGGGTCCGACGGGCTCGACGCGTATCGCCACATACTACGCAGTCTGACGACGGGAGCCGTCCGGCTCGCGGCGGGTGGGGTGCTGGCGTTCGAGGTCGGGTACGACCAAGCTGAAGCAGTGAGCGAGCTGGGACGGGATGCCGGGTTCGGGCGCGGCGCGATCTCCCGCGACCTCGCCGGGCACGCGCGCGTCGTCCGTTTTCCGGCGCCGTGAGGGCTGCCTTCGCGGTTGAATCGGCCAACATTTGGAAAAAACCCGCATCCGCAACCGGGAGTCGTGCAGAAAAAGCTTGTTGCCGTATCCGCGAGCCGCTAGTCTCAGGGTTAGATCGCGAACGGTCCATCACGATGGTCTGCGGTAAGACGGGTTGCGGCTTTGCTCCGTGACGCTCTTAGACGGTCTCCCCACGATCAAGCGGCGCGCGCGGGACGAAGCGCAGGAGCTTGGTCAACTTCGAGCCCGAAAACCGAAGGACGGCTGGACGCTCAGCGTGCGCCTCGGCGAAGGGACAGACGGCAAGCACGGCGAAGCGATCACGGATAAACCGGACCCGGATCACGCGGCGCCACCGACGAGCCAGATCAGGGCGCCGTCGACATCGCCTGGAACCGCCGCATCAGCAGACGCTCCGAGATGAACGAGGGTCAATCGAGACCGATGAGACCAAACCAGAATAGACGGATGCGCGGTCGTAACCGCCCCAAAGGTCCCAATCCGCTCACGCGTTCCTACGAATCCAACGGACCGGACGTCAAGATTCGCGGGACTGCCCAGCACATCGCGGACAAGTACGCCCAGCTCGCGCGCGACGCGCAGGCCAGCGGTGACCCGGTGGCGGCCGAGAACTACTTCCAGCACGGCGAGCATTATTTCCGGATCATCTCCGGCGCCCAGGAGCAGGCCCGCCAGCAGGTCGGCGGCTACGCGCGCGGCTTCGACGACGGAGACGACGACGGCGAGGACGACGGCCAGGGCGCGCCGCAGGGCTACGCCGCCTCCAGCTACGGCGCGAACGGCTACAACGACGATTACACCGATCCGGGCCAGCAGCCCCAGCCGCAAGCCTACGAAGGGCGGCAGGACTCGCGGCAAGAGTCACGGCAGGAGCCCCGCCAGGAATCCCGCCAGGATACGCGGCCGCAGGACACCCGGCCGGACAACGGCCAGGACGGCAACCGCCCGAACCGCCGCGATCGCTTTGCCAATCGCAACGATCGGCCGCAGCGCTTCGAAGGCCAGCGCGACGGCAACCGGCAGGATTCGAACCGGCAGGACGGCAATCGGCCGGACTACATCCGCCGCGACGATTTTAATCGCCAGGACGGCAATCGGCAGGACGCTACCCGTCAAGACGCGAACCGCCAGGACTTCAACCGGAACGACGCGCCGCGCCAGGATTACGGACGGCAGGACTACAACCGGGCCGACAACGCGCGTCAGGAACAGCCTCGTCAGGATCAGCAGCCGCGCCAGGATTTCGTGCGGCCGAATCCGGTGCGGAACGATGTTCCGCGCTACGGCAACGGTCGCGGCGATGCGCCGGTGAACGAGCCGGTCCGTCCGGATGCGGCGGGCCTGGAGGCGAGCCGTCAGGAGCAGCCGCGCCAGGATCAGCCACGCCAGGATCAGCCACGCCAGGAGCAGCCGCGTCAGGACTACCAGCGCCCGGCCCGCACCAACGACGCCCCACCCCGCAGCCGCCGCCGCCGTGACGAGCCGGATGCACGCGGTGCCGAGGACGTCGCCGCGCTCCCGGCCTTCCTGATGACGCCCCCCCGCCCGATCGCCTCGGTGGAGCCCCTGCCCGCCCCCGAGCCGGTCGCGGCCCGGGCCGCCCCCTCAGACGACGAGGCCGCGCCACTGGCGCCCAAGCCCCGCCGCCGCCGCCGCGCCCGGTTCGAGGGTTCGGATGGTGCCGAGGGGAACGACGGCGCCGCTAGCGACGTGCCGTCGGTCACCGAATAAGCGTTTCGCACGCCGCGAACGTTCGAAAAGCCGTCCCCATCCGGGGGCGGCTTTTCGCGTTCAGCGCCCGCGCCAATCGAGGAAGGCCGCGACGCGGTGGCGCTGACGCCGGTCGCGCGCCGCCTCGCCGAAGGGGGCGAGCTCCCAGGTCCATGTGCGGTCGGGGCTCCCCAAGCGGACCCCGTGCAGCAGGTCGAGCCGGTCTGTGATCCGCCCCGCGCGGTCCTCCTCCACCTGCTCCAGGTCGGTGAGGAGGCAGACCCGGGCGGCGAGGCGCGCGAGGCCGTCGCAATGCGCCGCGACGATGCGGCGGCCAAGGTCGGGGGGCACCGCGCCCCTCCGGTCGAGGGGCAGGATCGGCAGTTGCGACAGCGCGTTCGCCGAGACCACGAAATCCACGTCCGCGCCGCCGCACAGGGCCGCCAGGGGGTCGCCGCCGTCGAGCAGTCCCGTGAGATCGGCGGTGACGAGCCGGACGTTCGGAAAGGCCCTCGCCTGCCGGCGGGCCGGCCAGAGATGCACCGCATCGACGAGGTGAACGGCCGCGAAGCGCTCCGCCAGATGCGCGAGGGGCACGTCCTGCAGGAGGCCCGAACCGAGCACGATCGCGGTCCGGCGGCTGGGCAGCGCGGCGCAGGCCGCGATCACGGCGGCGCGCGATCGGTCGAGGTGTTCGGCCCAGGCGGCGCGGCAGCGCCGAGAGCGCGAGAGCAGCATTACGCTCTCGCGGAGATACCCGCGCCGCCGATGGGCGAACGGGACCGGCGTCGCCAGCAGGTGCAGCAGCTCGATGAGCATCAGGCCGTCCGTTCAAAAACCGCGTGATCGGGAACCCGGAGGCGTGCCTGCCGTTGCGCTGGGGTCTTCGCCGACGCGCATCCGCGCGCGCAACCCTTCCGGAGCGACCGTGTCGAACCTCGTCCGTATCCTACTCGCGATCTTTCTGCCTCCGGTCGCGGTCCTCATGACCAACGGAATCGGCCTGCAATTCTTCCTCAACATCCTGCTGACGATCTTCTTCGTCCTGCCCGGCACCATCCACGCTCTCTGGCTGGTGCTGCGCGAGCGCTGAGACGATAATGGCCTTCGACGCCGACGAAGCGCGGACGGCGGAGGCATGAGCATCGCATGAGCACACGCGGATTCACGGGCCGGAAGCCGCCGGAGGCGACGCGCGAGCGTCTGCCGCCGGGACAATACCTGACCGAAGACTTTCCCGTGCTGCAGATCGGCCCGAACCCCCGGATCGACCTCGCGACCTGGGCTTTCACCCTGCGCGAGGGCGCCAAGCCCCTGAAGACCTGGACCTGGGAAGCGTTCAACGCCCTGCCGCGCACGCGCTGGGGCGGGGACATTCACTGCGTGACCAAGTGGTCGAAGTTCGACACGGCTTGGGAAGGCGTGAGCTTCGACGCGCTGCTCGCGGATGCGGGCGTGGCCGCGCCCACCGAATTCCTGCTCGCCGAGGGCTACGACGACTACTCCACCAACGTCCCCGTGGCGGATGTCGCCGGGGGCAAGGGCATGGTGGCGACACATTACGACGGCGCGCCCATCCCCCTCGACCACGGCGGCCCGGCCCGGCTCCTCGTACCGCACCTGTACTTCTGGAAGAGCGCCAAGTGGGTGAAGGGTCTGCGCTTCACCAAGCGCGACGAGGGCGGTTTCTGGGAGATGCGCGGGTACCACATGTACGGCGATCCCTGGCGCGAGCAGCGCTTCACCGGTGATTGATCCGGCCGCGCGCCCCCTCGTCTGGCAGAACGCCACGCTCACGGCCATCCGGCCGGTGACGACGCGGGTGAAGAGCTACCGCTTCCAGGTCGGCTTCGACCGGCCGGCGCTGGCCGGCCAGCATGTCGACCTGCGACTCACCGCGCCGGATGGCTATCAAGCCCAGCGCAGCTACTCCATCGCCTCGGCGCCGGATGGCGACGGCACCGTCGAGTTGATGATCGAGAGCTTGCCCGACGGCGAGGTCTCGGGCTTCTTCGATGCGGTGGCGGCGGTCGGCGACACCATCGAGCTGCGCGGGCCGATCGGCGGCGCCTTCGTGTGGCGCCCGGAGGATGGCGGCCCCCTGCTCCTGGCCGGCGGCGGCTCGGGCGTGGTGCCCCTCCTGTCGATGCTGCGCCACCGCGCCGTGGCGGCGCCGGAGGTCCCCGCCCTCCTTCTCTACTCTGTGCGCGATGCGACCGAGGTCATCGCCGCACAGGAACTCGCCGCGCGCGCACGGGACGAAGCGAACTTTCAGCTCATGCTGAACCTGACCCGCGCCGGCGGGCGGCGGATCGACGCCGCGATGGTGGACGAGGCTCTGGACCGCCTCGGGCCGCCTCGCCACGCCTATCTGTGCGGCGGCAATCCCTTCGTCGGGACGGTGGCGGACCTGCTCCTCGATGCGGGGATCGATCCGGTTCGCATCCACACCGAGCGCTTCGGCGGTTGAGCGGTCGCTTGCCGCGTCATCGGCCCGTGCCTCGCTGGTTCGGGCAAGCGGAGAGGGAGGCCCCATGACATCGGAGTCCAACCAGCGGACCGGACAGTGCCATTGCGGCGGTGTCCGGTTCCGGGCGACGCTCAGCGACGGGTTCGAGACGCTGCGCCGCTGCACCTGCACCTATTGCCGGATGCGCGGGGCCGTCGTCGTCTCGGCGGAGGCGGGCGGCGTCGAGGTCCTGCAAGGCGCGGAGCTGCTGACCAGCTATCGCTTCAACACCGGCGTGGCACAGCACTTCTTCTGCGCGCGCTGCGGGATCTACACCCACCACCAGCGCCGCTCCAACGCGACTCAGTACGGCGTGAACGTCGCCTGCCTCGACGGGCTCAGCCCGTTCGACTTCGCCGAGGTGCCAGTCTTCGACGGCGTGAACCATCCGAGCGACACCGGTGGGGCGACCCGCCGAGCCGGCACGTTGCGCTTCGTCGCCGAACCCTAGGCCGGCGCCGTCTTCAGGTCCCCTGCCCGACCAGGCGATCCGCGACCTCCTCGGCCAGCGAAAGGCTCGACGTCAGCCCCGGGCTCTCGATGCCGTAGAGGTTGAGCAGGCCGGCGAACCCATGCTCGGCCGGGCCGTCGATGCGAAAATCGGCGGCGGGCTCGCCAGGGCCGGTCAGCTTCGGCCGGATGCCGGCGTAATCCGGGGTCAGTGCCCCGTCGGGCAGGCCGGGCCAGTAGCGGCGGATCGCGCCGGCGAAGGCCTCGGCGCGTGCCGGATCGACGCGGTAGTCCACATCGTCGACCCATTCGACGTCGGGCCCGAAGCGCATGCGTCCGGCGAGATCGAGGGTGAGGTGGATGCCGAGCCCGCCTTCCACGGGGGCCGGGTAGATCAGGCGCGAGAAGGCGGGACGCCCGACGCAGCCGAAATAGCTGCCCTTGGCCAGGACCTGGCGCGGGATGCGCGCGGCGGGATACCCCTCGATCGTGGTGCTGAGCGCCTGCGCCCCGAGCCCGGCGGCGTTGACCACGGCGTCGAAGGGCAGCGTATCGCCATTCACAATGACCTGCCATCCGGCACTCCCGCGCGTGATGCCTGCCACGCGCGCCTCGAAGGCGATGGCGCCGCCGGCATCTTCCAGGTCACCCTGGAGCGCCAGCATCAAAGCGTGGCTGTCGACGATGCCGGTTCCGGGCGCATGGAGCGCGGCGACGCAGGTGAGATTGGGCTCCAGCGCCCTCGCCTCGGCGGAATCGAGGAGCGCGAGGCCCGGCACGCCGTTGGCCTCGCCGCGCGCCGCGATGCCGGCGATGGCGGCGCGCTCCGAACCGTCGGTGGCGACGATCAGCTTGCCGCAGCGCCGGTGGGGCACGCCGTGGCTCTCGCAGAAGGCGTAGAGCATCGCCGCCCCGGCGACGCAGTGCCGGGCGCGCAGCGAGCCGGTGGGGTAATACATGCCACCGTGGATCACCTCGGAATTGCGCGCCGAGACGCCCGTCCCGATCGCGTCCTCCGCCTCGGCCACGACCACCGCATGGCCGCGCCGCGCGAGCGCGCGGGCCACGGCGAGACCGACGATTCCGGCACCGACGATGAGGATGTCCATCACGGGCTGAAGATGAGCACGAGATAGACGAAGAACACAACGAGGTGCACGGCCCCCTCCAGCACCGTGGTGCGCAGGCCCGAGAAGGTCAGGGTGCTCAGGATCAGCGTGACCACGAGGAGCGTCATCTCGGTCGGCGCCAGGCCGAGCACCACCGTCTGGCCCGAGATCAGGCCGACGGCGAGGATGGCCGGCACGGTGAGGCCGATGGTCGAGGTGGCCGCCCCGAGGCAGAGGTTGATCGCCCGCTGCAATTCGTTGCGGGCGACCGCCTTGAGGGCGCTGATCCCTTCGGGGGTGAACACGATGGCGGCGATCAGGACGCCACCCAGCGCGGTCGGCGCGCCGAGCGCCTCGATGCCGTGGTCGAGGACGGAGGCGAGGCTCTTCGAAAGCAGCACGATCGGCAGGATGTTGGCGATGAGCAGCCCGACATGCTTGAGGATCGCGCCGGGCCGCACGTCGCCCGTGCCGCCACCCCGCGTCTCGGCCGGCACATCGGCATTCGACCGCACCATCTGCCCGCCGTCATGGACGAAGAAGCTGCTGTGGCGCCCCGTCTGGATCATCAGGAAGATGCCGTAGAGCGCCACCGTGAAGATGGAGAACGCGACCGCCTGGAGGGTCGTCAGCGTGCCGCCGGTGGTCGAGGTCGTGAAGTTCGGGATGATCAGCGCGATGGTGGCGAGGGGGATGATCACCGACAGGAAGGCGGAGGTGCCCTGGAGATTGTAGGATTGCTGGTGGTGGCGCAGGCCGCCGATGAGCAGGCCGAGGCCGACGATGCCGTTGAGCACGATCATCAGCACCGCGAACATCGTGTCGCGTCCCAGCGTCGGCACCGCTTTCGAGGACAGCATCACCGCCGACACCAGGGCCACCTCGATGATCACGATGGCCAGCGTCAGCACCAGGGTGCCGAGCGGCTCGCCCAGCATGTGCGCAAGTTCCTCAGCCTCGTGCACGACGCCGAAGGCCGCCCACAGGATGACGAGGAACAGCCACAGGAACAGGCCGGTGGCCCAGAGCGGCGAATCGAGGCTCCCGAGCCAGGACGATCCGTAGACCGAGAAGGCAGCGACGCTGCCCCAGGCCACGACCAGACGTAGGAGAGCCGGCATCAGTCACCTTGGGTTTTCCGGGCGGGTTCGAATCTCGCGGAAGGCGCCGTCCCGGTACGCGTTCCGCACGACGCTCAGCCCTAAGTGGCACAGGTTCGGCACGCGTACAGTCTCGATACGCCACTTCGCTGTGGGCGCGCATCGTGAACGGGGGGCGCGCATGCGTGCACGGTCATGGCGCTGCGGCGCGGTTACCGCTACAAGCGAGCCCATCCGTAACCGTTCGAGGGCGGAATCACGTTGTTTGGAAGGGTTTCGCGCTCGGCGCGCTCCTTCCCTGCGGGTTCTTCGCCTGCTTGCCCGCTAAGGCTTTCGTCACAGTGCCCTTCCCCACCCTGCCGGCCCCGCTCGCCCGAGCGCTGACCGCGCGCGACTACGAAGACCCGACGCCCGTCCAGAGCGCCGTCATCGAGGCGGCGGCCCAGGGGCGCGACCTCCTCGTCTCGGCCCAGACCGGCTCCGGCAAGACCGTGGCCTACGGGCTTGCCTTCGCCGAGACCCTGCTGGATGGGGCCGAGCGCTTCGGCCCCGCCGGCGCGCCCCTCGCCCTCGTCATCGCGCCCACCCGCGAGCTCGCGCTTCAGGTCGAGCGAGAGCTCGCCTGGCTCTACGCCGAGACCGGCGCGCGGGTGATCTCCTGCGTCGGCGGCATGGACCCGCGCCGCGAGCGCGCCCAGCTCAACGACGGCGCCCACATCGTCGTCGGCACCCCCGGGCGCCTGCGCGACCACTTGGAGCGGCGCAATCTCGCGACGCAGGACCTGCGCGCCGTCGTCCTCGACGAGGCCGACGAGATGCTCGATCTCGGCTTCCGCGACGACCTCGAATTCATCCTGTCGGTGACCCCGAAGGAGCGGCGCACGCTGCTGTTCTCCGCGACCCTGCCGAAGGCGATCGCGACGCTGGCCGAGCGCTACCAGAACGACGCCCTGCGCATCGCCGTGAAGGGCCAGGAGCGCGGCCACGAGGACATCACCTACAAGGCGATTCGCGTGGTGCCGCGCGAGCTGGAGCACGTGGTGGTCAACACCCTGCGCTTCATGGATGCGCCGACCGCGATCATCTTCTGCAACACCCGCAATGCCGTGCGCCACCTGCAGGCGGTGCTGACCGAGCGCGGCTTCTCGGCCGTGGCGCTTTCGGGCGAACTCGGGCAGGGCGAACGCAACGCCGCCCTCCAGGCGCTTCGCGACGGGCGTGCCAAGGTGTGCGTGGCCACCGACGTCGCCGCGCGCGGCATCGATTTGCCCACCGTCAGCCTCGTCATCCACGCCGACCTGCCGCACGACGCGGAGGTGCTGCAGCACCGCTCGGGCCGCACCGGCCGGGCCGGCCGCAAGGGCACCAGCCTCCTGCTGATCCCGGCCTCGAAGCGGCGCCGGGCCGAGCAGATGCTGATGATCGCCAAGGTCTCGTTCGAGTGGGCCGGTCCGCCCACCGCCGACGAGATCCGCCGCCTCGACGGCGAGCGCATGTGGCAGGACCCGATCTTCACGGAAGAGCCGGCGGACGAGGACGTGGCCATGGCCGAGACCCTGATGGCGCAGCGCACGCCGCAGGAACTCGCCGCCGCCCTCGCGCGCATCTACCGCTCGCGCCTGCCCGCACCCGAGGACGTCACCGATCCGGGTGCCGGCCCCGAGCGGAAAGTCCGTCCGGTCTACGATCCCGCCGACACGGCGCGCATCGACGCCGAGGGTCCGTCGGTGTGGTTCCGGCTCAATCTCGGCCGGCGCGACAACGCGGATCCCCGGCGCCTGCTGCCGATGCTGACCCGGCGCGGCAATATCGGCCGCCAGGAGATCGGGGCGATCCGGATCTTCGACCGCGAGACCAAGTTCGAGGTGCGCGGCGGCGCGGCCTCGCGCTTCGCCCAGACCTTCGCCAAGAACGGCTCGCCGGAGATCCAGGTGGAAGCGCTGCTCGATGGCGATCCGGGCCGCGACGATCAGGCACCGAAGGGCTTCAAGAGCCCGCGCGGCGCCCGCCACGAGCGCGAGATCGCGAAAAAACCCCGCACCAGCCGGGCAAAGTAGGCCCGCGGACCGGACGCCCGTCTCGGGGCGTCCGCGCTCAGAAGCGGTCGGGCAGGTTCTTGACCGCGTTGCCGAGAGCCTCGACCCCTTCGGCGAAGCGGCGGCCGGCGGGGGCGAACGACGGAACCTTGAGACCGAAGACTTCGGTCGTCTCAGGCTCGGCCTCAGCCACTGGCGTTGCGGGTGCCGCATTGGCGGCAGCGACTTTCGCGCTCGCGGGCTTTGCCGCCTGCGCGGCAGGCGCGGGCGGCTTGCGCTTGGGTGCCTCGCGCTCGGGCGGCAGGGCCGTGAAGGTCGCGCCGCTTGTGGCCCGCGACCGGGTGGTCTCGGCCGGCGACGGCGCGAGCGTGACAGTCGTCCGGGTCGGCGGCACCAGGGATGCGGGACGGGCGGGCGGCAGCACCGCGGCGTTCTCGATCGGCGGAAGGCGCGCGGGCTTTTGGGCGGCGGCGGGCTCGGCCCGTTTCTGAGGCGGCGCCTCGGCCGGTGTCAACGCGGCCGGGAGGGGAGCCTGCTCCGGGACCGCGATGGGAGCACGAGCCTGGATCGGCGGCGGCGACGCCACGGGGAGCGCCGGCTTCTCGGAGGCGGACGATTCGAGAGGCGGCTTTTCGACCAAGGGACGAATCGGAGCGAGCGCCGGAACGCCGTCCCGCAGATCGGGCCAGTCGGAGGCCTTCTGGGAGACCGCCGCGGTCTTGATGGTCGCCCGAGGCACTTGCGGCCCGGCGAGGCCGCCGAGCACCGACGAGGCCAGGGCGGTGAAGCCCGCGAGGCCGAGAACGCCGAGGCTGGAGAGGAGAACGAGGCGCAGAGGGGGGCGCGCCGGGCGCGGCGCGGGCGACGCGGGGTTGCGGGCCTCGGAGGGGTCGATCGTCACGGGCATCATCGGTTGAGACATCTCGAACGCTTGAAACCGTTTGGATTGACCGTTGCCGGTCGATCACGCTGCGCACCGAGGCCGGACCGCGCAAGGCCGCGATCCGAACGACGCCAGCGTGTAACGAGGAAGGCCTCCGCAATGGGGCGCGAAGATGTCCTCGCCCGACCTGCTGATCACCGCAGGCTGAGATCGACCGCAGATCTGATTAACCGCCACAGGTTTAACGGGGCGTATCGGTTCACCACTTGCCGGCGTCGTGATTCGGGGCAGCCATCATCGCCTCGGCTTGGACTCGCACGACCCGGGCGACGTTCCGCATCCGCCGCGTCGGAAGGTTTTCCTGCGGCGCGCCCCCGGCTCCGAGGCGGGCCTTCAGGGCGACGAGATCCGGGTCGCCCCAGCGGCTGAGGAGTGCCTGGAAGGCAGTGTGGCGCGCGGCGTCGAAGGGGCGCGGCCGCCGGTCGGCATCGTGGCAGGGATGGGCCGGATGCAGGGTAGCCACGGGCACGAGGCCTTCGGGAATCGCGGCCGTCGCCGCATGGGTGCGCCTGAGGGCGAGCAGGCGTGGCACCACGAACCCGCGCGGACCGCGACCCCCGGCGACGCTCCCGGCGAACACCTCGATGCGCCCGAGCGGCGTCGAGACCACGAGGTCGAGCGCCGATGTCGCGATCAGGCGGGGCACAGGGCTGCCTTCGCCGAAGGCCGGCCGGCCCAGGATGCCGCGCAGCAGGCGAAGCAGACCGGCATCGGCGCCGCGCAGGCCGATCCGGCCCTGTGGCAGGGCGAGGCCGAGATCGAACAGGTTATCCCCAACATTTTCGGGCCGGATCGCGCCTTCATCGGGCCCGACCTCGCGAACCACGCCCTCGCGCAGGTGCGGGCAGCGGTCACGCGGCAGGCACAACGCCACGGCGTGGCTCCAGCCGCCGGTGAACGCGGTCTCGTAGGCCACCGGGACGGCGCCGGCGAGATCAATCCGGATGCCGCCCCGTGCCGTGACGAGGCCGGTTCGGTGGGGTTCGAGCCAAGTCACCGGCTCGTCGGCCGTGCGGCCGAACTCGGCCAGGGCACCGAAGCCCCCGAGGCTCCAAATCGCCTCCGGGTCGGCCAGCCCCTCGGCGACGAGGGCACCGACGGCCTCGTCCGGAACGGGCCTAACCACGCGCGCCTCGGCAAAGGCGGCCGTCGATCCCGGTCCGCCGGTTCCCGCTTCCCCTGAAACTTGCGCTAGAACCGGCGGGACGGCTTACCGCAATCCAACCACCGGCTTCCCAAGGCCCGATGCCCCAGACCAACGCCTTCACCGCCCTCCGACGTTTCCGGCGAGGGTTTGCGCTCCGTCCCGCCCGTTCCGCCACGCCGGAGCGCAGCGCACGAACGAATCGACATGGGCTGAGCTGGTCGTCCTGGCCGACGCGCACGCGGATGATCGCCCTCGTCCTGGCCATCGACGCCCTGGCCGCCCTGGTGTCCTGCGCGGTGATCGTGCTGAACGCCCGCTCCGCCGTCGAGGTCGAGATGCAGGCGGCGATGACGAATGTCGAGCTTCTGGTCTCCGACACCATCGATCTCGCGCAAGCCGGCGCCCCCGCCGGCATCCTCCAGACCCTGAACCTGCGCATCCACGACCTCCGGCACGTGCGCGTCACGGTCTTGGACGGCACCGGCACGGTCGTCACCAGCGGCCTCGGCCGGGTCCGGCGCGACCAGCATGCCTCGCCGGACTGGTTCGCCGGGCTGATCGCACCCTCCATCCGCGAGCACGACCTGCCGATCGTCGCACAGGGGCAGCGGATCGGGACGGCGCGCATCACCACGCAGCCGCGCGACGAGATCGACGAGGTCTGGGGCTACGCGGTCTCGCTCTCGCTCACGAACCTCGGCCTGAGCCTCGGCCTGCTGGTTGCCCTCTACATCGCCTTCGGCCGCGTGCTGGCGCCGCTGACGCGCCTCGCCGACGGGCTGACGCAGCTCGAACGCCAGGACTACACCGCGCGCCTCGAACCGCCGGCGTCGCGCGAGCTCGCCACGATCGCACGCCGCTTCAACAGCGTGGCCCAAGCGCTCGCCGAGACGCGGGCCGCGAATGGCCGCCTCAACCGCCAGCTCCTCTCCGCGCAGGACGACGAGCGCCGCCGCACGGCCCTCGAACTCCACGACGAGTTCGGCCCCTGCCTGTTCGCGCTGGAGGCCAACGCCGCCTCGGTGATCCGTATGGCGGAGGCCGAGGCAGCGCCCGACCGCGCGCGCCTCAAGCTGCGGGCGCAGGAGATCGCCAGCATCGTCGGTCAGGTCCAGACCCAGAACCGCGACCTCCTCAACCGCCTGCGCCCGCACGCGCTCGGCCAGGTGCCGCTGTCCGAATGCCTCGACCTTCTCCTGCGCGATTTCCGCCGCCGGCACAGCGGGGCCCGCTTCGCCGGCACCTTCGACGGGCTGGCGCGCGGCTACGGCGATGTGACCGACCTCACGGTGTTCCGCTGCATCCAGGAGAGCATGACCAACGCCGTCCGGCACGGGCGCGCCTCGAACGTCACGGTGCGGGTCCGGGACGAGGCCGACCCGGCCTCCACGAGCGGGCACGCCCTGCGCATCACCATCCGCGACGACGGGGCCGGTATCGCGCCGGACCACGGGCTCGGGCTCGGCCTGTCGGGGATGCGCGAGCGCGTGGAGGCGCTCGGCGGAACCTTCGCCCTTGACAACGGGCAGCCCGGTGCGGTTGTCCGGATCATGATCCCGCTCGACCGTGAGCAGGACGAGAACTCGGTCCCACGCGCATGAACGCGATCGCCCACGCCACCGAGGCCTCGCCCAGTGCGGCCGCCCTCGTCATCGACGATCACCCGATCGTGCTCCAGGGCTGCCGCCGGGTGCTCGAGGATGCCGGCATCGAGCGGATCGCCGAGGCCACCAGCGTGGTGGCGGGCTACCGCAGCTTCCTGCGGCTGCGCCCCGCGACGGTGATCTGCGACCTCACCTTCCAGGGAAGCGGGCTCGCCGGCCTTCACCTGGTCCGGCGCATGCGGGGCGTGAACCCGGCGGCCCGCATCCTGGTCTTCAGCATGCACAACGATCCGGTGATCGTCTCCCGGGCCCTGGAGGCGGGTGCCCTCGGCTACGTGCTGAAGGACCACGCCTCGGGCGAGCTGTTCGAGGCGTTCGAGCGGGTGCGCGCCGGCCAGCCCTACCTCGACCGGCGCCTCGCCACCGAAGTCGCGATGCTGCGCACCGACCCCAAGCGCACGCCGGAGACGCAGCTGACGCCGCGCGAATTGCAGATCCTGCAGCGGCTGGCCCAGGGCAAGTCCTACGGCGCCATCGCGAGCGACCTGTCGGTGAGCTACAAAACCGTGACGAACGCCTGCTCGCTGATGCGCCAGAAGCTCGGGGTGCGCACGCTCGCCGAGTTGATCCACGTGGCGGTGACCCAGGCGCAGCGCCAGGGCTGACGCCCCTCGCGCCGCATCGGCGCGGCGCGAACGCGTCGGGACGGAGGCCTCAGCCGAGGCCGCCCATTTCCCGCACGATCGCCCATTCCGCGTCGGTGACGGGCTGCACCGAGAGCCGGGAATTGTTGGCGAGCACCATCGCGGCGAGACGCGGCTCGGCCTTGATCGCCTCGAGGGTCACGGGGCGGGCAAGGGGTGCCACGGCGCGCAGATCGACCATCCCGAAGCGCCCGGTGGGGTCCGAATCGTCCGGATAGTAGGGCCGGATCACCTCGACGATGCCGACCACCGCCTTGCCCTCGTTCGAGTGGTAGAAGAAACCCTGCTCGCCCACCTCCATCGCCATGAGGTGCTTCTTGGCGACGTGGTTGCGCACCCCGTTCCAGTGCGTGCCGGCCGCGCCCGCCGCCACCTGCTGTACCCACGACCAGGTCGAGGGCTCGGATTTGTAGAGCCAATGGGCCATGCGCGTCTCCAAGAACGCATGGTCTCTAGCACCCGGGAAGCGTGGCCGTCAGGCCTTGTGGAGCGCGGATTCCCAGTAGCGCAGGCTCACGGGGTTGATCGGGCCGCCGGCTCCGGCATTGCGGGCCGTCACGAAGGCGTGGAACTCCCCCGCCGCCTCCGCGCCGAGCAGATCCGACAGGGCTGTGAGGATGCGGGTGATGCGCAGGTGGTTGTGGTCGTGGGAACGCAGCCAGCCGTCGGTCTCGGCATAGAATCGGGTCATCCGTCCCAGGGCCGCGCGCAGGCCCGAAAGTGCCACGGGGTCGCCGCGGATCGCCTCGGCCTCGGCGCGGGACAGGACCGGCGCGCCCGGCACGGCGAGGCTCGCCTCGCGCAGGGGAAAGCACCATTGGATGAAATCGTGCACGCCCTCGATCCGCGCGTCGTCGAAGGCGAGGACCTGGCTCAAGTGCCGCCCGGCGCCGTCCGGACCGGAGCCGGCCAGAAAGGCCTGGACGGGATGGAGGCTCACTCGGCTTCCCCTCTCAAGGGTCGCGCCAGCAGTGCGGCGATGACGGCATCGACGCTCGCGCCGCCGGAGACGATGGCCGCCACCGCCTCGGCCACCGGCATCTCGACGGCCTTGGCGCGGGCGAGGTCGACCAGGGCGGCCGCCGTGAAGGCGCCCTCCGCGAGCTTGCCGCCGGAGGCCTCGTCGGGGGTCGCACCCGCCCCGAGCCGCGCGCCGAACGCGAAGTTGCGCGATTGCGGCGAAGAGGCGGTGAGCACGAGATCGCCGAGACCGGAGAGGCCCATCAGGGTCTCGGGCCGGCCGCCATACGCGCGGGCGAAGCGCATGAGTTCGGCGAAGGCCCGCGCGATCAGGGCGGCGCGCGCGCTCTCGCCGAGGCCGCGCCCGGCCACGATGCCGGAGGCGATGGCGAGCACGTTCTTGCCGGCGCCGCCGATCTCGACGCCGCGCACGTCGTCGGTGTGGTAGACCCGCAGCGCCGGTCCCGAAAGCGTCGCGGCGAGGCGCGCGGCGAGGCCCGCATCGGCCGCCGCGAGGGTCACGGCGGTGGGCAGGTTGCGCGCGACATCCGCCGCGAAGCTCGGCCCGGACAGGACCGCCACCGGGGCGGCGGCGCCAAGGCGCTCGGCCGCCACTTCGCTCATGAAGGCGTCGCTGCCGCGCTCGATGCCCTTGGCGCAGACCACGATGGCCGCGCCAGGGGCCAGGGCAGGAGCGAGATCGGCCAGCACACCGCGCAGGGTTTGGGCCGGCACCACCATCAGGACCGTACCGGCGGGCCCCAGGGCCTGCGCCTCGGCGGTCGCGGCGATGCGGCGGTGGAGCGGCACGCCGGGCAGGTATCGGGCGTTCTCGCGGGTTTCCTCCAGGCGCGCGGCGGCTTGGCGGTCGCGCAGCCACAATGTGACGTCGTGCCCGGCGGCGGCGGCCGCATTGGCCAGCGCCGTGCCCCAGGCACCCCCGCCGACGACGGCGATCCGCCGGCCCGTATCGAGGGTGCTCATGCGCCAGACCTTTCGGATTCGAACTCGTCAGCGCTCAGACGATACAGCAGATGCGCCTCCAGGGGATGCCCGGGTGGCAGGGCCGGATGGGCGAAGCCACCCGACGCCCGCATGCCGAGCCGGTGCATGACGCGAAGCGAGGGACCGTTCGCTTCGGCCGTGAAGGCGACGACGGCGCTCAGACCGCAACGGCCGAACAGATCGCTCAGCGCGAGGCGGGCGGCCCGGGTGGCGATGCCCCGGCCCCAGGCCGAGCGCGCGAGGCGCCAGCCGATCTCGACGCTCTCCCCAGGGCGTTCGCAGCCCGCGAAGGGCATCACCCGCATCACGCGCGCGCCACCGGCGACCCCGACGAAGCCCTCGCCGGAGATCTCGACCGCCCAGGGGCCGTACCCATCGACGGCGAAGCGCCGCTGGAAGGCCCGCGCCTCGACTCGGCTGGCGGCGGCGTCCTTGGTCGCGGGAAAGCAGCGCATGACGTCCGGATCGGCGTTCAGCGCCGCGAAGGCGTCCTCGTCGGCGGCCCGCCAGCGACGCAGGACGAGATCGCCGTCGCGGAGGCATTCGGGCGGCGAGACCATCGGCGCGAACGGGGGTACGCCCCGCAGCTTGCCGCGCAGCGCGAGGGAGCGCCGGTTCAGGCCATCGAGGTCGGCCCGGCCCGCGAGCACCGCTTCGCCAAGATCCGTGGCCGCACCGAGCTGATCGAGGGACAGGTTCGCCCAGGCCGGCGCCCGCACGCTCTCGCGCCAGGGGCCGTTGCAGGTGTTGTCGAGGAGGATGCGCGCGAAGCAATGGTCGCGGTGCACCGGCCAATCCGCCCGCGCAGCCTCCGGCAGACGCCGTTCCACGAGGTCGCGCCAGCGGCCCCGCGCCGCCTCAGGCAACCGCCTTCGGCTCCGCGAAGGGCCAGCGGGCGCGGGCGGGCGCGGTGAGATCGTCCACCAGGCCGAGGCGCAGGCGCTCGATCCCCGCCCAGGCGATCATCGCGCCGTTGTCGCCGCACAGCGCCAGGGGCGGTGCCACGAAGGCGAGCCCCGCCTCGCCGGCCTGGGTGGTCAACGCCCGGCGGATGGCGCCGTTGGCCGCGACGCCGCCCGCCGCCACCAGGGCGGTCGGGTGCCCGGCGACCCCGGCGAAATCGCGCATCGCCACGCGCAGCCGGTCGACGACGACGTCGACCACCGCCGCCTGGAAGCTGGCGCAGAGATCGGCGACGTCGGCGGTGGAGAGCGGGGCGAGTTTCTCGGCCTCGATGCGCAGCGCCGTCTTGAGGCCGGACAGGGAGAAATTCGCCTCACGCCGCCCGAGCATCGGGCGCGGCAGGGCGAAGCGCTCCGGATCGCCGGTCTCGGCCATGCGCTCGACCTCCGGCCCGCCCGGATAGCCGAGGCCCAGGAGCTTGGCGACCTTGTCGAAGGCCTCGCCGATGGCGTCGTCGATGGTGGTGCCGAGGCGGACGTAGTCGCCGACCCCCTTCACCGCCACGAGCTGGGTGTGCCCGCCGGAGGCCAGCAGCAGCAGGTAGGGAAACCCGATGCCGTCGGTGAGGCGGGCGGTGAGCGCATGCGCTTCCAGATGGTTGACGGCGATGAGGGGCTTTCGCGCCACGAGCGCCTGCGTCTTGGCCGTGACGAGGCCGATGAGGACTCCGCCGATCAGGCCGGGCCCGGCCGCCACCGCGATCCCGTCGACCTGGGCCAGCGTCAGCCCGGCGCTGCCGAGCGCCCGGTCGATCAGGCGGTCGAGGACCTCGACATGGGCGCGCGCGGCGATCTCGGGCACGACGCCGCCATAGGCCGCGTGCTCCGCGATCTGGCTCAGGACCTCGTTGGAGAGGATGCGCCCACGACCGTTCTCGCCGGGCATGACGACGGCGGTCGCCGTCTCGTCGCAGGTGGTTTCGATGCCGAGGACGTTCATGCGGAGACGTTCATGCGAGGGTGGTCATGCGAGGATGGACATGGACCGCGGATCGTTCCGGGCGTGTTCCGGTCGAGACGTCGGGTGCGCTCCACCCTAGCCGCCCGCGCCCCGGTCCCGCAACGACCGCTTGCCTCGCGGCGGTGAAACGGCATGGATGCGCCGGCATTCCGGGGAGGACGGGGGCGATGCGGATCTGGGTGGCGCGTCCCGAACCGGGAGCGACGCGGACGGCGGCCAGGCTCTCGGCGCTCGGGCATCGCCCGCTCGTCGCCCCCGTGCTCGATGTCGCGGCGACCGGCGCGGCGCTGCCGGACGGGGTCTTCGCGGGGCTGATCCTGACGAGCGCCAACGCGGTGCGGGCCCTGACGCCGGGGGATCGCGCGAGGTTCCGGACGGTCCCGGTCTTTGCCGTCGGCGCCAGCACCGCGGCTTTCGCGACAGCGGCGGGCTTTTCGGAGATCCGCGTCGCCGGGGGGAACGCGGCCGCGCTGGCCCGGCTGGTGACGGCGTCGGTGCCGCCAGGCGCCGCCCTGCTCCACGCCACGGGCACGGAGCGCAAGGCCGAGCCCGGTGCATCCCTGACGGCGGCCGGGTTCGGGGCGAGGACGTGCGAGGTCTACACGGCGCGTCCCGCGGCTTCGCTGGCCGACGCGGTCGCCGATGCGATGGAAACCGGCGCCCTCGACGCCGTCCTGCACTACTCGCGGCGCAGCGCGGCGGCGGCGCGTGATCTTGCCGACGCGCGGGGACTGAGCGGAGCCTTCCGGGCGCTGACGCATTACTGCTTGTCGGCAGATGTGGCCGCGCCCCTGGTCTGCGCCGGGATCGCGGTCCACTTTGTGCCCGAACGGCCCAACGAGGATGCGCTCCTCGCTGGTTTGTCAGGCCCGGGGCCGACAGGAATTTGACAAGGGTCTCGCTCCGGCGACGGCCCTGATGCTAGGACGAGCGCAAGAAGCTGCGCCGTCGGCCTCGACCCACCGGGCGCCGGACGCGCCGCACGGGCAGAGCCGAACGGCAGGTCGGGAAGGGAGCCTTGAACCATGAAACCACCCAACAGCGACGCCAATCGTCCGGGAACTCCCAGCACCGGCCAGCCGGGCAAGCCCGTGGTCCCGGGTGTCGATACGGTGAGCCCCTCCGCGGCGTCGCCCGCCAAGCCCGAGGCACCGAAGGTCGGCCAGGACGGCGTGAAGACCGATGCCGTGCAGACGGAGGCCGCCAAGGCCGAGATCCTGAAGCCGGATGCGATCAAGCCGGAGGCCGCCAAATCCGAGACCGCGAAGCCCGAGGCGACGAAGGTAGATCCCGCGAAGGTCGAGGCGTCCAAGCCGGACCTGAACAAGCCTGACCTGAACAAGCCCGGCGCCGGCACGACGGAGGCCGGGAAGACGGAAGCGCCGAAATCCGAGCCGCCGAAGCCCGGCGCGTTCGGCGCTGGGACGCAAGGCAGTGCCCGCCCCGGTGCGTCGGTGACGGACGGGCCGATCATCGACCTCAAGGCCAAACGACTGCCCGACCCGGTTTCCCCGGCGAGACCCTCGACGCCGGGCGCGGCCGCGACCGCCGGGGTCGCGGGCGGCATGGCGGGCAAGCCCACCGAGGGTAAGCCGGCCGATCCGAAACCCGCCGACCTGAAATCTCAGGATGCCAAACCGTCGGAGACGAAGCCGTCATTCCCGAGCGAGTCCGCGTCCAAGCCAACGGGTTCGACGACGCCCCGCATCACCCCGACGCCCGTCCCGGCGCCCGCTGCCCGTGGTCCCGGCTTCGGGTCGCTGGCCACTGCCGGCCTCCTCGGGGGCGTGATCGGGGCCGGATTGCTGTTCGGCGTCGAGCGCAGTGGCCTGCTGCACCAGGCCGACGATCCGCGCCTCGCCGCCCTCGACCAACGCATCGCCGCCCTGGCGCCGAAGGACGCGGTGGCGGGTCTCGACAAGCGGGTCGCCGCCAACGAGGCCGCCCTGAAGTCCGTGCCCGAGGCCGTCGCCAAGGCGCGTGAAGCTCTCGAGAAGGCGAGCGCCGCGCCGGCGCCTGCGCCGGCCGCCGAGGGATCCGCGGCACCGGCCGCGGCACCGACCGACCTCGTGGCGCGCCTCGACGCCCTCGATCAGCGCGTTTCGGCGCTGCAGGAAGAGCCCGGCCGCGACCAGGGCGGAGAGGCCCGGATGGCCGTGGCGCCGTCGGGCGCGGGCGGGCCGCAGGTCGGCGCCCTCGAGGAGCGCCTGAAGGCACTCGAGGGCAAAGTGGATGGGGCGCCGAAGCCCGAGCCGGTTCCCGACCTGACCCCGAAACTCGCCGCCCTCCAGGGTGACTTCGAGGCGCGCACAAAGGCGAATGCCGAGGCGGCTCAGGCCCTGAGCCAGAAGGTCGCCACCCTTCAGCAATCCCTCGAAGCGCGCATCCAGGCCGCCACCGAGGCGGTGCAGTCGGCGACCCAAGCCACCGAAAAGGTGGCGGACGCGAGCAAGGCCCAATCGGCCGAGGCCGCCAAGGCCGTCGAGCGCCAGTTGCAGGCCCAGGCCGATCGGATCGCCGGCCTCGACAAGGCGATCTCCGGGCGGGCCGAGACGTCGACCCTCCAGGCCGCCCTGCGGGTGGTCTCGGCGGACCGGATCGCCACGGCCCTCAACACCGGCGCGCCCTACGCCGATGCGCTCGCCGCCCTTCGCGGGCTGGAGCCCGGCGATCCGGCCCGGCTCACGGCGGTCGCGGCCTTCGCCGACAAGGGCGCACCGACCGCCCGCACGCTGGCCGCGGAATTCCGGCCGATCGCGGAGAAGATCGCCGCCAGCCGCCGCGCGGCGCAGAGCAAGGCGGTGGCCGAGACCGGCGACATCGGCGCCAAGCTGATGAGCATGGCCGAGACCATCGTGCAGGTTCGCCGGGTCGAGCCGCAAGCCGGTGCCGCGTCCGGCACCGCAGCGGCACCCGACGCGACACCGAAGGTTCAGGACGCGCTCGATCGCGGTGCGATCAAGGAGGCGGCCGAGGCCTTCGCGGCGCTGCCCGAATCGGCGCGAACGGAAGCCGGCGAGTTCGGCAACAAGCTGCGTTCCCGGGCTGCGGCCGGCGACGCGGCGCAGGGCCTTCTGGCCGACGCCTTCAAGGGCCTGCCGGCCACCGGCGCGTCCCGTTGACGCCAGCGCCGCGCCTTCCGCACTCTGCTGCCGGGCGCGGCCATTCCCAACTCGCGCGGGAGCGTCCAGCGTTCCCGCCCCTCGATCTCGGCGTCGCCGGTCCGGCCGACACCACCCCCAGGAGTTTCTGATCTCATGTGGCGCGCCCTCGCCTTCCTGGCCCTCCTCGCCGTCGCCGCCTATGGCGCGACCTGGGTCGCCGACCATCCCGGCACCGTCACCATCGTGTGGAACGGCTACGAGGTCGCGACCAGCCTCGCCATCGGGCTCATCGGCGTCCTGATCGCCGCCATTGTCGTCGGCTTCATCTGGGCCATCGTGCGCGGGTTCATCACCCTTCCGGAGACCCTCGTGCGCGGCTCGCGCGACCGCCGCCGCGCCAAGGGCTTCTCGGCCCTGTCGCGGGGCATGGTCGCCGTCGGGTCGGGGGATCCCCTCGCCGCTCGCCGCCATGCCAACGATGCCGAGCGGCTGCTCGGCGCCGAACCGCTTACGCTTCTGCTGAAAGCCCAGGCGGCTCAGATTTCGGGCGACCGCGAGGCGGCCGAGCAGGCCTTCCAGCGCATGGTCAACGACCCCGAGACGCGGGTGCTCGGCCTGCGCGGCCTCTTCGTCGAGGCGCGCCGCCGCGAGGACGACGTCTCGGCCCGTGCCTACGCCGCCGAGGCGGCCCGCCTCGCCCCGAGCGTGACCTGGGCCAACGAGGCCGTCCTGGAGGCGCAATGCGCCGACGGCGACTGGAGCGGCGCCAACGAGACGGTGGAGCGCCGGGCCTCCCTCGGTCTCATCGACAAGGCGACCGCCCGGCGCCAGCGCGCCGTCCTGCTCACCGCCGCCGCGCAGGAGCGCGAGGCGGGCGAGCCCGAAGCCGCCACCGAGCGGGTTCTCAAGGCGGTCAAGCTCGCGCCCGACCTCGTGCCGGCCGCGGTGCTCGCCGCGCGCCTGATGGTTCGGCGTGGCGACCTGCGGAAGGCCGCCAAGATCCTGGAGACAACTTGGCGCACGGGTCCGCATCCGGACCTCGCCAAGACCTACCTGAACCTGCGCACCGGCGATTCCGTGCGCGACCGCATGGCCCGTGCCGAGACCCTGGCGAAGATCTCGTCCTGGAACCCCGAGGCGCGCCTGGCGCTGGCGCAAGCGGCCTTCGAGGCCCGGGCCTTCGCGCAGGCCCGCGAGGCGCTCGCACCGCTGCTCGCCGACCGGCCCACCGTGCGGGCCTGCCTCGCGATGGCACGCATCGAGGAGGCCGAGCACGGCGCCAGTTCGGGTCGCGCCCGCGAATGGCTGTCCCGCGCGGCCCACGCGCCGCGCGATCCGCTCTGGATCGCGGACGGCGTGGCCTCGGAGACCTGGGCGCCCGTGTCCCCGGTCAGCGGCCGCCTCGACGCCTTCGTCTGGAAGACCCCGACCGAACTGCTCGCTGGCCCCGAGGATAGCGACGCGAACGAACCGACGCAGGCCGACACCTCCCTGCCGGCACCCCCGACGCCCACGCCGCCTTCCGTGACGCCGGTGGCATCCCAGAAGCCCGACGTTTCAAAGTCCGAGCCCGCGAAGCCGGACGCTTCCAAATCCACGACGGTCCTGTTCCCGTCCGAGTCCAAGGGCGGCACGGAACCGATCGCTGCCGCGATGGCCCAGGCGACTTCGGGTCCGCTCGCAGCCGGCACGCCGACTCCGGTGGTGTTCCCACCGCCGCGCACCGGCGAGGACGCCATGCCCCGTCGGGCCAGCTAAACCGAGGTTCGCGGACGACGCGCGGTCCCGTCACGGGACCGCATCCCGACGACCGGGTTGGCCGTTGCTTGACCACCCGCAGTCGGCGCGTGGTGCAGGAAGGGACGGTTCGGTGCCGGCCTGCTTAAAGGTCGGTTCACGCAATTCGCTTAATGCTTGGCATTAGTGAGTTCTGCGTAACCGAAGTGCCATGTCCCCATCACTCGACGATGCGCCGGACCTCTCCGGACTGATCGAACTGTCGCGTCTCGACAACCTCGATCTGAAGCCGGTCATCCTCCGTGTTCAGGCGGACCTCTTCCTGTCGGCGTCGGTGCGCGACCGAAAGACGGTCTCGGCCTTCGCGTCCCTGGCGGGCGGGCTGATCCCGATCGTGGACGACGAGACCGCCGAGATCGTCGCGCGAAAGCTCGCCCCCTTCCCCGACACGCCGCCGGCCCTGCTCATCGCGCTCGCCGCGCGCGGCGGCGGCGCCCGCGATGCGGTTCTGGCGCACGCACCGATCCTGACCCAGGCCGTGATCGATGCCGCCTCCGGAGACGGCACGGAGATCGGCGCCGCGCTCGCGGGGCGGCCGGATCTGGCACGGTCGACCGTCGCTGAGATGATCGGCCGCGACGATCCGGCCATCGACCGGGCGTTGGCAGCCAACGGTGAACTCCACCTGCATGGCGACGCCCTGGCGCGGCTCGTCGCCCGCGCGCGCCGGGCGCCGGACTTGGCCCGGCTTCTCCTCGCGCGCCCAGATCTCGCCCACGGCGACGTGGCGCCCCTGTTCCTCATGGCCGACGAGTCGCGCCGCGAAGCGATCGCGCACGCGGTTCTGGCGACCGCCGCCCTGCGCCCCGGCCCTCCGGCCCCGCGCGAGGCCGGAGCGGTCCTCACCGGCTTCTCGGCGCGCGGCGACATCGCGGGCTTCGTCGCGGCGCTGACGGAGTTGCTGGGCCTTCCCAAGGGCTTTCTCGCCGCGACCCCCGACCCGTCGCTGCGCTACGAATTGCTGACGCTGGCCCTGCGGGCCGCAGGCCTGCACGAAGAGGAAGCGGTCTACATCTTCCTCACCCTGAACGAGACGGTGGCCCGCTCCGTCGACCGGGTGTTCGACCTCGTCAAGCTGTTCCGGACGGTCCCGCGCGCGGGCGCACGCGACCTCCTGGCGGCGATCCTCGATTGGGCGCCGCAGGACCGCGCGGTCGCCCCGGGCGCGCACCAGCCGTATCACGCCCCCGAGGCGCAGCGTCCCCGGATCGCGGCCGCCATCGAGCGCGCACCCCTGCGCACGCCCATGCCCACGCGACTGCGCCAGACGTCCTGAGCGCGGCTCACTCCGCCAGATCGAGGCGGTGACGCCCCGCCCGGTCGTCGATCTCGATGATCCAGAGGTCGTCGTCGAAGCGCAGTTCCTTGCCGAGGCGCACCTCGACGTCGGCCGGCGATGTTTCGCGCATCAGTGCGACGAAGCGGCGGTCCACGTCCGTCCCGGTATCGACCAGGGATTGCGGAGCCGGTCCGTAGAGATCGGCGCTTCCGTCGAGACGATCGACCTTCACGAAGATTGCGCCCGCCTCCGACGCGCCGCGCCGCCGCTGGACGGCAGCGATGCCCTCGATGCCGAGGCGGCGCAGGTGGGCGGAGACCCAGAAATCCGATCGCAGGCGTGCCATGGGCCGCCCTATAGCAGGTTCCTGGCGCCCCGGGCTCCCGCGACGACCCGCCGAACGCGGTTCCGTGCCGGCGCTTGCCTCGATCGGTGGAGCCGCCAGGCCGGATCACGGACGTTCTCGCCGGAGGGATCAGCCGCGTGTGACCCCGACGCGGGCCGCGAGTTCGCGCAGGGTCTGGGCGGAGGGCTCGCCCTTCACCGGCAGCTTGCGGTCGCGCTCGAACTTCTCGATGGCCGCGCGTGTGCCCGCACCCATCAGGCCGTCGGCCTTGAGCGGGCCATAGCCGAGTTTCACCAAGGCGCGCTGGGCCTGGGCGATGGTGGGGCTGCCCGGGCTCGCGACGGATGCGGTGGTCTCCGCACCCTTGGCGTCGCCCGCCTTGATGATCTCGCCGATGCCATCGCGGGGCGTCCGGCTCGGAGCTTCCGCCTTCGCCGTCTCGGCCTTGATCGCCTCGGCCTTGGCGGGTTCAGGCTTGGCGGATTGAGCCTTGGGCGCATCCATCGCGGTGGCTTCGACCGCCGGCCGCACCGCCTTCGGCTTGTCGGCGGTGGCGGCGGCTCGGCTCGCCGCGACCTTGGGGAAGATCGGCGCGGGGTGACGCCCGGCCTGATAGCCGAGCGCGTTCAGGCAGATCAGCGAGACGGCTCCGAGCACGACACCGACGCCGAGGATCTCGCCCGGATGGCGCAGGAACGCCCGGCCGATGGTTCCGGCGGTCGCCGTGAGGGTGGTGAGGCGCCCCGAAGCCCGCGACGCCGGCTGGCGGCGGGCGCGCTGGCGCGGCTCGGCGCTCCGCGCCGGGACGACGATCTCACGCTGGTCGCGACGTGCTTGCGGCTCGCGCATCACAGTTCCTTCGGGCTTGGCACGGGACGGCCGGGGCGTCGCATCGCGCGACACACCCGGCGATCGGCGCCTGTGAGGTCTCGGCGCATCGTCATCCGGCGCGCCGCAGGGGGACGTAGCTCTCGCGGATGTTCTCGGGGCTCGCCTCGAAGAGGCCCATGGGCCGGCGGATCGCCACGATCCCGGTGGCGGCGGCCGGCGGCACGAGGACGCCGTCGGCGAGGGGAGCGCGGGCACGCGTCCGGATCGGCACGACGGGCACCGGCCCGCCGTCCTGGCGGCATTCGCGCGGCAGCGTCACCACCACCGTCGTCCCCTCGCCGCGCGTGCTCTCGATCGCCATGGCGCCGCCGTGCAGCCCGACGAGGCCCTGGACCACGGAGAGGCCGAGGCCCGTGCCCTCGTGGGTGCGCTCATAGCCGCCGGCGCACTGGTAGAAGGGGTCGCCGACGCGCGGCAGGTCAGCCGCGCCGATGCCGATTCCGCTATCGGCCACGATGAGGTCGAGGTTGCTGCCCGACCAGCGCAGGGCGAGCTCGACGCGCCCGCCGCGCGGCGTGAACTTCAGCGCGTTGGACAGGAGGTTGATCAGCATCTGCCGGCAGGCGCGCAGGTCGGCGGTGATCTCCACCGGCACGGGGCTCGCATCGCGCACCAGCGTGATGCCGGCCTGGTCGAACTTGAGCTGCATCAGATCGCAGCAGGCCCGCACCAGGGCCCGCATGTCGAGGGGCTCCGGCGCATAGTCGAAATGTCCGCTCTGGATGCGCGACATGTCGAGGAGCGTGTTCACGACCTCGAGGAGGTGCTGGCCCGAATTGCGGATGATGCCGGCATATTCCCGGGTGCGGGCGGGGTCGACGGCGATCGCCCCTTCCCCCGCGAGCACCTCCGAGAAGCCGATGATGGCGTTGAGCGGCGTACGCAGCTCGTGGCTGACATTCGCGAGGAAGCGGGTCTTCAGCTCGTCGGCCCGCTCGGCCTCGGCCCGCGCCTGTTCGAGCTCCTCCGCGCGGCGGCGGTGCTCCGTGACGTCCCGGGTGACAGCGACCACGCTCGACGACAGGCGGCCGGCCGCCTCCGGATTCGACTCGCCGATCCGGTGCATCCGCATCTCGGCGAAGATCACCCGGGACGCACCCTCGGCGCGGATCGCGGCGGGATCGAGGTTCAGGCGAAATTGCACCGTCGCAGGGCGGCCGTGGGCCGCCACGTCGCTGAGAGCCTGGAGCAGCAGCGGACGGTCGGCCACATGCACCCGCTCCAGCAGGCCGTGGCCCTGCAGCGCGGCGGCCTCGGCGCCGACGAAGCGCGCGGCCGAGGCGCTGGCCTCGAGGACGCGGCCGTTCTGGTCGTGCCAGGTCACGAGGTCGTCGATGGCCGAAAGCAGCATCCGGTCGCGGCGCTCGTTGTCCCGCAGGCGGGCGAGCCAGCGGCCCTCGTGTCGGAAATGCTCGGTGGCCTGGGCGGCGATGTGGCCGATGGCGGTGATGGCGAAGACCGGCATCGCCAGGGCGCGGGACCATTCGAGGAACGGCGCGCCTTCGGCGAGTGGCGGCATCAGGGCCACGGCGAGCGCGCCGATGCCGGCGATGATCGCCGCCGCCAGGGTCGCGCGCCGGGAGCCTGAGACGATCGCCTCCAGGGGGATCGCCACAAGCCAGATCGCGGCGGCCGACTGCGCCCCACCGGTCATCATCGCGAGGCAGACCACGAGGCCGGTGAGCCCGGCCGAGGAGATGGCGTGGGCGAGCCAGAGGATGCCGGTGCGCGAGAGCAGGACGGCCGCGAAGACCGGCAGCATCAGGCTGGCCATCGCCAGGGCCTCGATGCCGGTCGGCACGCCGCGCAGCACGAGGTAGGGCGGCAGGGCCAGCATCATCATGAGGCCGGTGACGAGGCGCGACACGAGAAACCGCTCGTGCCGGAAGCGCACACCGCTCGCGTCGATCACCGACTCATGGACGAGCCCCGCGAGGCGAACGTCGATGAGGGATGCCAGGGCACCGTAGATACGCAATACCAACACGCACAGCGCGGAAGACGGCTCGACGTGCCCCTCCGACGCCCCTTGGCTCGATTGAAACTCAACCGATGGGAACGTCGCAGACGCGACTTAAGCGAGTCTTGCGCAAGAGCATCCGATTGTCTTCGCATGCTTTCCGAGACGTAACCGTGAGCCACCTTCACCGAGAACCTTTTCGGGGCATTACACGCAAACGCCCCGAAGTGGGCCGGGATAAGCTTGCGTTCACCATTCGCGACGATGCCGAGCCCATCGTCAGACGGTCTTTACCGGTTCACGCGAAGGCTCGGCGACGGCGTTGGTCCGGCCCTTTCCGGCGCGCTTCCGGGTCGAACCCATGTCGTTTCTCTTTCGTGCGGCCCTGGTGATCGGAGCCCTGTCCTGGATGGCGCTCCAGCGCCAGGGTGCGGCGACACCGAACCTCGTTCCGTCGTTGGATCGGCCGGCCCTCGCGCAGGCGACCCTCGCGGCCTGGGAGACGCTCCCGGACGCGGCGCGCGAAGCGCTCCTGCGCGAGGGTGGGGCCGAGATCGCGCGACGGGCCGGCGGGCTCGTGGCGACGGCACCGGTCTCGCGCGACACCCTGATGGAGAGCGACCGGAAACTGCCGTGGCGGGGCGCGCAAATCCGCGCCGATGCGGCTAGGCTGTCCGAACGCGGGGAACGCTCGGCCCCCTGAGGGGGTAGTTTCTCCGACGCGCGGGAGAATGCTGCGGATGTTCGGCTTCGGGATGGAATACGAAGGCGCGGCTTTCTGGCTGCCGCTGGTCTGGGCCGCGCTGCTGGCGGTGGCTGTGGCGATGTACGTCGTGATCGACGGGTTCGACCTCGGCGTCGGCATCCTGTTCACGGCGGCGCGCAAGGGCAATTGGCGCGATCGGATGATGCTCTCCGTCGCGCCGATCTGGGACGGCAACGAGACCTGGCTCGTGCTGGGCGGCGGCGGATTGTTCGCGGTGTTCAGCGTCGCCTACGCGATCCTGCTGCCGGCGCTCTACTTGCCGCTGATCCTGATGCTGATCGCCCTGATCTTTCGCGGCGTCGCCTTCGAGTTCCGTTTCAAGGCCGGGCGATCCCAGTTCATCTGGGACAACGCCTTCCATTACGGTTCCCTGATCGCGACCTTCGCGCAGGGCATGGTGCTGGGCGCCTTCGTGCAGGGATTCCAGATCCAGGGACGCGGCTTCACCGGCGGCACCTTCGACTGGTTGACGCCGTTCAGCGTGCTCACCGGCATCGGTCTCGTCTGCGGCTACGGACTCCTCGGCGCCACCTGGTGCGTGATGAAGACCTCGGGCGAACTCGAGATCTGGGCCCGGCGCAAGAGCCTGCAATTTCTCGCCGCCACCATCGTGGCGATGACCCTGGTCAGCGCGTGGGTGCCGTTCCTCGGCCGCGACATCCAGTGGCGCTGGATCTCCTGGCCCAACATCCTCTACGTGGCGCCCATGCCCGTGGTGACCGCCCTGGTCGCCTGGGGCATCTATCGCGGCCTGCGCAGCGGCCGGGACGTGGCGCCCTTCCTGCTCACGATCGCGCTGTTCCTGTTGGGCTTTCTCGGGCTCGCGATCAGCCTGTTTCCCTACATCGTGCCGCCCCGCATGACGATCTGGCAGGCCGCGAACGCGGTGAGCGCGCTGCAATTCGCCCTCGTCGGCTACTCCGTCGTGATGCCCCTGACCCTCGCCTACACAGCCTACGCCTACTGGGTCTTCCGGGGGAAGGTGGCCGAGGACATCGAGACCGGGGGCTACGGGCATTGAGCGCGCTGGCCCCCGAGGCGAAGGCCTCGTCGAAGACGACGGCCCCGGCGAGAGCCGGCCGGATCCTCTGGTTCGTGGCGTTCTACGCGATGAGCCTCGTCACCTTCACGGCGCTGGTCTACGCCCTGCGCTATGTCGTGAAGGGCTGAGGTTTCAGCCCCAGAGCGCCGGCTCCGGCGGATGGATCAGGCTGCCGTCGAAGCGCAGACCGGGCTCACGGTCGCGCGCCAGCAGAAGCGGCCCGTCGAGATCGACGTAGTCGGCGTGGTGGGCGAGGAGCATGGCGGGCGCCATCGCGAGCGAGGTGCCGACCATGCAGCCGATCATCAGCGAGAAACCGCGGGCGCGGGCCTCGTGGGCGAGCATGACCGCCTCGGTAAGGCCGCCGGCCTTGTCGAGCTTGATGTTGATGGCGTCGTAGCGCTGGCTCAGGGCATCGAGGCCGGCGCGGTCGTGCAGGCTCTCGTCGGCGCAGATCGGGATTGGCCGCGCGATCTCGGCGAGCAGCGCGTCCTCGCCGGCCGGCAGGGGCTGCTCGATCAGGCCCACGCCCGCCGCCACGCAGGCCGCGAGGTTGGCCTCGATGGTCTCCGGCCGCCACGCCTCGTTGGCGTCGACGATGAGGCGTGACTCCGGTGCGCCCCGGCGCACGGCGGCGATCCGCTCCGGATCGCCGGCACCTCCGAGCTTGACCTTGAGCAGCGGCCGGTGCGCGGCGCTCCGCGCGGCCGCCTCCATGCTTTCCGGATCGCCGAGGCTCAACGTGTAGGCGGTGGTGGCGACCTGCGGCGCCGACAGGCCGGCGATCTCGTGGGCCGGCCGGCCGAGTTGCTTGGCTTCGAGGTCGAACAGGGCGCAGTCGAGGGCGTTGCGGGCCGCACCCGCCTTCAGGGCGGTCTGAAGATCGGCGCGCGTCGCCCCGGCGGCGATGGCCTCGGCGTAGGAGCGGATGAGCTCGCCGACACTGTCCACGGTCTCGCCGTAGCGGGCATAGGGCACGCACTCCCCGCGTCCGACACGGCCCTCCGCATCGGTGACGGTGGCGAGCACCACCACGGCCTCGGTGCGGCTGCCCCGGGCGATGGTGAACGCGCCCGCGATGGGGAAGCGCTCGACCGTGACGTCGAGGCGCCGGGTCATGCGCTCGCCCCGTTGGGCGCGGGCGGGAACTCGGCGACGATCCGGTCGACGATGCCGTCCACTCCGAAGCGCACCGGATCGGTGGCGGGCAGGTCGTGCGCGCGGGCCAGATCGGCGAGAAGGGTGCGTGCGGCGCCCTCCTCCAGGTCCTGCGTGTTCACCGCGATTCCGACAGGGCGGATTTCCGGGTTGGTGAGGCGCCCGAGCTGAACGGTGAGGTCGATGACCTCCTGGATGGTCGGCAGCGGATGCTGCACGCCGCGCATCGTGGTGCGGGTCGGTTCGTGGCAGATCACGAAGGCATCGGCCTGCGCGCCGTGGAGCAGCCCGAGGCTGACGCCCGCGAAGGACGGGTGGAAGAGCGAACCCTGGCCTTCGAGGAGGTCCCAGTGGTCCGGCTCGGCGGCGGGCGCGATCCACTCGACGGCGCCGGAGATGAAGTCGGCCACGACGGCGTCGATGGCGACGCCGCGCCCGGAGATGAAGACGCCGGTCTGGCCGGTGGCCCGGAAATCCGCATCGAGGCCGCGCTCGCGCATCCCCCGCTCCAGGGCCAGGACCGTGTACTTCTTGCCCACCGAGCAGTCGGTGCCGACGCTGAGCAGGCGCCGGCCCGGGCGCTTCGTGCCCTTGCCGGTGGCGAAGGTCTCGGAGGTGTGGCGCACGTCGTGAAGCTGGCGCCCGTGCCGCTCGGCGGCCTCGGCGATGGCCGGCACGGCGCCGAGGCGCGCGTGCAGCCCGCTCGCGATGTCGAGCCCGGCCTCGAGGGCCGCCACCACTTCGGTGATCCAGTGCTCCGGCAGGACGCCGCCCGCATTGGCGACCCCGATCACCATGGTGCGGCAGCCCTTCTCGACCGCCTCCGCCAGGGTGAGGTCGGGAATGCCGAGATCGGCGGCGCAGCCGGGCAGGCGCAGCTGGCCGACGCACCATTCGGGGCGCCAGTCCTTGATGCCGTAGGCGGTCTTGGCGGCGAGCCGGTCCGGCACGTCGCCGAGGAACATCAGGTAGGGCGTTTCGATCTGCATCGCGTCACTCACCGGCCGAGCATATCGCTCACCGTGTCTTCCTATGCGCGATGATCACGACGCTGCCAAATCGGCCGGTCTTTTCCCGAGGCTGCGAAAACGGGTTCGCGAAATCAGGCTTGCGGGACGGCGCGATGTCGGGTGTGGTCCATCCCCAGAACAGACGGATCCGATTCCGCGACGGGGTGAGATGCGCATGAAGATGTACGGCAATTGGCGCTCGGCCGCCGCGTTCCGGGTGCGGGTCGCCCTCAACCTCAAGGGCATCCCCTACGAGGAAACCTTTCTCGACCTCGATGCCGGCGAGCAGTTCAAGCCCGAGTTCCTGGCGATCAACCCGCAGGGCGCCGTCCCGGCTTTCTTCGACGGAGACGGCCCGCCGCTGATCCAGTCGCTGGCGATCCTGGACTACCTCGAAGACATCCACCCGGCGACGCCGCTGCTGCCGGCCGATCCGCGCGCCCGCGCACGGGCCCGTTCGCTGGCCCAGGTCGTCGCCTGCGACACGCATCCGCTCTACGTGCCGCGCGTGCGCAACTTCCTGATGGAGACCTACGACCTGCCGCGCGAGCGCATGCTCGGCTTCGTGCGCCACTGGATGGAGACGGGGCTGAAGACCCTGGAGACGCGTCTGACCCGGGAGCCCGGCACCGGCCGCTACGCGCAAGGGGACGCGGTCAGCCATGCCGATCTTTGCCTCGTCAGCCTCTGGGTGGGCACGGGCATCTTCGGGGTCGATACGGCTCCGTTCCCGACGGTCCGGCGCATCGCCGAGGATTGCCTGGCGCAGGACGCCTTCGCCCGGGCCCACCCCTTGCGCCAGCCGGGTGCGCCGCGTTGAGGGACGGGCCTGCTCGATGAGCATGGCGGACCGTTTCCAATCCTTCTAAACTCAGCCATCAAATGATCTTGCGTCCCTCGTCGGGGGAGCACGCATCGGCCGGAATGCGGCAATCGAGGACGTGACGTTCATGGTACCGGGCGAAACCGTAGACAATCTGCATCGCATCGTCGTCGTCGGGGGCGGCGCGGCGGGCCTGCAGCTCGCGACAAAGCTCGGCGAGAAGCTCGGGCGCACGAACAAGGCCCATGTCACCCTGGTGGACCGGGCGCGCACCCACATCTGGAAGCCGCTGCTGCACGAAGTCGCCGCCGGCAGCCTCGATGTCGGCCATCATGCGGTCGACTACCTGCACCACGCCCACCGGCACAATTTCCGCTACCGCATCGGCGAGATGACCGGTCTCGACCGGGCCAAGCGCGTCATCCACCTGGCCGCCAGCCACGACACCGAGGGACGCGAGGTCACGCCGATTCGCGAGATTCCCTACGACACGCTCGTGATCGCGGTGGGCTCGACCACCAATGATTTCGGAACGCCGGGCGTGAAGGAGAACGCCATCGCCCTCGACACCCAGGGCCAGGCGGTGCGCTTCCACCAGCGCCTCGTGAACGGGATGCTGCGCGCCCACACCCAGACGGGCCCGGTGCGCCCGGGCCAGCTCCACGTCACGGTGATCGGCGCCGGCGCCACCGGCACCGAGCTCGCGGCCGAACTCCACCGCACCACCCGCCACGTGGCCGCGACCGGCCTCGACCGGATCGACCCGGCCAAGGACCTCAAGATCACCCTCGTGGAGGCGGCCGGGCGCATCCTGCCCGCCGTCCCGGAGCGTCTCTCGCACGACGTGATGGTGCTCCTCGACAAGATCGGCGTCGAGGTCCGCACGGGTGCCCGCGTCACCGAGGTCCGGCCCGACGGCGTGCAGCTCGCCGATGGCGGCTTCATCCCCTCCGAGCTCGTGGTCTGGGCGGCGGGCGTCAAGGCGCCGCCGTTCCTGCAGGAGATCGGCGGGCTCGAGACCACCCGCAACAACCAGCTCGTGGTGACCCCGACCCTGCAGACCACCCGCGACCCGGACATCTTCGCGATGGGCGACTGCGCCTACCTCGTGGAGAAGGGCTCGGACACGCCGATCCCGCCGCGTGCCCAGGCCGCGCACCAGCAGGCGACGCACCTCATCAAGATCATCCCCGACAAGATGGCCGGCAAGCCACTGAAGGCGTTCAAGTACCGCGACTTCGGCTCGCTGGTCTCGCTCGGCGAATACTCGACGGTCGGCAACCTGATGGGGTTCATCAAGGGCAAGAACATGTTCATCGCCGGGCTCTTCGCCCGGATGATGTACCGCTCCCTCTACAAGATGCACGAGCAGGCCTTGCACGGCACGGTGAAGACCACCCTCGACGCGGTGGCCCGGGCCCTGACCCGGCGCACCGAGTCGCGCGTGAAGCTGCATTGACGGTCCGCGGGGAGCCACGCTCATGATGATCGACATCGTTCAGGCGGTGCAGCAGCGCAATCCGGCGCTCGGCTCCTACGTGCTCGTGCTGCGCGGGGATTCCCGCGCACGCGACACCGCCGATCCGACCCGGCTCTCGACGGAGGCCGAGGCCTGGCTCGCGGCCCACGCGCCGGGCGCCAGGCTGTCCGAGGAGAAGGTGCTGCTGGCGCCCTATCCCGGCGCCATGCCGGCCGATCGCGCGGTCACGGTGCTGGCCTTCGCGGATGCCCGGCACCTCGCCGCTTTCGCGACGGCCTGGACCGTCGATCCGGAACCGGACGAGCCGGAGCCGGAAACGCCGCCGGAATCGATCTGATCGAGACGCCGGTCAGGTCGATGCCCGACCGGCGAGCCAGCGCAGGCGTGCGGCCTCAAGGCCCCAAACCATGCCCAGCATCATGTAGACGTGGCGCCACTTCTCGATGTCGATCTGGGCCGCCTGCAGGAAGAACATCAGCAGCGCCGGCCAGACGATCTGCGCGTGACGCCGAAAGGGCGTGTCCCGGCTCATCAGGCGAAAGCCGACGAAGCTCGTCGTCAGCACGAGGCCGATGAAGGCGACGCCCCCGACCCAGCCGCCATTGGCGAAGCTGCCGATGTAGCTGTTGTGCGGTTCCAGCGCGAAGATCAGGCGCCAGCGCAAAGGGCCCATCCCGAGGGGCTCGTCCACCAGCATGTTCAGGCCGCGAATCTGGTTGCCGAACCGGCCGGTCTCGCCGGTGTCGTAATCCTGCGTGACGGCGGCGCGCTTGGAGAACATCTCGGCGGTGTCGCCGATGGACATGAGGCCCACGATGGCGATCGCGGTTCCGGCCAGCGCCAGAACCGTCAGCGTGACGATGCGCCGGCGCAGGACCGGGGAGCGGGTGGTGGCGTAGACGCTGGCGACCATCACCGCGACGGCGATGAGCGTGCCGCCCCAGGAGCCACGCGAGAACGACAGGAAGATGCCCGCCACGATCACCATCAGGACGGCGGAAGACAGGATCGGCCGGCGCGTGGTGCCCAGCAGCAGGCCGTGCATGAGGTAGAGGGCACCGAGCGTCAGGAACGAGCCGAACACGTTCGGGTCCTGGAAGGTGCCCGACGCGCGACCGTACTTGTAGAAGAGGTCCTCGGTGGGGATGAACCCGAAATAGCCGACGATGCCGAAGGCGCTGGAGAGCAGACAGCTCGCCACGAAGGTCTTGAGCGCCAGTTCCATGCGCGCCTGCGTGCCGTCGGCAAACAGCATGGCGAAGAACACGCCCGTGATGGCGAGATAGGCGAGCTGGATCGTCCAGGTCACCGGCAGCGGCTGGTCGATGTAGGGCAGCAGCGCCACCGTGATGGCGCTGACGTAGAGAATCAGCAGCCCGAGCAGGGGCAGCATGCCCCGGTGCAGGCGCAACCCCAGGCAGAGCCAGAGCAGGATGGTGGGGATCGCCACCACGTCGTAGGGGGAGGTGTCCGAGAAGGCGAAGCAGGCAAAGAAGATGAAGGCGACGAGGAGCACCGTCGCCAGGCGCCGCAGGACCAGCAGGACGGGCAGATGGCTCCAGGCTCCGGCCTGCCAGCGCGAAGCACCGGGTGCGATCGTGGACGCCATGCACTCACTCATTCCGTGCCGCCCGACCGGGCATACGCGCACTACTGAACCCAAGATCAGGCGCGGGAATGATTGAGATTTCGAGAAGCGCGAACGGTCAGGGCAGCGCGCGGACGAGATTCCGGAACTGATCCCCACGATCCTCGAAGCTGCGGAACTGATCGTAGGACGCGCAGGCCGGCGAGAGCAGGACCACGGGCTCCACGGCCTCCGAGGCCGAGGCGGCCTCGGCCGCCATCGCGGTGGCGGCCGCCAGGGTGCCGCAGGTGGTGTAGGGCACGCGCCCCTCCAGGGTGGCGGCGAAGGCGTCGCTAGCGGCTCCGATCAGGTAGGCGTGGGCCACGCGGCCGAAGAGCGGCGCAAGCGGCGCGATGCCGCCTTCCTTGGCCTTGCCGCCGAGGATCCAGTGGATGTCGTGAAAGGCGGTGAGCGCCTTCTCGGCGGAATCGGCGTTCGTGGCCTTGGAATCGTTGACGAAGAGCACGCGGCCGCGCCGGCCAACCTCCTCCATGCGGTGCGGCAGGCCGGGAAAGCTCCTCAAGCCCGCGACGAGTTCGGCCTCCGAGACACCGAGCGCCCGGACGCAGGCGGCGGCCACCGCCGCGTTCTGCCAGTTGTGCGCGCCCCGCAGCGAGCCGATTCCGGCGAGATCGGCGATCGGCGCGCCGTCGGCCCCGAACACCGTCCCGTCGCGGGCGAAGAAACCGTCGAAGCCGGCCGGCGGCGTGCCGACATGGACCGCCACGCGCGGGCCCGTCACGGCGTCCGCGATGGCGCGGCTGAGATCGTCGTCGATGCCGACGATGGCGAGATCGGCGCCGGCCACGAGGCGGGCCTTGATCGCCGCGTATTCCGCCAGGGTACCATGCCGGTCGAGGTGGTCCGGCGTGATGTTGAGGAGGATGCCGATGCCGGGATCGAGGCTCGGCGTCAGGTCGATCTGGAACGAGGACAGTTCGACGACGTGGATGCGGTCCGGCGCGGGCGGCGCGAGCGACAGGATCGCGGTTCCGATGTTGCCGCCCATCTGCACGTCGCGGCCGGCGGAAGCGAGGATGTGCGCGATCAGCGCCGTGGTCGTGGACTTGCCGTTGGTGCCGGTGATCGCCACGAACGGCGCGCCCGGCGCGATCGCGCGGCGCTCCTGGCAGAAGAGCTCGATGTCGCCGATAACCGGGATGCCGGCCGCCCCGGCGCGCTCGACGGTCCAGTGCGGGGCCGGATGCGTGAGGGGAATTCCGGGCGACAGGATCAGCGCCGAAAAGTCCGAGAAGTCGGCGTCGTGCAGATCGAAGACCGTGATGCCCTGGTCGCGGGCGCGCCCGGTGCTCTCCGGGCTGTCGTCCCAGGCGAGCACGTCGGCGCCGCCAGCGAGCAGCGCCCGCACAGTGGCGAGCCCGGAGCCGCCGAGCCCGAACAGGGCGACCTTGCGGCCGGCAAAGCAGGTGACCGGCGTCATGGCCTCGATCCCTTAGCGCAGCTTGAGCGTGGCGAGGCCGGCCAGCGCCAGGATCACGGCAATGATCCAGAACCGGATCACGACCTGCGGCTCCTTCCAGCCCTTCTGCTCGAAATGGTGGTGGATCGGCGCCATGCGGAAGACGCGCTTGCCCGTGAGCTTGAACGAGGCGACCTGGATGATCACGGACATCATCTCGAGCACGAACAGGCCGCCCACGATGGCCAGCACGATCTCGTGCTTCGTCGCCACCGCGATGGTGCCGAGCAGCCCGCCGAGGGCCAGCGAACCGGTATCGCCCATGAAGACCTGGGCGGGGGGCGCGTTGAACCAGAGGAAGCCGAGCCCCGCTCCGATCACCGCGCCGCAGACCACGGCGAGTTCGCCGGTGTCGCGCACGTAGTTCACCTGCAGGTAGCCGGCCGTGAAGACGTTGCCGACGAGGTAGGCGATGACGCCGAAGGTGCCGCAGGCGATCATCACCGGCACGATGGCGAGCCCGTCGAGTCCGTCGGTCATGTTCACCGAATTGCCGGCGCCCACGATGACGAAGGCGGCGAACAGCACGTAGAACCAGCCGAGGTTCAGCAGCGCGTCCTTGAAGATCGGGAAGGCGAGCTGATTCTGCAGGGTGGGCGGCGAGTAGACGGCGATGAGCGTGCAGGCCGCGATCGCGATGGCGGCTTCGAGCAGCAGCCGGAACTTGCCCGAGAAGCCCTTGTGCGACTGCTTCGTCACCTTGAGGTAGTCGTCGTAGAAACCGATCGCGCCGAAGCCGAGGGTCACCGCCAGGGTCACCCAGACGTAGTGGTTGCGCGGGTTGGCCCAGAGCAGGATCGCCACGACGCAGCCGGCCAGGATCATCAGGCCGCCCATGGTCGGCGTGCCGCGCTTGGTCAGCAGGTGCGATTGCGGGCCGTCCTCGCGGATCGGCTGGCCCTTGCCCTGGCGAAGGCGCAGCAGAGAGATGATCAGCGGGCCGAACCAGAACACGAACAGGCCCGCCGTGAACAGCGCTCCGCCGGTGCGGAAGGTGATGTAGCGGAAGACGTTGAGGGCGGAGACGGTGCCGCTCAAGTCCGACAGGAGATACAGCATCCAGCACCCGGCCGTCATCGATGGAAATGCGGCCGGCGGTCGGAGCGCGTGCGCCCCTCCACCGGCCGATGCGAAGTCAGTCGCCCTCAGCGCGCGGCGGCGTGGGGCGGTTCGGCTTGGGCCTTCGCGTACCGGGCTTTGAGCGCTTCGACAATCCGGCCCATGCGGATGCTGTTCGATCCCTTGACCAT
>NZ_JAQGKL010000085.1 GCF_028290105.1 Methylobacterium sp.
GCGCCCTCGGCGATGATCGAGAGGCCGAGTTCCTGGGCCATCTTCACGATGGAGCGCAGGATCGCTGTCTGGCCGGTCGCGATCTGGCGCACGAAGGATTGGTCGATCTTGATCGTGTCGAAGGGGACGCGTTGCAGGTACGACAGCGCCGAATAGCCGGTGCCGAAGTCGTCCAGCGACAGGCCGGCGCCGAGGTCGTGGATGCGGTGGAGCATCTGCGCGGCGTATTCGGGGTTCTCCATCACGAGGCTCTCGCTCATCTCGAGCTTAAGGGACCCCGGAATCACGCCGGAGCGCGCGAGAATGGTCTTCACGTCGTGCAGGAGGTCGTGACGCAGCAGCTGCCGCGACGAGACGTTCACGGAGGCGAAGATCGGTGGGTCGACGTCGAGGGAGCGCTGCCATGCGGCAAGCTCGAGGGCGGTGCGCTCCAGGGCGTAGATGCCGAGATTGACGATGAAGCCGCTCTCCTCCGCGATCGGCAGGAAGGTTGCCGGTACGATGCGTCCGAGCTTCGGATGGTCCCAGCGCAGCAGGGTCTCGAAGCCCGCGACGGTGCGGTCCTCCAACCGGACGATCGGCTGGAACAGCACCTTCATCTCGTTGCGCTCGAGCGAGCGGCGCAGGTCTGCCTCCAGCGTCAGACGATCGCTGCGCTCGTTGCGCATGGTGGCGCGGAACACCTCGATACGGTCGCCGCCGCCGCGCTTGGCCTGGATCATCGCCGTCTCGGCGTTCTTGAACACTTCTTCGCGCTTCAGGTTCGCGCCGCCCTCGTGCAGGGCGATGCCCACCGAGACGGTGAGAAAGATCTCGCGATCGGCGTAGGTGATGGGGGTGGCGATGCCTTTGCGGATCATCTCCGCGAAGGCGAGGATGCGGTCGGGCTCGCGCTCGGAGAGCAGGATCAGTGCGAACTCGTCTCCCGCGACGCGGGCGAGGGTATCCTGCGGCCGCAGCAGCCGGCCGAGGCGGCGAGAGAGGGTCAGCAGGATCGAGTCGCCGGCCGAGAGACCGATCGCCTCGTTGATGGCCTTGAACCGGTCGAGGTCGAGAACGATCGTGGTCGGCTTCAGGCGCGGGTCCTGGCTCGCGAAGGCGATGGCCGCGTCCAACCGGTCGTAGAAGAGCTCGCGGTTGGGCAATCCGGTGAGGCTGTCGTGCACGGCGTCATGGAGGAGGCGCTCCTCGGCGGTCTTGACCTCGGTGACGTCGCTGATCGTGCCGACGATGCGGATCACCTCGCCGTCCGACCCGATGACCGGGCGGGCCTTGAGGCGGTACCAGAAATAGGGTCCGCTCGTCGAGCGCAGCCGAAAATCGTGGACGATGCGGCCGCGTCGCTCCTCGATCACCGTGTCGAGGGCCGCCGAGTAGCGCTCGACGTCGAAGGGATGAACGAGGCCGAGCCAGTTCGCCGCCGGCCCTTCCAGGGCGCCCCGCTTCAGGCCGAGCTGCCCCTCGATCTCCTGGCCGGCGAAGACCCGGTCGCCGGGGACGTCCCAGTCGAAGACCACGTCGCCGGCGCCCGTCAGCGCGAGGGCGCGGCGCTCGGTGTCCGAGACGAGGGCGTGGGTGAGCCCGCCGCCCGCGAAGGCATGCTGCATCACCGTGAAGCCGATCAGCATGACGATCAGCACGAGGCCGCCAATCAGGGCCGGCTGGACGAGGTCGCTGCCGATCTGACCCGTGATGGCAAAGCCCGCCGCCACCACCCAAACCAGAAGAAGGCACCAGGTCGGCACCAGCAGGATCGCGCGGTCGTAGCCGTTGTGCGCAGCCAGGTAGACGATCAGCAGCAGGCCGACGCCGGCCACCGCCGCAATGGAGATGCGTGCCACGCCCGCCGCCACGGGCGGATCGAACACCGCGAGCCCGACGAGACAGGCGAGAAACATGAGCCAGATGATGGCGACGTGGCTGTAGCGCACGTGCCAGCGGCTGAGGTTGAGATAGGCGAAGAGGAAGACCAGCAGGGTGGCGCCGAGTACAGCCTCGGTCGAGGCGCGGTAGACCCGCTCCGCCACCTCGGTGATCGGGAAGACCCGCTGCAGGAATCCGAAATCGATGCAGGCATAGGCCAGGACCGCCCAGGCGAGCGAGGCAGCGGCGGGGAAGATGATTGCGCCCTTCACCACGAAGATGATGGTGAGGAATAGCGCGAGCAGGCCCGCGATGCCGATGATGATGCCCTTGTAGAGGGTCAGCCCGGTCGACTTCTTGCGGTAGGCTTCCTGGTCCCAGAGGTAGACCTGCGGGATGTTGGGGCCGCGCAGCTCCGCCACGTAAGTGACGGTGGCACCGGGATCGAGGGTAATGATGAACTGATCGGATTCCGGGTTTTCGTCGCGCTCCGGCCGGATGCCCTGGCTCGCGGTGATCGCGGCGATGCGCGAGCCGCCAAGGTCCGGCCAGATCACGCCAGAGCCGACGAGCCGAAAATGCGGCGCGACGAGGACGCGGTCGACCTGCTCGTCGGTGTCGTTGGTGAGCGCGAAGACCATCCAGTCGGGCCGGGCGCCGGTATCGCGGGCTTTGACCACGATGCGGCGAACGATGCCGTCCTTGCCCGGAGCCGTCGAGATCTGGATGAGGTCGCCGTCCGAGCGGTAGCGCTCGATCATCGGCGTCAGGTCGATCGCGGGTGCGTCGAGGGTGACGCGCACCGCCTCGACGGCCCGCGCTGGCGCGCCGAGAATCAGGGCTCCGAGCAGGGTCGCGATGAGAGCCGTGAGGAAAGCGGCGAAGACGGGAGCGATTCTACGCAACGGGCGAGTGTTCCGGCCGGGCGGGGCATGGTCGACGAGACGGTGAATACGGCCAAGGATGAGCGTCAGTCGTATCGGCGCGTTCCCCCGCGGGCAAGGCGGGTGATGCGCCGAGCGCGCGGACGTTCACCGTTTCCTGACCCTGGCGCCGAGCCGCTTCGATCGCCCGGCTTTGCGGCCAAAACAAGCCGCGTGGCCCGGGATCACGCCGCCTTCAGGGTCGCCGCGATCTGCTTGAGCCCCGGCAGCTTCTTGATCGGGCCGATGGCAGCCAGCGTCGGCGCCCCGGCGAGCAGGCGCTTGCCGGCGGCGCGGACATCGTCGACCGTGACCGCGTCGACCTTCGCGATGACCTCGCTCGCCGGAATGACCCGGCCCCAGGCCAGGATCTGACGGGCATTGCGCTCGATGCGCCCGCCCGGAGTTTCGAGTGCGGAGAGCAGGGCCACCTTCAATTGTGCCTTGGCGCGTGCGACCTCAACCGTGTCGGCATCCGCCGCCGCCCGGATGGTGGCCTCCAGGGTTACATCGACGAGTTCGGCGAGGTCGCCGCCCGACGTGCCGGCGCCGATGCCGAACAAGCCGCAATCGTAGAACGACCAGTGGAAGGACTGGATCTCGTAGGCGAGGCCGCGCGTCTCGCGCACCTCGTGCCAGAGCCGCGAGGTCAGGCCGCCACCGAGTACCTGCGCGAACATGTGCAGCGCGTAGTAATTCTCGTCCCGGAACGAGAGGCCGGGAAGACCGATGACGAGGTTGGCCTGTTCGAGCTTCTTCGGCAGCCGCTTCTCGCCGCCGCCATAGACGCCCGGGACGGCTTCAGGCGGCTGCATCGGCTTCATTGCCCCGAAATAGCGCTCGGCGGACTCGACGATTCTGTCGTGGCCGATAGCGCCGGCGGCGGCGAGCACGATGCGGTCCGGCGTGTATTCGCGGGCGATGTAGGCCTCGATGGCACTGCGATCGAAGCTGTTGATAGTCTCCGGCGTGCCGATGATGGGGCGGCCCATGGGCTGATCCGGAAACGCCGCCTCGGTGAAGGCCTCGTAGACGACGTCGTCAGGGGTGTCCTCGATCGCCGCGTATTCCTGCAGGATCACGCTCTTCTCGCGGGCGAGTTCGCCGGCGTCGAACACCGAATCCGTCAGGATGTCGCCGATCACGTCGAGGGCGACGCCCGCATCCTCGCCGAGCACGCGCGCGGTGTAACTCGTGCCCTCGGCGCTGGTCGCCGCGTTGATGTCGCCACCGACATTCTCGATGTCCTCGGCGATGCGGCGCGCGGAGCGGGTCTTCGTGCCTTTGAAGGCCATGTGCTCGATGAGGTGGCTCAAGCCCCCCTCGTCCGCCCGCTCGTGGCGCGAACCCGCGCCGACCCAGACGCCCAGGGTGGCCGTGGCCACGCCCGGCATCGCCTCGGTGACCACCGTGACGCCGTTGTCGAGCTTGGTGATCTTCAGGTCGGGGGAGGCGCCGTGCGTGGCGAAGTGCTGGTTCATGAGCGCTCAGGCCCCCTTCGTGATGCGCGCGCGCTCGCGGATGAAGGTCTCGACCGCCGCCTGGTCGTTGGCGACGCGCGAGAAGCTCTCCGGTCGGTCCATCAGGTCAGCCAGATGAGGTGGCAATTCCGGCCGCCGGCCGCCGACCGCCTTGGCGACCGCATCCGGAAATTTCGCGGCATGCGCGGTGGCGAGCGCCACGACCGGCGTGTGTGGGTCGCGCTTCAGGAGCCGGCGGGCCGCGTGCACACCGATGGCGCTGTGGGGATCGATGACGTGACCGGTCTCCGCGTGCGTCCGGGCGATCTCCGCGACGACCTCGGGCTCGGAGACGGACACGGCGTCGAACTCCGCGCGCACGGTGTCGAGGACGGACGCGTCCAGATGGAAGCCGCCCGATTGCTTCAGGCCGGCCATCAGGCGGCCGAGGCTCGACGCGTCACGCCCCAGGGCCTCGAACAGCAACCGTTCGAAGTTCGAGGAGATCTGGATGTCCATCGACGGCGAGGTGGTGGGCTGTACCCCTCGGACCTCGTAGGCGCCGTGCTCCAGGGTACGCGCCAGGATGTCGTTGGCGTTGGTGCCGATCATCAGGCGTTCGATCGGCAGACCCATGCGCTTGGCGACCCAGCCGGCGAGGATGTCGCCGAAATTGCCCGTCGGTACCGCGAACGAGACCGGCCGGTGGGGCGCGCCAAGAGCGACGGCGGAGGTGAAGTAATAGACCGCCTGCGCGGCGACACGCGCCCAATTGATCGAATTCACGCCGGAGAGACGAACGTCATCGGCGAAGTCGCCATGCTGGAACAGCGCTTTGACGATGTTCTGGCAATCGTCGAAATTGCCGTCGATGGCGATGGCGTGGACGTTGTGCGCCCCCACCGAGGTCATCTGCCGACGCTGGACCTCGGAGACGCGTCCCTCCGGAAACAGGATGAAGATGTCGACCTGGTCGAGACCGCGGAAGGCCTCGACGGCCGCGCTGCCGGTGTCGCCCGATGTGGCGCCCACGATGGTCGCGCGCGCGCCGCGCGCCCGCAGGACGTGGTCCATCAGTCGCCCGAGGAGTTGCATCGCCACGTCCTTGAACGCGAGCGTCGGGCCGTGGAAGAGTTCGAGCAGGAACAGATTGTCGTCGAGCTGCGTCAGCGGGCACACGGCCGGATGCCGGAACGTCGCGTAGGCATCCTCGATCATCCGATCGAGGTCCGCGTCGGCGATCTCTCCATCGATCAGGGGCCGAAGGACGGTCTTGGCGGCATCGGCGTACCGGACGCCCGCGAGCCCCGCGATCTCCGGTTTCGCGATCTGCGGCCAGGTCTCGGGAACGTAGAGGCCACCGTCGCGGGCGAGACCGGCGAGCAGGGCATCGGAAAAGCTGAGGGGCGCCGCGGCGCCGCGGGTCGAAACGTGAAGCAAGGGGGCCTCCAGGAAGGCGCCCCGTCTACACGATGTGGGCGGGCGTGTCGAAAGGCGCCACGCGGGTCAGGCGTTGCTGCCCGGCGCCTTGACGAGCTGGCATCCGGTGATGCGCCAGGCGCCGTCGGCCTGCTTCTCCAGGCTGTAGAGGGCGGCCCAGTCGATACCTTCCGCGTCCTGCAGGGTCACGCCGAGCGCCAAGCCATCCTCACCGGCATCCTCGATGCGGTCCACGCTGAAGCGGCGCGCCCGGTAGACGGCGCTGTAGCCTTGCCGAACCATCGCGATGAAGGTTTCGGGCGTGGGGAACATGTTCTGTATGGCGGGGGCGGCCTGCGCATAGGCGGTGGCGGCATCGTCGCGGCGGAAGGCTTCGATCTGGCGCTCGACGGTCGCCTTGGCCTCGTCGCGGGCCGCAGCATCGGCGGCGTGGGCCGGGCCGACGAGGAGAAGTGCCAGGAACAGGAGGATGGTGCGCATGGTGCCCACTCCGTGATGTCTTCGCACCGCAAAGGTTACGCGTATTCCACACGCCGGCAATGCAAAACTCCGGCCGCGCGTCTCATCGGTGGAGGGGCGAAGTGGATTCCGGATCGTCGTAGAGGCGTCGCCAGGCGAAAACCGCGAAAACGCCGAGCAGGCAGGCGGCAATCCCGAACCACGTGAAGGCATATTGCAGGTGGTTGTTCGGCAGATCGACACGCAACTGGCCACCCTTGGGCCATCCACCGGGATTGGGGGTCGCATCGGCCTCCACGAGGTAGGGACGCGGATCGGTCAGCCCGCGCGACGCGCTGATGCCCGCAATGTCGCGGTTGAACCATTCGTTGCGCACGGGATCGGGGGCCGGCACGAACATCGTACGCGGTTCGGATCCGCGCAGGATGCCGGTGACGCCGGTGGGTC
>NZ_JAQGKL010000098.1 GCF_028290105.1 Methylobacterium sp.
GCCCTGCGCCTGCGCGCCGGCAGCGCGGCCGGGCGGGCGCTCTCCGACCTGATCCGCAGGATGCCGGCGGTGCGCGCCCACGGGGCGGCGGCCTTCGAGCGGGGCCGCCTCGCCGCGAAGGGGGCCAGCACCCGCAACGCGCTGGAAGCCTCGGAATCGGCCCTGGCCTATGCCCGCGCGCCCGCCCTGGCGCTCGCCATCCTGCTCCCCGCCATCGTCGTCGCGGTGGCCCTCTGGCGCGGGCACGACGGCACCACGGCGCCGGTGGAGCCGGGGGCGCTCCTCGCCGCCGGCGGGGGCTTCGCCCTCGCGGTGGTGGCGCTGACCGTGACCCTGCGCACCCTCGGCCTGCACCGGGCCCTGGCCGCCCCCTTCCGCGAGGTCGCCCTCGGCGTGCCGGCCCTCGAAGGCCGCGCCGCCGCCCGGCCGAGCACGCCGGTGGCCTTTCCCGAGGGCGGCGCCCTGGTGGCGCAGGGGGTCGGCGCCTACGACCCCGCCACGGGCGAGCGGCTGGCCGGGGTGGACGTCACGCTGCCGATGCCGGGCCACGCCGTCATCCTGGGCGAGCGCGGCAGCGGCAGCCGGGTCCTGGCCGCGATCCTGGCGGGGCAGCTCGAGCCCTCCGCCGGTGCCGTCACCTACGGGGGGCTCGACCTGCGCGCCTTCGAGCCGGAGGAGCGCGCCCGCCGCATCGCGCTGGCCGGCGCCGAGGCCATCCTCATCGAGGGCACCCTGCGCCAGAACATCCTGTACGGCGCCGCCGTCGCCCCGGACCGGGACGACCTCGTCGCGACCTTGAGGATCACCGGCCTCGACGCCTTCGCGTATGCGCGCGGCCTCGAGGGCACCGTCGACCCGGCGGCCGAGCCCGAGATCGCCCGCGCGGTGGTGGCCGCCCGCCGGGCGGTGCGCGAGGCGCTGGCCGCCGACAAGGCCGGGCGCCTCGTCGAGCCGTTCGACCCGGCCCGCTACAACCACCAGGCCACGGTGGGCGAGAACATCCTGTTCGGCGAGGCGGTGGGGCCGGCCTTCGCGCCGGACCACATTGCCGCCCATCCGTACCTGCGCGCCGTGCTGGAGGCGGAGGGCCTGAGCCGCCCGCTCACCGAGATCGGCCTGCAGGTCGCCCGCAGCCTGGTGGAGATCTTCGCGGACCTGCCCGACGACCACCCGCTCTTCGAGACCTTCTCGCTGTTCCCGGCCTCCGAGCGCGGCTTCTTCGAGGACCTCGTCGGGCGCCAGCCCGAGGCGAAGGGCTGGCGGCGCGGCCCCCCGGGCCAGCGCGACCGCAAGCGCCTGATCGGCCTGGCGCTGCGCTACAGCGAGACCCGGCACCGCTTCGGCCTCATCGACGCCGCCTTCGAGGAGCGGCTGGTGGCGGCGCGCCGCTCCTTCGCCCGGCTGATGCCGGCGCACCTGCGCCCGCATGTCGAGTTCTACGATCCGGGCCGGCTCACGGCGGCCGCGAGCCTGGAGGAGAACATCCTGTTCGGCCGCATCAACGGCGAGGAGGCCGGCGCCGAGGCCAGGGTGCGGGCCCTGGTGCGACGGGTGCTCGCCGACGAGGGCCTGGAGCCGGCGGTCTATCGCCTGGGCCTGGAGAGCCGGGTCGAGCCGGGCCTCGCCGGGGGCGGCGCCAGCCTCGGCGAGAACGCCATCGGCCCGCGCGAGCGCATCGCCATCGACCTCGCCCGCTGCCTCGTGCGCCGGCCCGACATCGTCGTGGTCGCCATCGCGCTGGAGGACCCCAAGCCCGAGGAGATCCGCGCGCGCCTCTCCGCCCTGCGCGCCGCCCGGGCCGGATGCGGGCTCATCGTCTGCCTGCCGGATGCGGGGATCCTGGCGGGCGTCGAGTCGTTCGACGCGGTGCTGCGCGTGGAGCGCAACACCGTCGTCGCCGCCTGAAGCACGGGAGAACCGGGCCGGGCGCGGGTTTTACGAGCGTCCCCTATTGCCGCCCCATTGCGATGGGATAGGCAGAAGGACGTGCATCGTGCACGGGCGTCCGCGATCCGCGGGCGGGTCGCTCCTCCAGGGCCGCGCATGGTCGTCCCCTCCCGAAGTCCGGTCCGCCTCGCGCTGCCGGCCTTCCGTGTCCTCGGGGTTCTCCTCGCCGCGGGGACGCCGATCGCGGCGCGGCCGGCTCTGGCCCAGTCGGCCAAGGCCTCGGCGCCGATCCCGGCCGCGACCCTGGCGCTGATGCAGGCCAGGGGCACCACCGCCTCGGCCCCGGTGCTGTTCCGGGCCTACAAGCGGGAATCCGAGATCGAGGTCTGGAAGCGGGCGGCCGGCGGGCGCTTCGTCCACGTGAAGACCTTTCCGATCTGCCGCTGGTCGGGCCAGCTCGGACCCAAGCGCAAGACCGGTGACCGCCAGACGCCGGAGGGGTTCTACACCGTGCCCCAGCGCCAGATGAACCCAAATTCGAGCTACTACCTCTCTTTCGACGTCGGCTATCCCAACGCCTACGACCGGGCCCAGGGCTCCACCGGCTCGGCCGTGATGGTGCACGGGGTCTGCTCGTCGATGGGCTGCTTTGCCATGACGGACGGGGTGGTGGGGGAGATCTACGCCATCGCCCGCGAGGCCTTTGCGGGCGGGCAGGCGGCGTTCCAGTTCCAGTCCTATCCGTTCCGGATGACGGCCCAGAACATGGCCCGCCACCGCACGGACCCGAACATCGTCTTCTGGCGCCAGCTCAAGGAAGGCTCCGACCGGTTCGAGGCCCTCGGCGAGGAGCCGGCCGTCGGCGTGGCCGGAGGGCGCTACGTCTTCGCGCCGTCAAAGGACCCCGCCAAGGAGGCGCTGGTCGCGGCCCGCCGCAACGCCGAGGAGGCGCGCATCGCGAGCCTCGTGGAGGAGGGGAGCGCGGCCGTGCGCACCACCTATTCCGACGGGGCGCAGCACCCGTTCTGGGCGGCGCTCGCCGCCAAGGGCACCTCGCTCGGCGATGTCAGCCGCCCGGAAGCCCTCGCGTATGCGGGCCAGGAGGTGGTGGTCATCGCCGCGCGTCCACGGCCCGTCCAGGTCGCCGAGGCGGTGTGGTCGCGCTGGATCGCACCGGACTCGCCCCTCTCGCGCACGCGGATGCCGGGCTTCGTGCCGGCCCACGAGCAGGCGGGCTCGCGCTTCGCCCCCCTCGTGGCCACCTATGCGCAGACCTGGCCCCGCCTCGTCGGCCTCACCCTCTCGGGCGCGCTCGCGCCGCCGGATTTCGGTCTCTCCCCCGGAACGGTCTCGGCCAAGGCCCCCGTCGAGGTGGTGGCGCAGCGGTGACATGCGCCCTGTTGCACCCCCGCAACGGGGTTCGCCACAGCGTCCGGGCGTTCCGGCACCGGCGCCCGGCCATGTGCGGGCTCGCACATCGGGTGCACGGCCGGCTTACTACCTCAGGACTTGTTCCACTTCGATCCCGGCAACATGCTGATCGCCGACCCGTGAGGATTGGATCGCGTCGGCGCGACGAAGGGCTCCCGACCCTCACGGGATCGGGGCACATGGTAATCGAGCGATGACCCTCACCCCGCGTCCCCTTCCGGACGACGCCCTCACCCTGAAATTCTGGGGTGTGCGCGGCTCCACGCCCGTCAGCGGGCCGGACTACACCGAGTTCGGCGGCAACACGCCCTGCCTCGAGATCCGCTGCGGCGAGCGCCTGTTCCTGCTCGATGCCGGCTCGGGCCTCAACGCCTGCGGCCGCCACCACCGCGACGCGCTGCCCAAGGAGATCGACCTCCTCTTCAGCCACCTGCACCTCGACCACACCGCCGGGCTGCCCTTTTTCAAGCCGGTGGTGCTCGACCCTTCCCGCACCATCAACACCTATTGCGGCAACCTCGACGGGACCAGCGCCGCGGCGGCCCTCGACCGGCTGTTCTCGCCGCCGCTGTTTCCGGTCACCCTCGACATCATCCCCTGCCGCCTCGCCCATCACGGCTTCAGGGCAGGCGAGCGCCTGACCTTCGCGGACGGCGCCACCGTCGACACCATCCTGCTCAACCACCCGCAGGGTTCGGTGGGCTACCGCTTCGAGCATGCGGGGCGCCGGCTCTGCGTGATCAGCGACATCGAGCACAGCGATCCCTGGCCCGACACGGCCCTGATGGACTTCGTCCGGGATGCCGACCTCGTCGTCTATGACGGCATGTTCACCGAGGGCGAGTACCCGGTCTGCCGGGGCTGGGGCCACTCGACCTGGCAGAAGGGCGTGGAGCTGGCCAAGGCCGCTGGCGTCAAGGCGCTCGCCATCATCCACCTGCACCCCTGCCACACCGACGCGATGCTGCTCAGCGTGGAGGCGGACATGCAGGCCGCGATGCCCACCGCCTTCATCGCCCGCGAGCGCCAGACCATCGCCGTCGGCGAGCCGGTCGGCGAAGTGGTCGGCGAAGTGACTGGCACCGTGCCGCCCCTGGCCCTGGCGCGCAGCGCCTGAGGCGCGGACGCTCCTCCCCTACGAGGGGCGGGACATCCGGGATCAGGCCGCCTCCTCGCGCCCGACCCGGCTGTGGCGCCGGCTCCAGGCGAAGTAGATGACGAGGCCGATGGCGAGCCAGACGATCAGGCGCAGCCAGGTTTCCCCGTCGAGCGACACCATCATGGCAAAGCAGCTCACGATGCCGAGGATCGGCACCAGAGGCACCAGGGGCGTGCGGTAGTCGCGCCGCGCGTCCGGCTGCGTCCGGCGCAGGATGATGACGCCGACGCAGACCAGGATGAAGGCGAGCAGCGTGCCGATGCTGGTCATGTGGCCGAGCTGGGAGATCGGCAGGAAGCCGCCGAGCGCGCTCGTGAACACCATGAAGAACAGGTTCGAGCGGTAGGGCGTCTTCCAGGTCGGGTGGATCTTGGAGAAGAAGCCCGGCAGCAGCCGGTCCTGGCTCATGGAGTAGAACACCCGGCTCTGGCCGAGCAGCAGCACCAGGATCACGGTGGAGAAGCCCGCGATCACCCCGAGCGTCACGAGGCTGCGCAGCCAGGGAAACGGCGTCTGCGCGATGGCGGTGTTCACCGGCGCCGCGTCGCCCTTCATCTGGTCGTAATGCACGAGTCCCGTGAGCACGCCCGCGAAGGCGATGTAGATCACCGTGCAGATGGCCAGCGACCCCAGGATGCCGATCATCATGTTGCGCTGGGGGTTCTTGGCTTCCTGCGCGGCGGTGGAGACCGCGTCGAAGCCCACATAGGCGAAGAAGACGACGCCGGCCCCGCGCATGATCCCGCTCCAGCCGTACTCGCCGAAGGTGCCGGTGTTCTCGGGGATGAACGGCACGTAGTTCTGCGCCTTGATGTAGAACAGGCCGACGCCCACCACGACCGCAACCACGGCGAGCTTGATCAGCACCACCACGGCGTTGACCCGGGCGGATTCGCGGATGCCGATCATCAGGAGCGCGGAGGCCGCCACGATGATGAAGATCGCCGGCAGGTTGACGAGGCCGTGCGCGGTCGCGCCGTCGGCGAGCGTGTAGGTCTCGAAGGGCGAGTGGATCAGGCTCGGGGGCAGGTTGATCCCGAGGCTGTCGCGCAGGAAGCGGGTGACGTAGCTCGACCAGCTCACCGAGACGGTGGCGGCCCCCACCGCGTATTCGAGCACGAGGTCCCAGCCGATGATCCAGGCCACGAACTCGCCCATGGTGGCGTAGGCGTAGGTATAGGCCGACCCCGCCACCGGGATCATGCCGGCGAGCTCGCTGTAGCACATGCCCGCGAAGGCGCAGGCGATGGACGCGATGGCGAACGAGATCACCACCGCCGGCCCCGCGTGCTCGGCCGCCGCGATGCCGGTGAGCGAGAACAGGCCGGCGCCGATCACCGCGCCGATGCCCAGCGCGATCAGGCTCCAGGGGCCGAGGGTTCGGGCGAGCTTGTTCTCGCCGGCCTCCGCGTCGCTGTTCAGCCGCTCCAGCGATTTGATGCGCGTGAGATCGCCCGCGAGGCCTGCCGCCATGGGTTCGTCCTATCCTGGTCCGAGATGCGGAACCGCGCCGCGCCGCGTGCGGGCCTGCGCGGCGATCTTGGCAAGTGCCAGGAGCGCTGGCAAACGACGAATCCACTCGCCGGCAGGTTTTGGACCGTCGGTCCGCGTCACGGACGCGTGATCGCGGCGGCGGCCGCCTCCGATCCTTCGATCAGCGGCGCCAGGATGGCGCGTGCGCGCGCCGTGATCGCCGGACCGGCGGCCTCGGGCGTTCCGGCCGCGAAGGGCGGGGCCGGGGCGTATTCGGCCACCAGCTGGCTGGTGCGGGCGTCGTCCGCCCCGCGCAGGCGGGCTGACAGCGCCAGGGCGAAGTCCAGCCCCGCCGAGATCCCGGCGGCCGTGACCCGGTTGCGGTCGAACACCACGCGCTCGTTCACCGGGATCGCGCCGAGGCGCGGCAGCACGCGGTCGCGCACGCACCAGTGCGAGGTGGCGCGGTAGCCGTCGAGGAGGCCGGCGGCCCCGAGGATCAGCGAGCCGGTGCAGACGCTCGTGACCCAGCCCGCCCGCGCCCCGCGATCCCGCAGGAACGCGAGGATCTCGGCGTCCCGCATCTGTGCCGGCGTGCCGTCGCCGCCGGGGACGAACAGCACGTCGAGGTCGCGCGGGCAGGTCGCGAACCCTTCGCCCGCCACGAGGGTCAGGCCCGTATCGGAGACGACCGGGCCGGCGGTGCGCGCCACGAGGTGCAGGTGTCCCCCGGCGATGCCCGCGAGGAGGTTTTGGGGACCGACGAGGTCGAGGGCGGTCATGCCGGGAAAGAGCAGCATCGCGATCCGCAGCGGCGCGGGCTCCGGCCCGGCGGGCGAGGGGGCGGGCCCGTCTTCCGCCGCCGCTGCACTCGTCGAGGCCACGGCCACCGTCCCCGTCGCCAGCGCGGCGGCGAAGGCGCGGCGGTTCAGCCCCGGCCCCGGGCTCACGATTTCGGTCCGGCCTCGAACGATTGGATCGCCCGGATCACGGCGGCCGCGCGGTAGGGCTTGGTGAAGAACACGCTGCCCTCGATCAGCCGGGGCGGCGTCTGCGAGAAGCCTGTCGCGTAGATCACAGGCAGGCCGGGGCGCAGGCTGCGCGCGGCTTCGGCGAGTTGCCACCCGTCCATCTGGCCGGGCAATCGGATGTCGGTGAACAGGATGTCGATGGAGGTCTCGGCCTCGAGGATGTTCAGGGCGATCTCGGCCGTGGCGGCCTGGAGGACCGAGAAGCCGGCATCCTCGAGGTCGGCGGTGATGACTTCGAGGAGAAGAGATTCGTCTTCGACCATCAGAATTCGGTGTTTGGGTGCGCCGCTCATCGTCATCGCGTTCCGTCAGGCGAAACCGAGGCGTGGTGCGGGGCTGATTCGAGCAGCCTCTCCCCCCGGCTTGACCGACGATAACTCGGTTCGCTCCCGTGGCAAGTAGAGCCGGACCGTGGTGCCGTGTTCGGGCTGGCTGATGATCTCGGCGTGGCCATCGGATTGCTTGGCGAAACCGAACACCTGGGACAGGCCGAGGCCGGTGCCTTCGCCCACCGCCTTGGTGGTGAAGAAGGGCTCGAAGGCGCGGGCGAGGACCTCGGCGCTCATGCCGGCGCCGCTGTCCTCCACCGAGATCGCGACGTGATCGAGGGCCCGCAGGCCCGCGATGCCCGCGGCTTCGGCGGCCGGCACGTTGCGTGTGCGGATCACCGCCTGTCCGCCCCCGGGCATCGCGTCGCGGGCGTTCACCGACAGGTTGAGCAACGCGTTCTCCAGCTGGTTGGCATCGACGCGGACGGGCCAGAGATGGGGGGCGAGCACCATCTCGGGTGCCTCGACGGTGCCGAGCGCGCCGCGCAGGAGTTCCGACAGGTCGCGGATCAGGCGGTTCGGGTCGACCGAGACCGGCTGGAGGGGCTGGCGCCGGGCGAAGGCCAGCATCTTCTGCACCAGGGCGGCCGCGCGCTCGGCCCCGTTCATGGCGCCGCGCAGGGAGCGATGGGCGCCGCTCTCGGCGGGCAGGAACCGCTCGATGCGGTCGAGGTTGCTGATGACGACTCCGAGCAGGTTGTTGAAGTCGTGCGCCACGCCCCCGGTGAGCGAGCCGATCGCCTCCATCTTCTGGCTCTGGCGCAGCATGTCCTCGGCCCGGTCCCGTTCGGCATAGGCCTCGCGCAGGGCGTCGAGGGCCGCGTCGCGCTCGCGCACCCGCGCTTCGAGCTCCGCGTTGGCGGTGCGCAGCTGGGCCGGCGAGGGGAGGGCGAGGGCCTTGGGCAGCAGCACCCAGAGCAGGATCGCGGTGACGATGGAGGCGGCGGCCGTCACCGCCTTGACCGCGGCTTCGAGGGCATAGTCCGGCACCCACAGGGTCCAGATCTCGAACAGGTGGGTGGTGCCGCAGGCCATGATGAAGAGGGCGAAGGCCCAGAACATCCAGCCGAACACGACGTCGCGTCGGCGCGTCACGAAGACGCCGAGCGCCACCGGAATCGTGAAGTAGGCGAGCGCGATGATGGCGTCGGAGATCACGTGGGTCCAGATCAGCTCAGGCCGCCAGAGCAGGCAGATCCCGTGCGGCGCCAGGCTGGTCCGATCGAGGAAGCCGGTCAGGGTCTCGAGCATGTCGGGCCTCGGCGGATCGGCGCTGGAATGGAGGGGTTCTCCCACGGCGGAAAGAACGCCGACGAACCTTAACCTGAAGATCATCCGTCGTCGCGGACAAAAATTGTCCTTTCGGGTGAGCCAATAACGCTCAATTCTGTCTCGGACGGGTGGACCGGTGATATTCGCAAGCTCAGGCCGCGCGCCCTGCTTGCCGCGGGCGGACGGACCCGCGCCGGGGCCGCGGCCCTTTCGAGGGCGGCCGGATCGCGTTCGGTGGATCCGGCCGGCGCGATAGGCGCCTCCGGGATCGCGCTACTCCAGCACCAGTTTGTAGCTCTGGCCGGCCCGCACGCCGGCGCCGCGCTCGAGCCCGTTGAGGACCAGGAAGCGGTCGAGCGCCTTGTCGGGCACCACCATGCGCTGCGCGAGCATCTCGGCCGTCTCGCCCGGGGCGGCGGTGACCACCACGAGCCGCAGGGGACGCAGGCTCCGGGTCTCGGCGGGGTCGATGGTGGACAGGCTCTCGGTCCAGCGCCGGAATGCGCCGTCCGGGTCCGTGCCGCCCTTGGCCGCCATGATCATCCGGAAGGTGGTCTCGCCGACCCGGATCGCGGCGAGGCGGAAGGTCCAGTCCTTGCCGCGCGACAGGGCGGTCACCGCCGGATTGCCCGCGACCATGCGGTTCTCCAGGGAGCCGGGCTCGATCACGTCGTTCCAGGTGGCCTTGAGCACCGCGTCGAGGCCCTGGCCGGCATGGCTCTCGACCTGATCGAAGAGCAGGCGTCGGCTGCCCTCGCCGGTGGTGCCGAGCACGGCGCTGCGGGTGTTCTCGATCGAGAAGCCCTCGGGCACCTCGAAGGCGATGCCGAGGCCGGGATGCAGGAAGCGGCGCCCGCGCACGAGGCCGTCGCCCGGATTGTCGCCGTAGGCGATGCCGTCCACGGCGGCGAGGTAGCGGGCGCGCTCGTCGACGCCGAGGCCGGGCGCGCCGATCAGGCGGGCGGCCCGGGTGACGAGGGTGATGCGCTCGGCGGTGCCCGGATGGGTCGCCAGCATGTCGGGCTCGCCCGCCATGCCGGTGCCGGTCTTCAGGGCCGTGGTCCGGTTGAGCGCGGTGAGGAAGCGCCCCGCGCCGAAGGGGTCGTAGCCCGCGCGGGCGAGGGTCCGCACGCCGACGCCGTCGGCCTCCAGTTCCTGGTCGCGCGAGAAGCGCGCCAGGGCGAATTTCGACTGGCTCTGGAGCTGCGCGCCCGTGACGGGGTCGTTCAGCACGTCGGCCACGACCTTGCTGACGAGCTGCGAGCGCAGCGCCAGTTCGGTGCGCGCGGTGGCGTGGCGCAGGGTGACGTGGGCGATCTCGTGAGCCAGCACCGCCGCGATCTCGGAGGTGTCGCTCGCCAGCGCCAGCAGCCCGCGCGTCACGTAGAGCCGGCCGCTCGGCAGCGCGAAGGCGTTGATGACCGGGGAATCGAGCAGGGTGACCGCGTAGGTCTCCTCGGGCCGTTCCGTGGCGCGCACGAGGCGGTCGGTCACCTCGGTGAGGAGCTTGAGGCTCGCGGGGGCGCGGTATTCGCCGCCGAAGGAGGATACCAGCTTGGCATGGTCGGCGTCCGACCCGCTGCGCTCGCGCCCCGTGGTGCGCGGCGCCTCGCGCGGCACCGTGATCACCGCCGGCTGCACCGTAGCGCCGGTCTGGTCGCCGATGCAGCCCGTGAGCAGCAGGGCCGGGAACAGGGCCGCGAGGGCCTGTGCCCGCGCGCGCGCGGTCCTGCCGGATGTCGGAGATGCCAGGGAGGTGCGGATCGAGGCCATGCCGTTCAGCGCCGCGGCGCCCGCTCCCCGTCCAGAACTTCGATCATGTCCGCGCTCGCGACGTCGAGGGTCGGACCGCGCCAGGCCTCGAGCCTGCCCCGGACGCGAACCTCGCGGCCCCGCAGGCTCGCCGCACTCAAACCACGTTCCTGCAAGTGGCGCCAAGTGCGTTTCGACACGGTGACCGTGAGCCCGTCCTCGCCCTTGCGCGCGAAGTCGAGATAGGTCCGCCGCGCCCGCTCGCCGACCCAGAGCACGCGGCCCTGCGTCACCACGAAGCGCCCCATCCGGGCCCGAAGCGCCGCGCCGTCGCGCACGTCCGGGCTCGCCGCGCTCCAGAGGCCGCGCCCGGCCCGCCGCGCGCCCGCCTCCAGGCCGAGGAGGGCGGGCCGGCACAGGGTGTCGCCCTCGCCGGCATCGACCTGGGCCAGCCCGGCCGCGACGAGCCCGCCCGTCAGGTCGGCGGGCTCCGCATCCGCCGGGGCGGCCGTGCCGGGATCGGGCTCGACGGTGGCGTCGACATGGGTCCGGCCCCAGCGGTCGGTCTCGCCGCGCGCCACCAGAGTCAGGCCGCGCCCGCGATGCCGGAGGAGCCAGGCTTGCGCCGCAGCGGCCACGGCCGCGTCCTCGGGCCATTGCAACCCGTCGAGCACCGCGCGGGCGCCGGAGGCGAGGACGAGTTCGCCGCGCGGACCGAGGCCGGCCAGGACATCGGCGCGCGAAGGCGCCGCCGCGCAATCGGGCGCGGCCTCGGCCGGGCGCGGCTGCGCGAGGACCGCGAGGGCGGCGGCGAGCAGCGTTCCGGGTCCGATCGGCGATCGTCGATGCGCCACCCCCACGAAGTCCGCTCCCGGCCGGTCTGTGCGAATCCGCGTTCATTGTGCCGTCCGGACACGGGTCCAGGCAAGGAAGCGCGAGCCATCGGCGCGACGGTTCATGCCGCATTGCGGCAGGATCGCCACAGGTCCACGGATGCGCCCATGCGCGCCGTTCCGGTTGGCGGGTCGGCTCGATGATGCTAGGACGCCTGCGGTGAGTCTCCGTAGCTCAGCTGGACAGAGCACAGGTTTCCTAGATCACAATTGGGCGTCGCGAGGGGAAACCGCGCGGCGGATCCGCTCAAATTCGGGGAACGCCCACCGTCCGCGTCTTGCGGACGCGGCCGATCCCGAGCCAAGCCCGGATGTCCGCCCGTAACGGGGCGCCGGGACGGTGTAGAGACTAGACGGGCGGCACCTAAGGGCCCTGGCGACGGGACCTACGGTGAAGGGATAGTCCAGACCACGAACGCGTCCCTTGCGGGGCGCGGCGGCGGAAGCCGAAGTGGGATGAAACCTGGGGTCGCAGGTTCGAGACCTGCCGGGGACGCCACCATACTTCACGCCCTTGTCCGGGCTGAAATTCTGAAACCGTCATTCGCCTGCGCGCGGCCCGTTACGGGATCCGGGCGGTTCCATTGCGATGACCCCGATGCCGGATCTCGCCCTGGAACAGGCCGGACATCCACCGCTCATCGCCAGCGCCAGCGGCGTTTTCGCGCTGGACCGCGCGAGCAACCTCGCCCATCGGCCATCGCCCGGGCGTCAGGCCTTCGTATCGTCGAGACGACCCCGAACGTAGCCCCGGGAGATCAGCCGGCTTTGCGCGCGGGCCCGCCTGTCGCCTTCCATGAGGTCGGCCAGGGCGTCTGTGATGGCGATGCGGAGGGCCTGCCCCTCATCGCCTTGCGTGGTCGTGAGATAGGCCTGCGCGATGGCCTCGATGGGGCAGGTCTGGGTGGGGCAGGACGAGGCGGGTGGCGGTGTGTCTTCTCTCGGTGCCACGCGATGCTGTCCCTTCGATCCGTCATGAGAACGAATAGGGAACACGTAGCAGCCTGCCGGGTTCGGTCAAGGGCCGCGTCGGACAGCGATGAAGTGAAGAACCGGCGAGGCAGGCGAGCCATGGTCCCCCTCCCGCCCCGCCAGTTCGAACGGTCTACGCTCTCCCGCGAGGGCGCGATGTGAGCCGACGCACGTGGGCGAATGCCGACACCTCAGTGCTCCGTGCCCGGCATGTTCGGCCTCGGCGGCCCCCCGTGATCCTTGATGAGGTTCGATCGTTCGGGATCGCCCTTCAGGTCCGCGACCTGGTTGCGTGCCGCGAGGGCGAGGAAGCCGATGCCCCCGAGCGTGCCCAGCGCCAGGATCAAAAGTGGATAGCCGCTGCTCATCGGTCGCGATCCCCTCCGGCCCCCGTTCGAGACGAGGAATGATGCACAATGCTGCAAGGCAAGCGGGGACGCGCAGGAAAGTTCCGGATGCGACCGGGCCTCGCCGTGGGCGGCGGCGGTTGAGGAGGCCACCCGGCACCCTCGCTCGCCTGACACGATCAGCCCGCGGGACGACAACCTCGATCACGCAAAACCGAGTTTATCCGCCCCCGGCAAGGGCCTGCGGCCCGAGGTCTGCCCCTATGCGGAGGACACCGGGACGCAGACGCAATGGACCGCCGGGTGCGATGATGCTGCGGCGAAGGCGGGGCGGGCCAGCAATCGGGGCATCACCGCAGGCCGTACGTTAACGTACGGCAACTCCGCAGCCTGACCTGGGTTAATTTCGGATGCCCCGTTACTTCCTCAACATCCGCGATGGCGCCGATGTCATCGAAGACCTGGAAGGCAGCATCCTGCCGGACATCGAGGCCGCTTGCCGCGAGGCGGTCGCCGCCGCACGGGACATCCTCGCGGAGAAGCTCCGGGCCGGTGAGGTGATGGACGGACAGGTCTTCGAGATCACGGACGAGGCCGGCATCGTGCGTGCCCGGTTGCCGCTGAAGGAGGCGCTCCGGCTGGCGTGACGCGGCCGGCCGACCTCCGCCTCGACGGCCTACAATCCTCGGATCACCGCGATCACGATCAACGTGAGGACCGCCGAAACGAGCAGCGAGCCGAGGCAGCCGAGGCGGTTGGAGAAGAAAAAGAACATACCCGACAAGCGCTCGGACGGCGGCTCGGTTCTCTCGAGCGACCTCGAAGGCTGCACGGGGGCCGTGAGGGTCCCCGCGCCGCGGCTTGGTCCCGCCCTGACAGGCGAGGGTCAGTCGTAAGGGTCGAAATCCGGACCGTGATGCCGGAAGCCGACCGGACGCGGGCCGTAGGGGCGGTGGTCGTAGAAGCGCTCCCGATCGACGACGACGTCACGGATCACCGGGCGCGGCCGGTAGACCACGGGGCGCTCCTCGATGACCTCGCGGACGACGCGGCGCGGCACATAGACGGGCGGCCGCTCGATGATCTCCTCGCGCACGATCCGCTGTGGCTGGACGACACGTTGCTCGACGACGGTGCGCCGGGTCACCACCGTCTCGGGCTCGTCGTACCCGCCATAGCCGAAATCGGCGGCCTGTGCGGTCACGGAGCCGGCGCCGAGGCAAGCTCCCAGGGTCAGCGCGGAGATCGCGCCCAAGGCTGACAGTCTCATCGTCTTCTCCTTCCAACGCGACACGAATTCCCACGCGACACGAACCATCCAGGGACGGTCGACCCTAGGAACTCGCATGAGCCCGCTTTGGACGCGTCGCGATCGGCGAAAATCGCCCGGGTGTGCGTCCGAACACTTCGCAACCCGCAATGGTCGTGTCGCTCGCAGCGATCGCGATCGAGGATCGGCGCCGCGCGAGACCGCCGTGCCTGGATGAGGGCGACGCACCTGGACGAGGCCGCTGTGCCAGAACATCGCACGGCGTTGCGGCGTTACCCGATGCGTGCTTCACGCCAACATCAGGGAGAAAAACGCCATGACGGCTATCGCACGGACCCTTACCGTTGCCGGCACCCTCGCCCTCGCTGCCGGCACCCTCGTTTTTGCTGCCGGCACCCTTGCCCTCGGGCCGGCCGCCCTCGCGGCCGAGGGGGGCTCGGGCACGACCAAGTCGGGCACCCTGAACAGCACCGGCCCGAACGATGCCGGCGCCGGCTCGTCACCGGGCGCCAGCGGCAGTGGTCCCTCGACGGGCGACAAGAGCCGCTCCGGCACCGCCAACAGCACCGGGGCCAACGATGCGGGCTCCGGGTCCTCGCCGGGAGCATCGGGCAAGGGCGCCAGTTCCCCGACCCGCTGAGACCGGGACGAGATGCCGGGCGTGCGGCCGGATCCCGACGGGACGCCGGCCTCACGTTCGGCCCGAGGCCTGTTCGGGGATACTCCGCCGCGTCTCTTCCACCGGCGACGACCTGCGCGATCCCGTGGGGCGTCGCCGGAACGGGACGGCGGCTTGACCGCGAGGCGCCGAGTGCCGATAGGCTGCCGACCCCACAGGAGCGTTCATGGCTGGCCTCAAGGACAAGCGCGGCTTCATCGACAAGGAGCGCCTCGACCTCTCCGAGCGCAAGGCCGTGGAGTTCTGGATGAAGCGCTGGGGCGTGACCCAGGATCAGCTCACGGCGGCGCACCGGAAGGTGGGGCGGATGACCAAGGATATCGCGGCGGAACTGGGCAAGAAGCGTTAGGCCCCGCGCGCGAGGCCTCGTTCGACGGGCGGAGCCGGTTGCGTTTCGCGGCGTGTGGAGTTCACGGATGCCCCGCTACTTCTTCCATACGCAGATCGGCGACGACGTCGTGACGGACGAATCCGGTTCGGAGCTGCGCGATGCCGACGCCGCCTGGACCGTGGCGCGCGAGACCATCTGGGCCACGATGGCCGAGCCCCGCAACCAGACCCGCCTGATCGGGGCCTGCCTCGTCGTCACCGATGAGGCCGGCGACGTGGTCTTCGAATTTCCGTTCGCCGAGGCGATGGTGTCGTCGCCCGGAGCGGACGGAACGCTGCACTGAGAGCCGGACGTCCTCAGGGCTTGCGGGTCGGCGAGGCTTCCTCGATCGCCGCCTGATGGTACCAGCTCTCGGCGAACGCCATCTGCGTGGCCCGCGGCGGCGTGGACGCGTCACCCGACTTGCCGGTCACCTTCAATCCGAGCCCCCCGGTCTTGCCCGACATCTGCGCGCGGCTCGCAAACGGAAGGATGGTTGCCGTATGTTGATGATGTCCCATAGTCATGGAAGATGATGTCCCTTTGTGCACTGCGCTCGCGCCGTGACAGGACCAGAGTATAGGCACCTTCCCGGGTGATTGCATCGCTGCCGGATGCAGAAAACAGCATGATGCGAGAAATATAGGCGTGCTGAATATTCCCCCATCTTCGGTCAATGCCACTGACCGAAACGTGGCGTGGAGGCCCGCAACACTTCCTTCACCCTGTCCGCCGCGAACCCGCCGATGACGCTCCGGCGCGCTGATCGATGTGCGCTGGCGCAGTGCCGTGCCCCGGGCACGAAGCTAGACCGCTCGCTCTCGGGACCGGGGCGTGAGGACGATGACGGTGAGGGCGACGATTTGCAGGGCGACGATTTGCAGGACGATGTTTTGCAAGCGGCGTGCGAGGTCGAAGGTGATGCTGGTGCTGACGCTGCTGGCCTTCCTCACGACGGGACGGGCGCCCGGCATGCGCGAGTTGCGCAATCCCGATGCGGAAACCGCCGGGGGCCGCGTCACGCATGCCCTGAAGCGCGACCTGGTGTGATCGGCGAGACTGGTCCGATCAGAAAGACCGGTCCGCTCGGCAGGATTGGTGTGAGAAGCAGGACATGCGGCTGACAATGCCGTGAGGTTGCCGCCAGGGCGCAGGGGACAAGCCGGCCGGGCGGCGCGTCCCGGCCCCCGGCGGGTTTGACGGGTGCCGGGACGGGACCTACCGTCCGGCGCCGGCCGAGCGAGAGCGACCGAGAGCCATCCGGGGTTCCCGATCCCGGCCGCCCGGAGCCTTCGCGGCGGGCGCACGGGGCGGAGCATCGACACACGGGATGGCAGGGCAGAAGACCGACGCGCGTGACGTGCATGTGGGGCAGCGGATCGCCGAGCAGCGCAAGAAGGCGTCCCTGACCCAGAAGCGGGTGGCCCTGAGCTTCGGGATGTCCGCCGCGCAGCTGCAGAAATACGAGAAGGGCACCAATCGCATCAGTGCGATCCACCTCGACACCTTCAGCCGGATGACCGGCGTGCCGGTCGCCTACTTCTTCGACGGGCTCGAGGAGGCCGACGCGGCGTCCGGGCCGGGCCTGTCCGAGCCGCGCCAGCGCGCCTACCAGCCCGATCCCGCCGCCAACCCCTGGGAGGGCCTCGCCGACGTCGTGGCCCGGCACGTGACCGAGCATTTCTCCGACGCGGACAGGCGGCGGCTCGCGGCGGCGGTGCAGGCCCTCGGGCATAAGCTCGGAGACTGATTTACCGTCCGTTTCGTTCGCTTTGGCGAATTCATCCGCTTTTTCGTCTTGACCGCCGGACGGACGGCTGACAGACACTTCGCCGTCAGAACCATCGGGTGAGGCGCCGCGACATCCTGGGCGCATCCAGACATCGGGGGCCTTGAATGCCGCGTTCCAACTACCTGTTCACGAGCGAGTCGGTCTCCGAAGGCCATCCGGACAAGGTCTGCGACCGGATCTCCGACACCGTCGTCGACGCCTACCTCGCCGTGATGCCGGAGGCCCGCCTCGGCGTCGAGACCCTGGCCACCACCAACCGCATCGTCATCGCGGGCGAGGTGCGCGGCCCCGATTCCGTGACCTTCGACCACCTCGAGCACCTCACCCGCGAGGCGGTGAAGGACATCGGCTACGAGCAGTCGGGCTTCCACTGGAAGAACAACGACATCGCGATCCACCTGCACGCCCAGTCCGCCGACATCGCCCAGGGCGTGGATTCGGCCGGCAACAAGGACGAGGGCGCGGGCGACCAGGGCATCATGTTCGGCTACGCGTCCGACGAGACGCCCGAGCTGATGCCGGCGCCGATCTACTACGCCCACAAGATCCTCAAGGACCTCGCCGACGCCCGCAAGGGCCGCCAGGGCGACGCCGCCAAGCTCGGCCCCGACGCCAAGAGCCAGGTCACGGTCCGCTACGAGAACGGTCGCCCGGTCGGCGTCACCCAGATCGTGCTCTCCACCCAGCACGTCGACGAGTCCCTCGACTCGGCCGACGTCCGCGCCATCGTCGAGCCCTACATCCTCGCCGCCCTGCCGCAGAACTGGGTCTCCGAGGAGACGGTCTGGCACGTGAACCCCACGGGCAAGTTCGTCATCGGCGGTCCCGACGGCGACGCCGGTCTCACCGGCCGCAAGATCATCGTCGACACCTACGGCGGCGCCGCACCCCACGGCGGAGGCGCCTTCTCGGGCAAGGACCCGACGAAGGTCGACCGCTCGGCGGCCTACGCGGCCCGCTACCTCGCCAAGAACGTGGTGGCGGCGGGCCTCGCCACCCGCGCCACGATCCAGCTCGCCTACGCCATCGGCGTCGCCAAGCCGCTCTCGATCTACGTCGACCTGCACGGCACCGGACAGGTGGACGAGGCCCGCCTCGAGAACGTGCTGATGAGCGCCCTCGACCTGTCGCCCCGCGGCATCCGGACGAAGCTCGGCCTCAACAAGCCGATCTACGCCCGCACCTCCGCCTACGGCCATTTCGGCCGGGCGCCGGACGCCGATGGCGGCTTCTCCTGGGAGCGCGTCGACCTCGCCGACAGCCTCAAGTCGGCCCTGGCCTGACCCCATGACCCTGGGGCGGGACGATTCCCCGCCCCATCCGGGCGGGCACCCGGCCGGTCCGGGCGGGCACCCGGCCGTTTCGGTCGGGCACGATGCGGAAGGCGCCGAGCGCGCCTTCTACGGCCGCCGCAAGGGCAAGCGCCTGCGCGCGGGCCAGGAGCAGCGCCTCGTCGAATTGCTGCCGGTCCTGCGGCTGACCCTGCCGCCACCGGGCGCGTTCATCGATCCGCAGGCGCTGTTCCCGGTTCCCACCGACGAGGTCTGGCTGGAGATCGGTTTCGGCGGCGGCGAGCACCTCGCCGCCCAGGCCACGCGGAATCCGCGCACGGGCATCATCGGCGCCGAGCCCTTCGTGAACGGCGTCGTGAAGCTGCTGCGGGCGGTGGACGACGGTGCCCTGCGCAACGTCCGGGTCTGGGACGAGGACGCGACCGCCCTCCTGGCCGCCCTGCCGGATGCGAGTCTGACCCGGGTCTATCTCCTCTACCCCGATCCCTGGCCCAAGCGCCGGCAGCGCAAGCGCCGCTTCGTCTCGGATGCCTCGCTCGCCGAGATCGCCCGCGTGCTGAAGCCCGGCGGCCTGTTCCGCTTTGCCAGCGACATCGACGATTACGCCGGCTGGACGCTGGTGCGCGCCGCGCGCTGCCCGCAACTGGCCTGGACCGCCGAGGCGGCCCGGGACTGGACGCGGGCCTGGGCCGATTGGCCGGGCACGCGCTACGAGGCCAAGGCCCTCGCCGCCGGCCGTCCTCCGAGCTACCTCGAATTCCGGCGCGTCTCGCCCGCCTGAGTTGCGAACGTGGCGCGGGGACCGGGACACGGTCCCGTCAGCGGGTCGGCGGGCAAAACCCGTGATACCACCCCTGGGCGGCCTTGTTCCGCGCGACCTTCGGTTGTCTGATGGCGCCCGGTCGGGGGCCGGCCGGTGACCCGCGGCCTTCTGCGGCGAGCGAGGATGTGGAGTGCAGGACGCATCGAACCCGCCGTCCGGAGACGGCGACGCGGATGCGCACCTCCGGGCGGTCGCGTTCGCGCAGGCTCCGGTGGGCATCCTCGTCGTCGATGGCGCGGGCCTGATCCGCGAGGCCAACCCCGCCCTCTGCGACCTCCTCGGCTTTCCGGCCGGTGCCCTGAACGGGCGCGCCCTCTCGGCCCTCGGGGCCGTCGCGCCGCGCGCCTGCATCCGGCGATGGCTGCGCGCGGACGGCACCGGTCTCGACCTGCGCATCCGTCCCTCCCGGCCCAGCGGCGACTTCCAGGTCCTCATCGTCGAGGCCGTCGACCCCGACGAGGTCGTCCGGGCCGATGAGAACCGCGCCGCCCTGACCGCCGCCGGGCTCGGCGAGTGGCGCTACGACTTCGCCGACGGGCAGGTCGCGCTCTCGCGCCGGGCGGCCCACATCCTCGGCCACGCGCCCGGTGCCGCCGTCAGCTGGGTCGGCCTCCAGGCCGCCCTGGAGAGCGGCGAGACCGACCGCATCCGGGCCCAGGTCCGCGCCTCGCTGCGGGAGGCCAAGCCCTTCGCCCTCGAATGCCGCCTGCGCCGGGAGCGCGACGGGGTCGCGATCGACGTGGAGGTCCGGGGCGAGGCCATCCTCGGGACGGATGGGAGGCGCCGGCCGGTCGCCGTGGTCGGGGTGATCGAGGACGTCACCGCCCGCGTCGAGACGCGCACCGCCCTGCGCGCCGGCGAGCAGCGCCTGCGCATCGCGACCTCGCTCGCCGCGCTCGGCATCTTCGAGTGGCACATGCTCGACGACCAGGCGATCTGGGAGAACGAGCGCATGTTCGCGATCTTCGGGCGCAGGCCCGCCGACGGAGCTTTGGGAAAACGCGAGTTCCTCGACGTCGTGCTCCATCCGGAGGACCGCCCGGCCTTTCGCGCCGCCATCACGCGGGCCCTGCGGGAGGACAGCGTCCTGGAGGCTACGGGCCGCATCCGCCGCCTCGGCGACGGGGCCTGGCGCGTCCTCGATTTCGCCGGACGCTTCGAGCGGGACGGCCGCCACCGGCTGCCGCGCCGCCTGATCGGGGTCGTCGCCGACGTCACCGAGCGGCGCCTGGCCGAGGAGCGCCAGACGCTGCTGATCCGCGAGCTGCATCACCGGGTGAAGAACACGCTCGCCACGGTGCAGGCGATCGTCGGCTCCACCGCCCGCACCGCCTCCAGCATCGAGAGCTTCTACGAGGCCTTCGTGGGGCGGATCATGTCCCTGGCCCACACCCACTCGGTCCTCACCGAGGACACCTGGCAGACCGCTTCGCTGCGCAACCTGCTCGCCAACGAACTCAAGCCCTATGCGGAGGGCGCGCTGGAGGAGGGCCCCGACGGGGATGCCCGCATCCAGCTCGTCGGGCCTTCGATCGACATGTCGTCCGAGATCGCCGTGCCGATCGGCATGGCGATCCACGAACTCACCACCAACGCGGCGAAGTACGGCGCCCTGTCCAATCGCGAGGGCCGGGTGGCGATCACCTGGGCCGTCGAGCCCGGCGGCCCGGCGGGGATCTTGCGCTTCTCCTGGGTGGAGAGCGGCGGACCCCCGGTCAGCCCGCCGACGCGCCAGGGCTTCGGCTCGCGCCTCCTCCAGCGCGTCCTGACCGCCCAGGTCCGGGCCGAGGTGACCATGACCTATCCGCCCGAAGGCTTCTGCCTGACGATGCTGGCGCCGCTGCCGGCCCGCAACGACGCGCTCAACCCGCTGACCTGATCACGGCAGCCCGGCACCGCGCACGATCGTGCGGCTCGTCTCAGCGCAGGCCGCGCGCCGCCATTTCCTCGGGGGCCTGCTCGGCCGCATCCTGGCGCGCGATCAGCGTGGCGAGATCCATCGGCCGGTATCCGCACGCATCCGCGCCGACGTCGCAGGCGCGGCTGGTATCGGGCAGGCAGGCGTGGGTGTGCCCGTAGAAGTGCCGCGTCTCCCGCCAGAACCCCGGCCAGGACCGATGCGGGTAATGCGAGAGGAAGAGCCGCCAGGCCCGGCCATCCGCGTCCTGTACGGTGATGCGGGCGCTCTCCACGGGCGGCTCGGCCCAGGCCAGATCGAGCACGCGGTTGGTGTCGTGGTTGCCGCGCACCAGGCGCTTGATCCCGTTGAGCCGGGCGAACACCGCGGCACAATGCGCGCGGCTGGCATCGGCGGCGAAATCGCCGAGGTGCCAGACCGTGTCGCCGGCCGAGACGACCGCGTTCCAGCGCGCGATCAACGCTTCGTCGTGCGATTCCACGGAGCGGAAGGCGAAGCGCCGCCGCTGCACGAGGGGGGCATCGCCGAAATGCGTGTCGGCCGTGAAGTACGTTGCCATGCGGTTCGCGAAGTGAGCACAGGCCCGGAAGGTGCCCGGACGCTCACGTGGCGCGGGCCGCGCGCGCAGCAAGCCGGCGCGACATCAGGTCTGGTTCTCGCCCACGGCGCCCGGCCTCCAAACGGGAGGCGGCGGCTTCGATGCCGCCGCCTCCGAGGAGCCTCAGGCCGCCGCGTCGGCCTTGCGGGGACGCCCAACGCGCCGGGCGGGCTTGGCCTCCTCCGATGCGTCCGGCTGCGCCTCGTCAGAGGCCGTGGCAGATGCGTCCTTGCGGTGGTTCCCGAGCCCGAGGGAACGCGCCAGCTCCGAGCGCTGGGCCGAATAGCTCGCCGAGGTCATCGGATAATCGACCGGCAGGCCATGCTTGGCCCGGTAGGCCTCGGGCGTGAGGCCACGAATGGTCAAGTGCCGGCGCAGCGTCTTGTAGGGCTTGCCGTCCTCGAAGCTGATGAGGGCATCCGGCGTGATCGACTTCTTGATCTGCGCGGGGGTCGGCTTCTCGACCTCGTCTTGCGCGGACTTGGCGGTTCCGCCCGAGGCAAGACCGCTGATGCCCGCGTAGACGCTGGCCAAGAGGTTGCCCAGTTCGCTTGCCGGGATGGAATTGTTGGAAACATAGGCCGACACGATTTCGGCAGCCAGCACAACGTAATCGGTCTGCTGCTCTGGGGTGACGTCTTCCATGTTCTTGCGGTCCTCAAGGTGCGAAGCGGATTGTCTAAGGGGCAGGATCGGGAGGAAATCAATCTTTATCTTCGCGGATTCGCCGCGACGCCCAATTTTCAACCGCGCGGAATCGCCGACGTCGCGCGATGACGCTCGTCGAGCCCCTCGACGGCCAAGCTGCCGTCTTCCGGTGCCTGTGACGACAGGCGGCGGAGGTCCGATGAATGTGGCCGAAGGGCTTGGGCGGTACTCCGCCACGCCATGCAGAATGGTGCATCGATCCACGTTAGGGATGCATTAACCTGCTGGACAGGACCGCAATCGCCGGCCCATGATCGGCGTCCGCGGGACAGCGGGGAGGGGACGTCCGATGCGTGGTGACTGGCTCTGCGACACGCCCCAGGGCGTCTTCCGGATCACGCGAACGCGCCTCGCGCAGAACGAGTGCTACGTCGTTCTGCTGGACGACGACCTGCTCGGCACGTGCGAATCCGCCGAACAGGGGCTCAAGTTGCTGACGGAGGAGCGCGCGTTCAAGGTCGCTTGCGGCCTCGACATCGCCCGGCTTCCGATCCCGCGCACGCTCACGGGCTGGACCTTCGCGCCGGCGGCATCCTGAACGCGCCGCCCCCGGCCCATTGGGGCGGTTACTCCGCCTACCCCTGCGGTGAGGCCCGCTGGGCCAGCCGCAACGCCTTCAGCCGTACGGTCTTCTCATCCTGCACGCGGCTCGCATCGTGAAGCTCGGCCCAGGCCGCATGCGCGATCCGCTCGCGCTCCGCCCCCTTGGCGGCCTTGGTCTCGAGACGGTCGACGACGTGGCTTGGCTGATCGGACATGAATTCTCCTACGCTGCCGAGAAGCTTTCAATAGGGCATCCGTCCGACAAAGTCGCCCTATATCACGCGGGAAGCCTTCATTAAGCACGCGCAACACGATCCAGGAACGCATTGCGCCGCGCAATGCTTCCCGTCGTATGTCGCATCTGGAGCTTCTTCTCGAAGGCTTGAAAGCCAGACAGCACGACCTGCTTGTGCAGGCGGACGGCAACGGTTCGCGCGTCTGCCGGACACTCCTCAAGCGCATTGCCGAACTCGAGAACGCCATCCTCTCCATCGAAGCCCTGATCGAGGATCGGTGAGGCGACAGCCGCGCGTGAAGGCGACAGCCGCGCGCGTGAGGGCGACCGCAGGGCTGGCGTGATGGGCGAAGGCCGGGTCCTGCCGTCGATTGTGCGGGCCGCGCCCGCTCAGCCCTTCATCGCCTGGAAGGGGCGCAGCAGCCAGGCGAGACGGCCCGCGTCGTCGTCGTCCTCGCTCGCCGGCCGCGTCCGGGGCGGATTGCTGGGCGGCGCGGCCTCCGGTTCGGCGGCACCCTTCATGATCTGCCCGAGCAGGGACGGCAGCACGACGCCGTGCTCCTGCAGCAGCAGGGCGGCATCGAGGAGGAAGCGGATGTGGTCGTCGGGGACCGGGCGTCCCTCGATCTGGGATTCGAGGACGTTGCTGGCGAGGTGGGCCGCGAGCCGTGAGAGTTCCGGCAGGCGGTCCGATCCGCCGGATCCCTGGAGTGCGGGTGCGAGAGCGCTGCTCATGTGACATCTCCCCGAGCGGCTGGCGCCTCCTGAGAGGCGCCCATCTGGCGCAGGCGTAGCGCAGGACCGTGACCATTTTCTTCACCAGCGGCGGCTTTCGCGCTTTCCCGGCCAGAACGGAGCGTGACGCCATGGAAAAACCCGCCTCGGCCGGAGCCTGGCGGGTTGGGATGTCGGTGAGGTGGGGGCGGTGTGCCCGCCCGAGGCCCGGGACCGCGTCGGGCGGGTCCAGGGCTGAGGAAAGGACTTCGCTAAGGGAAGGGACTTCGTGGAGGGAGGGAGCCCGCGAAGGCCGCCGCTCACTCCCGTGGCGAGCCCCCGGCGGCCTCCCTCCAACGGGCCGGTTCCGATCAGCAGCGGTTGCCGCCCGAGGTCTGGCCGTATTGCTGGACCGGGAAGTTCTGCTGGTTGGCGTTGCCCTCGGCGGCCGAGCTCATCGGGCAGCTGGAAGGATTGCGCGAATAAGCATCGCCGCGGACATCCAGCGATCCCGTCGTCTCGACCTCATAGGGCGAGAACGCGGTGTAGCGAGAGGGGCTGTCGTAGGCCATTGCGGACGAGATCGGAGCAACGCCAAGGACAAGGGCGGTGGCAAGAGCGGCGATACGGGTCTTGATCATGGCTTCTGGCTTCCTCTACAGCACGAACCAAGTCGTTGGCTCGTTTCTCTCTGTCTGAAACCAATATGGGGTGCTGTTTCCATCCATGACGTGTCACGGGGCACATGGTGAGCCGGATTAAAGCCGGGTCCTGAAGCCTGGTTTGTCAGGCGCCCGAATAGGGCCCCCGGAATAGATCGCCCAAAGCCTTGCGACGGAACAAGGTAGACCAGCGTCTGCGCCGATGTTCGGGCCGGTCGTGGTTCATGTGGCAGCGTTGGCAGAAGGCCGCGAGGTTGCGGGCGGCGTTGTTGGCCGTGTCATGGTCGCGGTGGGCGGCGGCCAGGACCACCCGCGTGGTGCGCACGCGGCCCAGCACGTCGTCGGCGCCGATGGCGAGGCAGATGAAGCGCCCGGCGCCGTCGCGCCACGCGGCGGCCTGCGCGTCCCACCAGCGCCCGTCGCCGAGATGGAAGACGGTCTGCCCATGCGGCCGCCCGCAGACCTCGCAGCGGCCGCCCGCCCGCTGGAAGCGGATCACGGCCGAGAGCTCGGGCCAGTCGATGGGATAGAAGAAGCGGTGCTCGCGCCGGATGGGCATGGCCGCACCAGGCCACGGGCCCGGCCGTTTCCGCAAGTCCGGCGGCGACGGCGCGGCGCTGCGTTCTCGCGGCGCCACGGGCGGAAAAGCCTTTTCAGGACGATCGCAAATTATTCTTTTGCGGCGCACAAATTCGTTTTCAATGTCGTCCCGCGAGATTTTCTTGACGTGCGTGCAAAGCATGGCTCGACGATTGATTTCATCCACCTGCGCCCTGGGAGAATGCAATAGATCAGCGAGATAGTTCGCTTTCCGCATTATGGTGCGATGCAAAATGAGCACGTCGCGGCGCACAAAAGTGTGGTTCAATCTCCATCAACAGGCCCCCTCCCGGCGGCCTCATCCCGGAGATTTCCAATGCGCGTTCCCACCCTCCTCGCCTCGGCCGTCCTCGCCCTCGCCACCCTCGGCACCGGCGCCGCCCTGGCCGGCGAGGCCCTCTACCTGACGCCTCCGCTGTTCCGCGAGCAGGCCCGCGAGACGCAGCAGGTGCATCGCTCGGGCGAACTGACCACGACACCGCAGCCGGTCGCTGCAACAAAGCCGAGCGTTGCATCCCGCGCCGTGCAGATTGTTGCAGACGCCGAAACGACCGCGTCCCGCTGATCGGACGGGTCGCCTCAGAGGAATCCGGCGCCCGAGTGATCCTTGAAGGCGTTCGCCCGCCGGATGTATCCGACCACCGTGCGCGGGTCGCGGTGGCCCGACTGGTCCATGATGCGGGCGAGGTCCGCCCCGTACTCGGCCGCCGTGGTGATGTACCCGGCGCGCAGCGAATGGCCCCCGTAGGCCGAGGCATCCAGCCCGGCTAAGTGCGCGTAGCGCTTGACGATATTGGCCACCGCCTGGGACGTCAGGCGGCGAGGCGCCGCGCCGGTCAGGCCCCGCACGTGTCCCGAGCGCGACACCGGCCGGAACACCGGCCCCTCCACGATCCCGGCCGCATCGAGCCAGTCCCGCACCAGGGCCACCGGCCGGAGGAAGCGTCCGTGCGGGATGGTCTTCTCGAAGCCGCGCCCGTCCTGGTCCGTCTTCGAACGCCGCACCCGCACGCGCAGACCCTCCCGATCCGCTTCGAGGTCCCCTACGTCGAGGGCCACCAACTCTGAGCGCCGGAAAGCCCCCGCGAAGCCCAGTGCCAGCAGGGCCCTGTCGCGCTTGCCGGCCAGGGTGTCCTGCGTGCGCATCAGCATCCGGGCCAGCACCTCGGCGGTGGCGGCCGCCTTCTGCGCTGGTGCGACCCCGACCTTGCGCCGGATCCCCTCGAGCGTGGCGCGCACGCCTTCGTCATCCGTCGGGTCGGCTGCCCCTGCGAGCTTGTGCGCGTACCGGATCGCGGCGCAGCGCCGTCCGATGGTCGAGCTTGCCCGGCCGGCTTCTGCCTCGGAGACGAGGAACGCGGCGACGGATTCCGGAGACGCCGGCAGGGATGGGACGTCGCAGCGCCGGCACCATTCGCCGAACAAAGCCATGTCGGTCCGGTACGCCCTCACCGTGGCGTCCGCCTTGCTCGCACGCTGGTACGCCCGAACGATCGCCGCCATCTGGGTGGGGAGCCCGACGGCCTCCTCGACCAGGATTGGGAGCGGGCCGGTATCCGATTGCACGCCGCTCTCCGTGAGATTGGTCATGGATTTCAGTCTGATCGAGAGCAAACCTGCAGCCGGACGTCCGAGACAAGGCGGTAGCGGACGAGCGCTCGAAGCTATGCCGCCGCTGCGGTCTTCGGCCAGGCGCCCGCGAGATCGCGAAGGCCGGTCCGCGCATCCCATGACGCAGCTGATCCGGCAACGCGGTGTCATAACGATGCCGACTGATCTCACGCAAGACCAGCAAATGCCGCTTCGCGAAAGTCGGCGGCGGGTTATCACAGATTAATGGGACACGTCATCTTCGATGATAGTGACGATGATACGCAACCGGAACCGGAACCAAAGGGCATCGCAGGTTGGGTTTCAATCCGCCGATTGAACTCCCATGACCTTTGTTTCAGAAGGAAAAACGCTGTCATCGGAGAGGTTGATACGTGCGTATCGCGGTTATCGGTTCGGGTTACGTGGGCCTGGTGTCGGGCACGTGCTTTGCGGATTTCGGGCACAGCGTGGTCTGCGTCGACAAGGACCCGGCCAAGATCGAGGCGCTGAAGGCCGGGCGCATGCCGATCTACGAGCCGGGGCTCGAGGCGCTGGTCGCCGAGAACGTGCGCCAGGAGCGCCTGAGCTTCACCACCGAGTTCACCCCCGCCGTCGCCGGGGCCGACGCCGTCTTCATCGCGGTGGGCACACCTTCCCGGCGCGGGGACGGCTTTGCCGACCTCACCTACGTCTTCGCCGCAGCCAAGGAGATCGCCGCCGCGCTCACCGGCTTCACCGTCGTGGTCACCAAGTCCACCGTGCCGGTGGGCACCGGCGACGAGGTCGAGCGCATCATCCGCGAGACCAACCCGGACGCCGAGGTCGCGGTGGTCTCCAACCCCGAGTTCCTGCGGGAAGGCGCCGCCATCGACGACTTCAAGCGCCCCGACCGCATCGTCGTCGGCACCGAGGACGAGCGCGCGGAGGCGGTCATGCGCGAGATCTACCGGCCGCTCTACCTCAACCAGGCTCCGATCCTGGTGACGGACCGGCGTACCGCCGAGCTGACCAAGTACGCCGCCAACGCCTTCCTGGCCACCAAGATCACCTTCATCAACGAGATCGCGGACCTGTGCGAGCAGGTCGGCGCCAACGTGCAGCAGGTCGCCCGCGGCATCGGCCTCGACAACCGCATCGGCGCCAAGTTCCTCCACGCCGGCCCCGGCTACGGCGGCTCCTGCTTTCCCAAGGACACCCTGGCCCTCGTCAAGACCGCCCAGGACGCCGGCACCCCGGTGCGCCTCGTCGAGACCGTCGTGGCAGTCAACGACCAGCGCAAACGCGCCATGGCCCGCAAGGTCATCCTGGCCTGCGGCGGATCCGTGCGGGGCAAGACCATCGCCATCCTGGGCCTGACCTTCAAGCCCAACACCGACGACATGCGCGACGCCCCCGCGCTCTCCATCATCACAGGCCTCCAGGACGCAGGCGCCGCCATCCGGGCCTACGACCCCGAGGGCATGGCCGCCGCCAGGCCCCTCCTCTCGGACGTGACCTACGCCAGCGACGCCTACGATTGCGCCGACGGCGCCGACGCCATCGTCATCGTCACCGAATGGAACGCCTTCCGCGCCCTCGACTTCGCCCGCCTGCGCCAGACCATGAACGCACCCGTCATGGTCGACCTGCGCAATGTCTACAGCCGCGCCGTCACGGAGCGGCACGGATTTTCCTACACCGGGATCGGCACCGTGGCCGCGCGATGACCGGATCCGGCCGCGCCTTCGGGTGGCCGGATCAACACCTTGGGAAGCACACCGTGCGCTACGGAAACACGAAGAAGATCCTCGTCACGGGCGGCGCCGGCTTCCTGGGATCCCACCTGTGTGAGCGGCTGCTGGACCAGGGCCACGAAGTGCTCTGTGTCGACAACTTCTTCACGGGGACGCGGCGCAACGTGGCCCACCTGCTCGGAGAGCCACGCTTCGAGCTGATGCGCCACGACGTGACCTTTCCGCTCTACGTCGAGGTGGACGAGATCTACAACCTCGCCTGTCCGGCCTCCCCGGTGCATTATCAATTCGATCCCGTGCAGACGGCCAAGACCAGCGTCATCGGTGCCATCAACATGCTGGGCCTCGCCAAGCGTCTGAAGGCGAAGGTGTTTCAGGCTTCGACCTCGGAAGTCTACGGCGATCCCGAGGTGCATCCGCAGCCCGAGGCGTATTGGGGCAGGGTCAACCCGATCGGGTACCGGTCCTGCTACGACGAGGGCAAGCGCTGCGCCGAAACGCTGTTCTTCGATTACCACCGCCAGCACGGCATCCCCATCAAGGTGGCGCGCATCTTCAACACCTATGGCCCGCGCATGCACCCCAACGACGGCCGCGTCGTCTCGAACCTCGTGCTCCAGGCCCTGCGCAACGAGGACATCACGCTCTACGGCGACGGCTCGCAGACCCGCTCCTTCTGCTACGTCGACGACTTGATCGAGGGCTTCCTGCGCCTGATGGAGACGGATGCGACCGTCACCGGCCCGATCAACATCGGAAATCCCGGTGAGTTCACCATCCGGCAGCTCGCCGAACTGGTGGTCGAGCTGACCGGCTCGCGCTCCGAGATGGTTTTCCGGCCGTTACCGCCGGACGACCCGCGCCAGCGCAGGCCGGACATCACCCAGGCGAGAGCCGTCCTCGATTGGGAGCCGACCATCCCGCTGCGCGAGGGATTGCGGAAGACGATCGCGTACTTCGAGAAAAGCCTAGGCTGATCGCCGTCGATGTGATGTTGGCGTCGACACGGCGACGGACCCAGCGCGCGCGAAAAGGTCTTCCTTAACCAAAACGGCTCTATGCCGGGGGCGTTCGTCCTCCGGTATCCACGAGTCGCCGCCCCATGAGCCAACACACGGAAACGCTCGTGATCGGCGCCGGTCCGGCCGGCCTCACCGCCGCCTACCTGCTTGCCAAGGCGGGCCGCTCCGTCGCGGTCCTGGAGCGAGACCCCGTGCAGGTCGGCGGGATCAGCCGCACCGTGTCGCACAACGGCTACCTGTTCGACATCGGCGGCCATCGCTTCTTCTCGAAGTCGAAGGCGGTTGTCGATCTCTGGGACGAACTCCTGCCTGACGATTTCATCGAGCGGCCGCGCCTGTCGCGGATCTTCTACAAGGGCAAGTACTACGCCTACCCCCTCAAGGCCTTCGAGGCCCTGCGCAACCTCGGCCTTCTCGAGAGCGCGGCCTGCGTCGCGTCGTATCTTTATGCCCGCGCGCGGCCCATCGCCGAGCCGAAGAGCTTCCACGATTGGGTCCGCAACCGCTTCGGCGAGCGCCTGTTCTCGATCTTCTTCAAGACCTACACCGAGAAGGTCTGGGGCATGTCCTGCGACGCCATCTCGGCGGATTGGGCGGCCCAGCGCATCAATGGCCTCGACCTCGGCGCCGCGATCCGCGACGCGCTCGTGCGCTCGCTCGGCCTGCGCCGCGCGCCGCGCGCCGGCGAACCCGTGATCAAGACGCTGATCGAATCCTTCCGCTACCCCCGCAAGGGGCCGGGCATGATGTGGGAGGCCGCCGCCGCCAAGGTCGTCGCCAGGGGCGGCAGCCTGCACCTCGACCGGGGCGTGGACGGCCTGCACTTCGACGCCAGGACGGGGCTCTGGACCGTGACCGCCAAGGGCGGCGACGGTACGCGCGAGACCTTCACCGCCCGCAACGTGATCTCGTCGGCGCCCCTGCGCGAACTCGTCGGCGCCATCACCCCGACTCCGATCAGCACCTTCCAGGCCCGCGCCCTGCAGTACCGAGACTTCCTCACCGTGGCGCTGATCGCCCGCTCGACGAAGGATTTTCCCGACAACTGGATCTACATCCACGATCCCTCCGTGCAGGTGGGGCGCGTGCAGAACTTCCGCTCGTGGTCGCCCGAGATGGTGCCGCACGACGACCACACCTGCCTCGGGCTCGAATATTTCTGCTTCGAGGGCGACGGCCTCTGGACCGCGTCCGACGCCGACCTCATCGCGCTGGCCAAGCGCGAGATCGGCCGGATCGGGCTCATCCGGCCCGAGGACGTGGTCGATGCCTGCGTGGTGCGCCAGCCCAAGGCCTATCCGGTCTATGACGCCGACTACAAGGCGCATGTCGCCACCGTGCGACGCGACCTCGAGCACGCCTACCCGAGCCTGCACCTCGTCGGGCGCAACGGCATGCACAAGTACAACAACCAGGACCACGCGATGATGACCGCGATGCTCTCCGTGGAGAACATCCTCGCGGGCGAGCGCCGCTACGATCCCTGGTGCGTGAACGAGGACGCGGAATACACCGAGGCCGGCGTCTCGGGCGCGGCCGGGGCGCTGACGAGCGAGCGCCAGGTTCCGTCCCAAGTTCCGCGCCGGGCCGCCTGAGGACGGCCGGACGCGATCGAGCGAGGGGAGGACGCGATGGCGCAGGCGGGATCGCCCGTGCAGGCTTCGCGCCTGCCTGAAATCCCCTCGGCCGCCGCGAGCGAGGGTGTCGCCGGCTCCCAGGGCAAGCTCTGGCTGGGCCTGGGAGCCGCGGGGCTGCTCCTGCTGATGCATCCCTATCGGGGCATCTTCGGGGATGCGCGCCTCTATGTCGGGCGGGCGCTGGCGGACCTCGACCCGGCTGGGATCGGGCGCGACCTCATGTTCGTCCATGACGGGCAGTCGCGCTTCAGCCTGTTCCCCCTCATCCTGCGCTGGCTCGTCGCGAGTCTCGGGCCCGCCGATGCGGCCCTCGCCCTGAGCCTGCTCGGAATGGGCGCCTGGTTCTGCGGGGCCTACGCGCTGGCGGCCAGCCTTGCCGCCGGACGCGGGCGCTGGATCGTCCTCGCCGCTCTGGTGGTCCTGCCGGCCTGCTACGGCTATCCGGGCGTGTTCCGGGTGGGCGAGGCACTGGCCACGCCCCGGACGCTCGCGGAGGCCGCCGTCCTCGGGAGCCTGGCCGCCTACCTCGCTCGCCGCGTGCGGCTCTGCGGCGGCCTGGCGATCCTCGCATGCCTCGTCCACCCGATCATGGGGCTGGCGGGACTCGCCGTGCTCGCCCTCGTCCTCGTGGCATCGGATCGCCGCTGGCTGGCGGCCCTGGCGGCGCTGCCGATCGGGACGCTTGCCGCCGCCGCCCTCGGAGTGCCGCTGTTCGACCGCCTGCTCACCGGGCTCGATCCCGAATTCTCGGCCATCCTGCGCCTGCGCTGCGCCGAATTGTTTCCCTCCTTCTGGCCGGCGACCGCCTGGACTCCGCTTCTGGTGCAAGGCGCGTCGATCCTCGTCGCCGGCTCCCGGCTGGCGCCGGCGGCGCGGCGCGTCCTCGCCGCCGCGCTCCTGGCGGGCGGTCTCGGTGCTGCCGTCTCGGCCCTGTTCGGCGATTCCTGGCCATCGCTCCTCATCGTGCAGCTTCAGCCCTGGCGTTTCCTCTGGCTCACCGCCGTCGTCGGGGCCGCCGCCTTCGGGCTTTGCGCGGCCGCTTTCTGGCGGGGCACGCCGGGCGAGCGGATCACCCTGGCCCTGCTGGCACTCGGATGGGTGTTTTCGGACGACCTCGTCATCGCGGCGGGGGCAGCCGGCCTGGCGCTTGCCGCCCATGCGCTCCTGCGCCCGGGCCGCATCACCCCCACCTCACGGGTGATGCTGTTCGGCGGGGTGCTGGTCGGCCTGCTCGTCGCGGGCCGGATGGCCGTCGAGGTCTCGGCGCTGGCCTGGCTGCTGGCCCGTCGCGCGGAGGGGGCACAAGCCGGGCTCGGTACGATCCGGAACTTCTCCGTGGTGCTGCCCCTGGCGATCCTCGCCGGGCTCGCCTGGACTCGGGCTTCCCGGCATGTCGCGTCGCGGGTCTTCGCCGCGCTCGCCCTCGTCCTCGCCCTCGCGACGTTCTGGGACGAGCGCTCCGCGACGGCGCGCCAGATCGAGCGCCGCGTCGCGCTGCCCGACCTCGCCGCGGCGGTCGCGTCCCGGCCGGGCGAGGTGCTCTGGCTCGACGGCGAGGCGGAGGCTTGGCTCGTCCTCGGACGCGCGAACTGGATCACCAACCTGCAGGGCGCCAGCATCGTGTTCTCGCGGCCCCTCGCGGCCGCTTGGTCCGAGCGCATGAACCGCCTGATCGCGGGGGGACTCGCCTCCGAGATCGACCGCGCGCCCTTCCACCCGGCCGGCCCCCGGCGCCTCGACGCTCCGCCGGCTGGGACGATCGCCGACCTCTGCGCCGATCCGGATGCTCCGGCCTGGATCGTGGTGCCCCTGCGCGAAGGGCAGACTCTGTCTGGAAGCGTCGGGACCTTTCCCCTGCCGGCGCCGCTGACGAAATCCATCGATCTGGCCGAGGGGATCGCCTGGCAGCGCATCGTCGCCTACGGGCTGCTGGCCTGCCGCCCCTGAGGTTCAGGGCCGCAGCAGGACGATCAGGGCGCAGAGCGCCGCGATGGGGATCGCGAGGCACCCGAACGACCAGGCCGCGACCCCGAAGGCACCCGCCAGCGCGCCGACCGCGAAGGCGAGCACCGCCGGCAGCATCCGGCGCATCCGGGTGCGGGCGGGCCCGTCCGGCGCGACTGTCCCGCGTGCCCAGTCGACGAGATCGATCACCGCCTGGGTGACGTTGACGGTCATCACCGTGGTGGCGGCCAGATGCGGCAGGCCGAGGCGGCCGATGGCGTTCTGCACCCCCATCGCCGCCACCCCCAGCATGCCGACCGAGACCGCCGCGACGCCGTCGGGCGAGCCGAGCGGCCGACACGCGAGGCCGGCGAGGCAGAACCCGGCGAGCAGCAGGACTTCGAGACCCAGCAGCCAGCGCAAGGGCGCCCTGCCGCGTCGCTCCAGCGCCAGCGCCAACAGGCGCGTTCCCGCCACCGCCAGCACGAAGGCCGGCAGGGCCAGGAGCTTGGCGACGACGCCGGACGAGGTCGTGACGAGTTCGGCCCCGATCAGCACGAAATTGCCCGTCACATGCGCGGTGAACAGGCCGGCGAGCGCGATGAAGGCCGCCGCGTCGACGAAGCCCGCCACGAAGGCGAGACCCGTGCCGGCGAAGAGATCCGTGTCGAAGGCGGCTGGTCCCGCGTCGCGCGCGTCCGAGCTTCGTGTCTGTGCCATCTTGGTCTGCCCGGTGGACGGAACGCGGAGTGGCGGCTTCTCTGGCGCAAAGTATTCGGAAGCGAAAGCGCTCGATGTCGCAGCCGGTGCGAAAGCGTGCGGCTGTTGCAGACGGACATGAACCGCCGGCGGGGCCGATCGTTGTGTCGTCATGACCAACGCCGCAGCCGACACGACCACCGCCGCCCTCGCACAGGCCCGCCACCGCGAACTCGCGATCGAGCACCTGCTGTTCGGAACGATCCGGTTCCTTGCCCGGGAAAACCCGGATCTGCTGGCGATCCTGGAATCCAGCCTCGATCACCTTTGGGACAAGGCCGACGACGGCACCCGCGACGACGAGGCCGTCCGCGACGTGGCCCGCCGCTTCCTCAAGAGCCTGCAGGCCGAGCGCTAGCCCGGCAACCACCGCATCCCCATCCACCGGAGGCGACCGGACCAAGGGTCGCTTCCCTCATCGCAGGAGGTTTCCATGTCAACATCGCTCATTCGCAGCACACTCGCGGCGGCACTGTTCGTCGGCCTGTCCGGCGCTGCCCTGGCACGCGGCGGCGGCAGCAGCGGCGATGGCCTGTCGCCCTATTCCGCGCTGAGCGGCAACGATCGCTCCGCGGGCGTCAACAACGGCAATTACCGCGCGCCCGAACTCGACCCCTATCTCGGCGCCTACGAGGGCCGCCGCGAACGCCCGGTGCGGGACCGGTACCGTCCGAGCCGGCAGCCCTATTACGGCCATCCCTATTGATCGCCCCGGTAAGCCGGCGGTGAACGCCATCGACCGGGGCGGACGCGCATGAGCATCGCCGACACCGGCAACCTCCTGCTCCGGGCCATTCCGGGGGAAGAGCGCACGCAACTCCTGCCGCACTTCACCCGCATCGCGGTCTCCAAGGGCGAGCGCCTCGTCCAGGCGGGCGACCGCCTGGAATTCGCCTACTTCCCGGAGGCCGGGCTGTCCTCGAACATCGCGACGGCGCGCGGGAGCCGTCGCCTGGAGGTCGGCTGCTTCGGCTTCGAAGGCATGGTCAGCACGGCCACGTTCCTCGGATCCGACGAGGCCCCACACGAGATCCTGGTCCAGGCCGGTGGACCCTGGCTGCGCATCGAGGCTGCGCGCCTGCGCGTCGCGTTCGAGACCCTGCCGGGCCTGCGCGCCGTGCTGCTGCGCTACGTCCATTTCGTCATCATGACCCTGTCGCAGACGGCCCTCTCGAACGGCGCCTATTCCATCGAGGAGCGCCTCGCGCGCTGGCTGCTGATGGCCCATGACCGCCTCGGTGGCGACGAGTTCGCGCTGACCCACGAATTCCTGTCCTTGATGCTGGGGACGCAGCGCTCGGGCGTCACCCTGGCGATCCAGGCGCTCGAAGGGCACGGCATGATCCGGGCGCGGCGCGGACGGATCACGGTGCTCGACCGGACCCGGCTCTGCGCGCACGCGGGCGACAGCTACGGCCCGGCCGAGGCGGCCTACGAGCAGCTCATCGGGCCGCTGCGCGCCGGCCTCGCGCGCTCGTCGGCCGCCTAGGAATCCGGGGTCGGCAGCGGATAAGTTCCGCGCCGGCGATCCTTTCGCGCGCATCCGGGTTCACGTGGAAACGGCCGCCATGTCCGGCCGCCGGGAGTCAGCGATGGATACGTCAGCCTTGCCCGCGTCCGCCTTCGGCACGCCCGCCATCCTGCTCTCCGGGTCCGTCGACCAGGACATGTACCGGGACTTCCGGCGCCAGCTCGATGCGGCGGCCGAGCGGGATCTCGTGGTCGTCGAACTGACGACCCTCGGGGGCGATCCGGAGGTGGCGCGCATGATGGGGGAGGACATCCGCTTCAACACCGAGATGTCGCCCGATCGCCGCTTCGTCTTCCTCGGCAAGGCCGCGATCTACTCGGCCGGGACCACCCTCATGAGCTTCTTTGCCCGCCCGAACCGCTACCTCACCCGGGGCACGCGCCTGATGGTCCACGAGCGCAAGCTCGCCAAGACGGTGGAGCTCAACGGCCCGCTGACCACCTGCATCGCCTCCGTCAAGGCCGCCCTGCACGAGATCGAGTGCTCCATCGAGATCCAGAACGAGGGTTTCGGCAACCTCGTCCAAGGGTCGCGCGTGAGCCTCGAGGAGGTTCTCCGGCGCGCGCCCGAGAACTGGTACATCGAGGCCGTGGAGGCGCAGGAACTCGGCCTGATCGAGGGCGTGCTGTAAGGGCCCGGACCGACCTTGAGCCCCGTTCGTCCGCTCAGCTCTGGGAACCCTGCTCGGGCTCGGCGCGCGCGCCGCGCCGGCTGAGCGCCCGCTCGCCCGCCTCGATCCCGCACTTCTCCACGTGGACCACGCGATTGACGACCTGCAGGTTCGGCGCCCCCCAGAAGCCCAGGAGGGTCGGCCAGGGCGCGTCCCGGTGCTCGCGCCAGACGCGGTAGAGCGGCACCCGGTGATCCACCTCGGCGGTCTTGAACAGGCGCTTGCCCGAGGCCGCGCAGCGATGGCGCTGATGGGCTTTCAGCACCTTCACCTGATCGCTCGGGGCCACCCACAGCTTCCAGGCGGTGACACAGGCGGCGTGCCAGCGCGCGTTCTTGTTGGGGATGCCCGCGCCCCAGAGGTCCCGGTGCCAGCCGAAGCGGTAGACCGGCTGCCCGCAGATGCAGCAATGCCCCTTGCCGCGCGCATGGCCTGGCTCGCGAAACGGGGAGGGCGGCAGCCGGAACGTCGCCGCGAGTCCGGAATCCTTGACGGTGCCCAGGCGCCAGGTCCAGCCCTCGGGATGGCCCGAGCGCGTGGCCAGCGCCCGGGCGAGGCGATCGGCGCGCAGGAGATGGGCCCGCCAGTAGCTCTCGACCGCGAGGCGCGGCGTCGGCGGGATCAGCGGGCGGGCCAGGGCGTGCTGCAGGACGGCGCCCGGAAAGACGCCCGGAAGCGCCCGCTCCAGGCGGGCCAGCGCCGCGACGTTGCGCTCGGCGCGCCACTCCGATGCCGCGCTCACGCCTCGGCGTGGGCGCTGGCGTCGGGACCGGAAGCGGGGAGGGCTTGCGCCGGCCGGCCCGCCACCGCGTCGGCGAGCCGGTTCAGGCGCCGGGCGAGATCCACCACCTCATTGAGTGCGATGGACTTCTCGCCATTCTTCACGGCGCGGGTGATGTCGCTGAGCTGCAGCTTGGAAATGCGGAGGAGTTCGGCGGCCAACTGGTCTCGTGTCATCGTGCCGATCGCGGGGGTTTTGCGGGAACGCGGTTCCCAAGGCCTAAAGCGCAACGGTTACCGAGGCGTTGCGGCATGGGGGCTCGAGCCTTTCAGGCGGAGACCGCAAGGCTCGAGGCTTACTCGTGTTGCCGCGTGGATGGCACAGGCACGGGGCCTGCGCAGCGTCCGCTCACAGGGCGTCGTCCGACCTCGGATCTCATCATCACGGGCCCGTGAGTTGTGGCCGGGCCAAGGAACCAATTAACAAGGGTAACGTTCGATGCTTGATTTGCATCGATTTTGCGGGTCGCCCTCTCCCGAGCCTGACCGCATTCGCCACACCTGGCGCCCCGGGGCCCCCGACCGTGTCGCTTCCGTCGATCACCTTTTCCACCCGGCGGCTCGATCCTGGGCTTGGCTTTGGAGCGTATCACGACCTGTACGCGACCGGCGCGGACGTAGCGCGCGTGGGGGACGTCTTCCATGCCGAGGTACAGGCCTATCGCTTCGAGCGGATGATCCTGTTCAAGCGCAGCCTGAACGGCCTCCAGCACAGTCGGAATCCCACGCGCGTCCGGCGGGACGCCTTCGACCATATCACGCTCCATCTCCTGCTGGCCGGCGAGATGCGCGCCGGTCCGCCAGGCCACGAACGCCGGATGCAACCGGGCGAGATCCTCGTCCTCGACAACAGCCTGCCGCAGCAAAGCCGATCCTACGACGTCAACGTGATCTCCGCACCCGTGGCCCGCGACCTGATCGAGCCTCTGGTGCCCGACATCCGGGCGTTTCACGGGACGATCCTGCCGGAAGCCATCGGGGGCCTCCTGGCCGATTTCCTCATTGCCCTGACGCGGCGCTCGCCCACGCTCGATGCGAACGTTGGCGGTCATTCCAGCACGGTGGTCGGCATGCTGCTGGCGGCGGTCCTGCGTGGGCAAGCTCCGCCGGTCGAGGCGGTGGTCTGGGCAGGAGCCCACGATCTCAACGGGGATCTGGCGCGGCGGCGGCAGGCCGAGGCCCATATCGAGGCGCATCTCGGCGAGCAGGACCTGAACGCGAACTCCATCGCGGCCGCCATCGCCGTGTCGCGCAGCATCCTCTATCGCACCTTCGCGCCCGATGGCGGCGTCGCCCGGTTCGTGCGGCAACGGCGCCTGGAACGCGTCCGCCATGCCTTGCGGCGTCAGGGCGAGACGCGATCGATTGCGACGCTGGCCTATGCCTACGGCTTCACCAGCGAGCATCATTTCAACCGGACCTTCCGGGACGCGTTCGGCCGGCCACCGGGACAGTTCCGAACTGACCTGAACCGGCGTCGCAACGAGGCACGCAAGGATCAAAGCCCTGCGACGGTCCTCGGGGAATGGCTCTGCGAGCTGTATTGATGGCGGCCCCGGGTCGTTGCTCAGGCACGCGTCCCGAGCCGTCCCTCGCGTGACGGCCCCGGACGCGGTGGGGCCGGTCGATCCGCAGCGTATGGGCAGGCGCACCTGGCCGCTGGTGCTTCTCCTGACGGGAGCGCAACTCTCGGCCGGGAGCGACCGGTTCCTGATCACCCTGGTGACCACGCCGGCAAAGCAGGCGCTGGCCCTGAGCGATGCCCAACTCGGTCTCCTGCTGGGCTCGGCCTTCGTGCTGCTCTACGCGCTGACGATGCCGCTCCTCGGTACGCTCGCCGATCGCGGCCACCAGCGCGCGATCCTCCTGGTGAGCATCGCGGTCTGGACGCTGGCGACCTTCGGCTTCGGGCTGGCGGGCTCCTTCGCGGCCCTGTTCCTCGCCCGCCTCGCCCTCGGTCTGGGCCAGGCCGGCGTCGCCCCGGCTGCCCTTTCGCTGATCGCCCATCATTCCGGCCGGGGGCGAATGGCCCTCGCGGTCTCGTTGTTCACGGCCGCCGGAAGCCTCGGGCAATCCTTCGCCCTCGTCTCCGGCGGCGCTTTGCTGGCCTGGCTGGTGGCGCGCGGCGGCCTGTGGTTCCCGGGGTTGGGGGGGCTGCCCCCCTGGCGCGCGCTCTTCGTCCTGGCCTGCCTGCCCAATCTCCTGCTCCTGCTGTTTGCGGCGTCCGTGCGCCTGCCCGCGACGCCGCCGCTCGCCCGGGCCAGGCTCGGGACCGCCTTCGCCTGGATGGTGCGCCGCCGGAGCATCTACCTGCCGCACTTCGCCGCCTCCGCCGCCGCCGTCCTGATGGGACGGACCTTGGCCGCCTGGGGGCCGACCTTCTACGTCCGCAGCCACGGCATGAGCCCCGCCGAGAGCGGCATCACCCTCGGGCTGCTGCTGCTGATCGGTGGTCCCCTCGGCCATGTGGCCGCGGGCCTGATCCTCGACCGCATCGACCCGCGCCGACGGCGGCCTGCGGCTTCGTGGATGCTCGGCCTCGGCCTCGTGCTCGCTCTGCCGGCCGTCATCGTCATGACCATCGTGCCGGATCGGGCGATGTCTCTTGCCGGCTTCACCCTGCTCACGGCGATTCTCGGCTTCACGGCGCCGGCGGCCCTGTCCGGCGTGCAGTGGCTGACGCCCATCGCGCTGCGCGGGCGGGTCAGCGCGCTCTTCATCGCGGCCGTCACCCTGACGGCCTCCGGCACCGGCCCTCCGCTGCTCGGGCTCCTCGCGGACACCGTCTACGGTGCCGACCAACTCGGCCGGGCGCTAATCACGCTGTTCCTGCTCGTCGGCGGACCGGGGATCCTGTGCGCGGTCCGCGCCGCGCGCCGCGCGGCTCCCCGGTCCCCAAGGACGCCGGAAGCCGTCCGCGTTCCGGCGTCGAGACTCAGCGCCTGAGTGCGTCGAACCAGGACGAGACCGGATCGATGACCTCGGCGGCCATCGAGGACACCCAGGCCCTGGCCCGATCGGTCAGACCCCGGCGAGTGCCGCGATCCGTGGCCCCGGCATCGGCGCGCATCGCAGCGGCCACGTAGGCATCCTCGCCGGCCTGACACATGTCGAGGGCGCTGCGCTGGGAGGCCGCCCGACTCTGGGCCATGGGCTGGTGCCGGAAGGCCTCCCGCACGCAGTCGTGCCAGTCACGCTCCAGGGCCGCGAGGTCACCGGGCGACCGCGAAGACGGCTGCGCATTCGCGCCCGGAGCGGCGAGGACGATCGACAGAAATGCGCAGGCGGCGGTCATTCGCATGAACGCAGTATGCCCGATTTCCATCCCTTCGCACAGGAACAAAACGGCAACACAAAGCGGTTTCGAGGTTTCCGGTCCGGGACATGAGGTTGCGCACGCGGTCGGAGCCAAGGTCGCAGATCCGCGCAACGCAACAGGGGACTTCGCGCGTGTGTGCGCCGGTCGTCACGTCGCTGGACTGCCGTGACGACCCTTCGATATCGCGCGACGGGTGGGCGTCAGATCAGGCCCACATCGCCACGAAAGGTGGAGCCCGCCGGGGTCTCGACCGACACCACGGCACCGAGCCCGACAATCAGAGCGGCGGCCGCGCACAGCGACAGTGTGAATGCGATGAGGATCATGACGTCGGTTGATCCGATCGGGCTTAAGATTTGGTGACGTGCCGGGCTCACCCGCGTCCCGAAATCGAGCGCCGCGAGGGCCGGCCGCCATGGCCTCAGCCGCGATCGAGCGGCGAGCGGATCGGAGGCCCGCCCGCCTGCGAAATCCGAGTCCGTCGGGGTCTCACCTCGAACAAACTGCGTTTTTCCCTCAGCGCGCGTAAACTTCGGTCGGCACGATTGCGGCACGAGCGACCCATCGAGGCTTTGGCACCAAACAGGGGCAGCGGAGGCCGAAAGCAACGTTCCGGACCACGGCGTCCTTCAACGGCGTAGGCCATCGCGTGAAGCTCGAACGCGCAAAGCCTTTCGCCATCAAGGCTTTAGGGCCGTGCCGCGGCGGAACCTCAGCTCGCTGCGATGCGGGGGATTTGCCGAAGTACAAGGCGGGGGAGACCAAGGTTTCGTGCAAGTCGAACGAGAGTCGTCTCTGTCCGAAGCGGCGGGCGGCCCGCGCTGACCTCCGCGCCTGTGGATGACGGCCGCAATCTCGACGGATTTCCCTTGGAACGCTCGCGGCACCGCTTAGTTGTTGCAGCTATGCGCTGCGAGGCCACAGGCCGTGGGCGTACCGGCGCTCACCGTCGACATCCGGAGGACAATGCCATGGCAAAGAGCACCACCAAGACTGCGGAGAAGGCAGCGCCCAAGGCCGCCGACAAGGCTGCCGAGAAGCCGGCCGCCGCCGCCAAGGGCAAGAAGGTCGCCGCGCCGAAGGGCGAGGGCGCCAAGCCGAACGCGCTGCAGCAGCCGCTGAAGCCTTCGCCCGAACTCGCCGCCGTCGTCGGCGATGCTGCCCTGCCGCGCGGCGAGGTCGTGAGCAAGGTCTGGGAATACATCAAGAAGCACGAGCTCCAGAACCCCGAGAACAAGCGAGAGATCCTCGCCGACGACAAGCTGAAGAAGGTCTTTGGCAAGGACAAGTGCACCATGTTCGAGATGAACAAGCACCTGGCAGCGCACCTGAAGTCGGCCTGAACACGGCCTTCGGCTTCGACGAAAACACCCGGATCGGCGTCGGGGAGGGGTTCTCCCTCCCCTTGGCCGACCGGCCCCGGCATTCAACCCAGATCGCGGGTCAGACCCCGCCGCCCGCTCGCCGCGTCCGACGCTCGACCTTTCGCGTCGCCGTCTCCTGCAGGTGGCGTTCGATGGCCCCATTGGCGCGGGAGCGCATCTCCCGCATGGCGTCCGCGTCGTCGAAGGTCTCGGGAAAGCGCCGGGACAGCCAGAGATAGGCGCTGGCGAGCTTCACCGTCCGTTCCTGATAGACGAGTTCGCCCGCCAGATTCGCGCGCAGGGCCGGGACCGTGATGCCGCCCGCCCGCGCCTGCGTCCAGCGTTCCAGCATGCCGAGGGAGACCGGATCGCGCCGGTCGACGGGGCAGACCGAGAACGCGAATTTCTCCGCGATCGGCAACCGCGCCTTGTCCACCACGCGGGCGATTTCCAGGATCTCCTCCAGGGCGGAGGGCTGGAACGGCGAGCCGGCGTAGAAGGTGGCGCGGGCGAAATGCGCCAGGACCTCGCGCAGGCTGTCGGTGCGCATCTCCTCGGCCACCGAGTTGATCGCGATCAGGTCGGGCCGCACGAAGAAGCGCGTGTCGGCGGCCGGCGCCGTGGGAGCGCCCGCGAGGGCCGCGCGAATCGGCTCCAGGCCAGTCTCATCCACGGCGGCGACGTAGCCCTCGTCCTGGTGCCCGAAGCGGCCGGCGCGGCCGGCGATCTGGCGGATCTCGGAATTGGTCAGCGCCCGCTCGCCGACGCCGTCCCACTTGCGCACCGCCGAGAAGACGATGCGCTTGAGCGGCCCGAGGTTGAGCCCCATGCCGATGGCGTCGGTGGTGACGAGGACGTCGGCCTCGCCGGCACGGAAGCGGGCGGCTTCGGCGCGACGCACCTCCGGCGAGAGCGCGCCGTAGATCGTCGCCACCCGGTGTCCCGCCGCCACCAGGGTCTCGCGGTTCTCGTGGACGGCCCGGCGCGAGAACGCCACCACGGCGTCGCCGGGCGTCACCTTCTCAAGGGGGACGGGCGTCTCCTGCAGCACCAGCGGCGTCTTGCGCACGAAGGTGATCACCTCCAGGGATTCGTTGGCGGCCTCCGCCGCCCGGCGCACGGCCGCCAGGGCATCGTCCGAGCCGCAGACCACCACGGTGCGGGCAGCCACCCCGAACAGGGCGTTGGTCCAGGCCCAGCCCCGGTCCGGGTCGGCGATCATCTGGATCTCGTCGATGACGGCGACCTCGACGGGCCGGCTCAGGTCGGCGGTCTCGATGGTGCGCGCCGTGTGGGTCGGATTCAGGTCGCCGAGGGTCTCCTCGCCGGTGACCATGCCGGCGCGCAGGCCGCGCTCGACGAGCGCCTCGTAATTCTCCAGGGCGAGAAGGCGCAGGGGTGCGAGGTAGGTGCCCGTGGCGGCCGCCCGCAGCATCTCGAGCGCCGCGTAGGTCTTGCCGGAATTCGTCGGCCCCATGTGGAAGATGATGCGGCGGCCAAGGCCCCGCGCGGCGGTGAACTTCTCGATATAGGCGCCGAAGCCGACCTGGTCGCGCAGGCGGCGCAGGCGCGAATCCTCGCGCGCCACGGTGCGGGCCCTGGCGCGCACCCCCTTCAGGGTGTCGGTGAGGGACTGGTTGAGATTGGGCGAGAGCAGGAAGGCCCGCGAGCGCAGGGACCGGTCGAGGTGGTCGATATAGGTGACCGCATCGGCACCGACCTCGCGCAGGTCCTCCGCCACCTGATCGCGCAGGCGTTCCACCGCCCGGCGTAGGGACTTGGCCGTGCGGATCGTGGTCTCGGCGACGCCGGCGCGCAATTCGTCGAGGCGCCAGGTCGGATCGTTGCGGTGGGCCATCCCCGCAAGGATGCCGGCGATCCCGGTCTCGGGGGCGGCGTCGACCCGCAGATCCAGGCGCCCGCCATCGAGGATCGGGATCGTGGACCGGATGGTCCAGGTGATGCTGCCGTCCCGCATCACGGCGGCACGCAGGGCCGGAACCGCCTTCTTCAGGCTGACCACCCCGCCTTCCGCAAAGGCGCGACGCGCCTTCAACTCGCGCAGGGCTTTCGCCACCACCGCATCCTCGACGAAGCCGCCGAGTTCCGGCAGGCCGAGATGCAGCCGCAGGGCATCCACCTCGACGCTGCGGGGCGGCAGGCCCAGGCGCATGGCCGCCTCCAGCAGGATCTCGCTCGTCGGTCGCACGCGCTTGCGGGCCATGGGCCTCTCATCGTGGGGGCGTCATTCGCCACGGACGGACAACCGTGGTGACGTCAGGGTGTGCGGCAGGCGGGCTAAAAAGCAACGGCCCGGATCAGCGCAGCGCCGGTTCGGCCGTTCCCAGGCCGGTTGCCCCCAGCAAAGCGCCGGGTCCCCGGCCGCCCGCCGGCTCATCGCCCGTCCGGGTGCTGCGATCGGAGGACGGAAGCCTCGTCCCACGGCATCGGCACCTCTCGATCCGCGACGGAAACCGAGGCCGAGTGCCTCGTGTTCCTGCGGGTCCGCACAGCAAAAAACGACATAGACGCGTTCACCGAAAGGTGAGATCCCTCGCTCCGACAATCGGAGGTTGGTTAAAGTGCGTCGATTGATCCACGTTATTTAACAGCTTCCTTTTCGCCTGCTAACAGGGCGAAGCAGAGCGGGTCGGCAATGTGTAGCGAGCAGGCCGGAATGCTGGGGATGGACGGCGCGGGATCGCCGATCCGACGCCGAAAGGCCCCCGACGTCGAAACATCACAGTCACAGCCCAGGGAGCAACATGATGCACGAGAATTCCGCCGGACCGGGCGCGTTCTGGGCCTCCGTGGCGCATCATGTCACGAGCCGGGTCGAGCCGGTTCTCGCCCGGGACGGCAAGGCGCGGGCGGGCGTCATCGAGTACCTGCGCGACCTCGAGGCGGTGGCGTTGCGCGAGGGCAGCAGCCGCGAGGCGCTCCAGGTGATCGCCTCCGGCCGCCGCCTCCTGGGAGACCGCAGCGAGGCCGCGCCGGCCGAGATCGCCCGCGCGGTGCGCACCATCCTGGACTGACGCATGCTCTCAGGGCGGCGCGCCGAGTGCCGCCCGCGTCACCGAATCGGCGCCGATATCGTCGGTGCCGTTCATGCCGAGGGTCTCGATGAGGCGGCCGCGGGCGCGGCTGACCCGGCTCTTCATGGTCCCCACCGCGACGCCGCAGATATCCGCCGCCTCCTCGTAGGTGAAGTTCTGGGCGCCGACGAGCACCAAGGCCTCGCGCTGGCTGAACGGCAACCCGTCCAGGGCCTCCTGGAACTCGCGCATCTCCAGGCGGATCTCCTGCTCGGGCAGGCTCGTCAGGCGTCCGGCGAGGGCCCCGTCGGCATCCTCGACCTCGCGCTTGCGCTTGCGCTGCTCCGAATAGAACAGGTTGCGCAGGATCGTGAACAGCCACGCCGTGAGGTTGGTCCCCCGGGTGAAGCTGTCGGCCTTGGTCCAGGCGCGCACCAGGGTGTCCTGGACGAGATCGTCGCTGCGATCGAGATCGTAGGTCAGCGAGAACGCGAAGGCGCGCAGGGCCGGGATCGCGCCGAGCAGGAGTGTGCGCATCTCGTCGTCGGCACCGCTCGGCGTGCCGATCGGGGCATGAACCGGGGCATGGATCGCGTTCGTCATGCGGGGCCTCCCGTCTCGGTCCGGGCAGCCAGATCGGCGAGAAGCGCATCGAAGCGGTCGGGCAGCGGCTGGTTCAGCACCTCGTCGTAGAGAAGGCGCAGGTTGCGTCCGATCCGCCGGCGCGACTCGCGGGTGATGCCCACGGGAGGCTCCCGTTCCAGCGCGGACCGCGCCGTGGCCTGCGCCAGCCCCAGCACGACGGAGGCCGGGACGGCGGGCGGGATCTCGCCGGGATCGGCGCTCAGGTTCGGGACGCTCGGGTCAATGCTCATTGCTGCTCATCGCTCGACGGCCGGGGCCGGAGAGACCGGAGCGCCGTCATTTCGCCGGTCGTGCTAGCGACGAGCGATTTAACGAGCTCTGAAAGAAGCATTCATCCGGCTTTAAGCTACGAATGATGACTGAAAATCGGCGCCGCCGGTTCAGAAACGATGAGATACAAAACGAGACCGGTTCTAAGCGTGGCCATTGCAAGACTTATAGTCTGCCTGTCCTGTCGCTAAGCTGAACAATATGGAGTGGGTCCGCTGCGCGGGTCGCGCCGGGAAATCCCCCTGTCGGCGGGCCGCGCGGCGTGCCAGATGCGGCGTGGCCCGCCGCTTGCGGCCGGGACCCAGACCTTGTCCGACTCCCCTTACGAAAAGCCGTGCCGATGATTTCACCCGTGCCGGATCTCGACCGCGTCGTCCGCGAGATCGCCGACGAGATGCGGGACCGATCGGACCGGGGCGAGGTGGCGACCTACATTCCGGAGCTTGCCCGGGTGGATGCGGGCGCCTTCGGACTGGTGGTGATCGACGCGGACGGGCACGTGGCGGCCGGTGGCGACAGCGAGGCGCCCTTCTCGATCCAGAGCATCTCGAAGGTGTTCACCCTGACCCTGGCGCTCGGCATGGCGGGGGACCGGCTCTGGCGCCGGGTGGGCCGCGAGCCCTCGGGCAGCCCCTTCAACTCCATCGTCCAGCTGGAGCGCGAGCGCGGCATCCCGCGCAACCCCTTCATCAATGCCGGCGCCATCGCGGTCACCGACCTGATCCTGTCGGGGCACCAGCCGCGCGAGGCGCTGGGCGAGATCCTGCGCTTCCTGCAGTTCCTGGCGCAGGATCCGGCGATCACCATCGACGAGGCGGTGGCGGCCTCCGAGCTGCGCACGGGCTTTCGCAACGTGGCGCTCGCCAATTACATGAAATCCTTCGGGGTGCTCGACAACCCGGTCGATTTCACCCTCGGCGTCTACTTCCACCACTGCGCCATCAGCATGTCCTGCCGGCAGCTCGCCCAGGCCGGGTGCTTCCTCGCCCATTCCGGGCGAAATCCGGCCACCGGCCACTCGGTGGTCTCGCCCGAGCGGGCGCGCCGCATCAACGCCGTGATGCTGACCTGCGGGCATTACGATGGCTCCGGGGAATTCGCCTACCGGGTCGGCCTGCCGGGCAAGAGCGGTGTCGGCGGCGGCATCCTGGCGATCGCGCCGGGCAAGGCCTCGATCGCGGTCTGGTCCCCGGGCCTCGACGCCTCCGGCAACTCGCATCTCGGGCGGATCGCCCTCGAGATGCTCACGAAACGCCTCGGCTGGTCGATCTTCGGGGCGTGAACGCACTGAGCGATGCATTGCCTATCCACCGGGCACAAAAGAAAAGCCTGCCGCGACGAGCGCGGCAGGCTTCGATCAAAAAACAGGCAAAATGCCCGACGGTTGCGCCTAAAACTTAGGCGGCAGCCTGCTGATCGGTGGCGGTCGGCACCGAGGCGATCGTCTTCAGGATCTGCGAGGCGATCTGGTAGGGGTCCCCCTGGCTGTTGGGGCGGCGGTCTTCCAGGTAGCCCTTGTACTCGTTGTTGACGAAGCTGTGCGGCACGCGGATCGAGGCGCCGCGATCGGCCACACCGTAGCTGAACTGGTCGATGGCCGCGGTCTCGTGCTTGCCCGTCAGGCGCATGTGGTTGTCGGGGCCGTACACGGCGATGTGGTCCTCGAGGTTCTCCTTGAAGGCCGCCATGAGGGACTCGAAATAGGCCTTGCCGCCCACGGTCCGCAGGTGCTCGGTCGAGAAGTTCGCGTGCATGCCCGAGCCGTTCCAGTCGGTCGCACCCAGCGGCTTGCAATGGTACTCGACGTCGATCTCGTAGCTCTCGCACAGGCGCTGGAGCAGGTAGCGGGCGAGCCACATCTCGTCGGCGGCCTTCTTGGAGCCCTTGCCGAAGATCTGGAATTCCCACTGGCCCTTGGCCACCTCGGCGTTGATGCCCTCGTGGTTGATGCCGGCGTCGAGGCACAGGTCGAGGTGCTCCTCGACGATCTTGCGGGCGATCGAGCCGACTTCCTTGTAGCCGACGCCGCAGTAATACGGGCCCTGCGGAGCGGGGTAGCCGGCGGTGGGGAAGCCGAGCGGGCGGCCGTCCTTGTAGAAGAAGTACTCCTGCTCGAAGCCGAACCAGGCACCGTCGTCGTCGAGGATGGTGGCGCGCTTGTTGGAGGCGTGCGGGGTGACGCCGTCCGGCATCATGACTTCGCAGAGCACGAGCACGCCGTTCTTGCGGGTGGAATCCGGAACGTGGCGCACGGGCTTGAGCATGCAGTCGGAGCTTCCGCCCTCGGCCTGCAGGGTCGAGCTGCCGTCGAAGCCCCAAAGCGGAAGCTGCTCGAGGGTGGGGAAGCCGTCGAATTCCTTGATCTGGGTCTTGCCGCGAAGGTTCGGCACCGGAGTGTATCCGTCGAGCCAGATATACTCGAGCTTGTATTTCGTCATTCCGAGCCTCTCGTCCTGAAGCGATGCGAAATCCGAGAACACCCAACGGGATTCGCAGCCATCGCTGGCGTGAGGCGCCTAAGCAATGATCGCGCCAGAACCCGCCGGCGCCGGACTGCGGCATAACGGCATCCGGCCTCGGCGTGAGATTTCATTAACGCGTTCGTACTAGCGCTGGTTGGATCAGGAGATCGCGATGCGCAGACAGATCAGCAGCGCGCTCGCCGGCGCTGCCCTGCTCGCCGTCGCGTCCGCTGGAATCGGTTTCGACCCGCTCAGGGCAGGTGAGCCGGGACACGGGGTAGCCGACACCACGCCGGCCGAGATCCTGGCCCTGCGGGACGCCTATCGGCGCGTCGACGAGAATTCCTATCCGGCCGAGAATCCCTACAGCCCGGCCAAGGCCGAACTCGGCCAGCGCCTGTTCTTCGACCCGATCCTGTCCGGCGCCGGAACCATGAGCTGCGCCAGCTGCCACGTCCCGTCGCAGTCGTGGAGCGACGGGCGTCCGCGCGGCGTCGGCGAGACCGGCGCCATCATGAAGGTGCGGACCCCCACCCTCCTCGACGTCGCTCAGATCCCCATCCTGGGATGGGATGGAAAGTTCGACGACCTGGAGGATGTGGCTTTCACGCCGATCACCAGCCCGAGCGCGATGAACCTGCCGGAGCGCGTGCTGATCGAGCGCCTGAAGAGCGACCCCGATTACCGTCGTGCCTTCTCGGCCGCCTTCCCCGAGCGGGTCGAGGCCGGCCAGGGGGGCGGCCAGGGGGCCGGCAAGGACGCCAGCAAGAATGCGGGCATGGATGCCGCGATCAGCCGCCGGACGATCGAACTCGCGCTCGCTACCTTCCAGCGCTCCATCGTCTCGGGCCAGTCCCCCTTCGACCGCTGGGTCCTGGGCGACGAGACGGCCATCGACGCCCGCGCCAAGGCGGGGTTCGCGGTGTTCAACGGCAAGGGCCAGTGCGCCGCCTGCCATTCCGGCTGGACCTTCACCGACGGGTCCTTTCAGGACATCGGGGTGGGCACCGGCGACGACATCGGCCGGGCCGTCGCCTTCAAGAACTCGGAGCAGCTGCGCTACGCCTTCAAGACCCCGACCCTGCGGGACGTCGCGGAGCGCGGCCCCTACATGCACGACGGCTCGCGAGCCACCCTGGAGGACGTCATCGACCTCTACGATCGCGGGGGAATCGACCGGCCGAGCCGGTCTCCGTCCATCAAACCCTTGGGCCTCACGGAGGCCGAGAAGCGCGACCTCGTCGCCTTCCTGAAGACGCTCACCGCCGACGTCGCGGGTCAGCCGCGCCTCAACTGAGGGGCGCCGCGCTTTAGCGGAACAGGGGAAGGCTGGCTCCCAGAAGGCCGAGGCCCGCCAGCAGCAGCCGTCCGGACCACAGCTCGAAGGACTCGGCCGAGCCCGAGGTCCGCGTCGCCGCGTAGGACAGGCCCGTTCCCACCATCAGGCTCGACAGACTCAGGGTGGCGATCATCGGGCCGCTCGGGTGGGACGCTTCCAGTGCGGTTGTCCTACCCTCTTCAAGGTTAGCAGGCCATGTCGATTGAGCACTTTTCGCCCTGCAGTGTCATCAATCTGTTACCTCGATCGATCGCTTCAGTCGGACATGGTCTTGAACTCGGTTCGGTCGAAGCGCGCAGTGCTAACCCTCCGGACCGTTGTTAACCATTTGGCAAGAACCGTTAACAACTTCCTTCCGCAATTCATCGAAGGCGCGTAGTTTTGAGCTCGCCGGCAAGCCCCCGATCGCCGGTGATCTCAGCAGGGCCTTTCCATGCAATCCGGGCGATACTGGCTGCCTCGTCCTGCAGTCGTGATGATGTCTGTGCTCCTGTCCGTGGCGGGCTCCACCGCCGCGACGGCCCACGTGAAATGGTTCTGCGCCTACGATCTCGTCGGCTCGCCGCGCGGCCTCGGCGAGGTCCTCTGCTCGGATCTCGAGAAGCTGATCGGCCTCTCTCTGCTGGCCCTCATGGTGGGTGGCCTGCTCGAGGGAACGGTGCTGGGGGCAGCGCTGACCCGATCCCTCGACCGGACCACCGCCTGGGCGCGCGACAACACCGAATTGCTGTTTCGCGCGGTCTGCGGCGCCTTCTTCGTCTCGCTCTGGACCCTGGGCGGCATCATCCTGACGCCTGAGTTGAAGACCGCCAACGCGGCGATCTCCTGGTTCCAGCTCGCCATCGCGGCGGGGTTCCTGTGGCGCCGGACGATGCCGCTCTCGGCGCTCGGCATCGTGGTGCTGTTCGCCACCGCCGTGCGCGAATACGGCGCCTTCCATCTCGCCGATTATCCGGTCTTCCTCGGCGTCGCGGCCTATTTCGCCCTGACCGGCCTCGGGCGGTCTCTGCCCGGCGGGATCCGGCCCCTCGACGTGGTGCGGTACACGGCCGCCATCACCCTGATGTGGGCGTCGGTCGAGAAGTGGGCCTACCCGCAATGGTCCTTCCCGCTGTTCGTCGAACATCCGGCGATGACCCTCGGCTTCTCGGGCGAGTACTTCATGAAGGCGGCCGGCGCGGTGGAATTCGCCCTCGCCTTCGCCCTGGTCTGTACGCCGCTGGTTCGCCGGATCGCCGCGATCCTGCTTGCCGCCACCTTCGTCTCGGCGATCTTCGAGTTCGGCAAGGTCGACGCCATCGGGCATGCGCCGATCATCGTGGCCATGGTGGCCATCGCCGCCGACAACGCCACGGCGCCCTACCGCCTGCGCAACCTGGCGCTGACGCCGGTGGGCTACGGAGCCGCGCTCGCCGCCTTCATCGGATTGTATTACGGCGCCCATGCCATGCTTCAGGGAACGAGCATGCTCTGAGACACGGCACCAAGACGGGCTGCGCGCCAACGCGAAACAGGCTCCCCCATATCGGGCGGAGCCTGTTTCGCGTGTGCCCGACTCAGCGTCCCTCGACGCGGACGGTGAGCTTCATCTTGGGGTGGATGCCGCACAGGACCGCGAAGGTCCCGCCCACCGTGAAGGTCACCTGGGCCCGGCTCCCCGGTTTCAGGTCTCCGGAATCGAAGGTGAAGTCGGGGGAATCGATGTAGGCGTGGTGCAGGAGGTCGCCGTCGTCGTTGACGATCTCGACGCTGGCCCCGCGCTGCAGGATCACGGCGTTCGGCTGGAACGCGCGCCCCTTCTGGGAAACGTGAAGTGTCGGCGGACCGATGGCCGCCAGTGCCAGACCGCCCGTCGCCGCACCCAGTGCACCGAAGGCCAGGCAGACACAGGTGAGGCGCCGCATGCGTTGTCCATCCGTGGAGCATGTTGAGGAGTACGATCCGCCGGTGTCGATCACGACATCCGGCGTCGGGTCGGGTGCGGAAACGCCGACCGCTCTGGTGTCTCATCTCCGCGTGAAACATCGGTTAAGGCCGAAAATGCAATCGTTGCGTTTCAAGACCGCCTTAACGTCTGTCCGTCATGCTCAACCCATCGTTGGACGGGACGGCTTTGATGACATCTCCCGAAGCACCGATGGCGACCTGCGCCCGGCCTCGCCGGCGCTGGGTCGACACCGTCGGTGCGATGCTCGGCACGATCCGCGGACGGATCGTGATCGCGTTCCTCGTGATGAGCGCGATCACGGGGGCGCTCGGCCTGTCGGCGGCCTCCAGCATCCGCCGGGCGGATGAACTCGTCAGCCAGACCTTCGACCGCTCGTTGATGTCGATCAACTATGCCCGTGCGGCCGCCACCGACTTTGCCGGAATGCGGGCGGTCGAGGCGCGGCGCTGGCTGATCACCGATCCGGCGACACGGACGGTCCTCGACGAGCGCCTCCTCAGCCTGCAGCGCCTGCTCGCGGAAGACCTCGAGATCGCCGTCGAGCGCGCCCAATCCGACCGGGCCACCGAGGCCGCGCGGGTCGCCGAGCAGGCGGTCGCCGCCTGGGCGGCGGCGCGCGCCAAGCTCTCGGACCAGGGCCAGGGCGAGGCGGCCTACGCGGAGCTCGACCGCCATGCCGCCGTCGCCGAGGAGAACTTCGACCTCTTCATCAACTACACCGCCGGCGACGGCTTCATCTATCGCCAGCAGGCGCGGGCCATCGTCGCCCGCGAGACGCGGCTCAACCTGTTCGGGACGCTCTTTGCCGTCCTCCTCTCCGGTACGGTGGCGTTCTGCCTCGCGCGCCGCATCATGGGCCCGCTCACCGACGCCTCGCGGGCGGCCTCGCGCATCGCGGCGGGCGACCTCAGCGGGACGATGCCGGCGGGGGGCGCCGACGAGGTCGGCACGCTGCTGGCCGCCATGGGCGTCATGCGGGACAATATCCGGCACGCGATGGAGCGGGAGGTCGCGCAGCGGATCTCGGCGGAGGATCAACTGGCCGACGCCCTGGAGACCTCCCGCGAGGGCATCGTCGTGGTCGACGAGGCCGGGCGGGTCACCCTGACCAACAGCCAGGCGGACGACTACCTGGGCTTTGCCGCCGGCCGCCTGCCGGCGGGCAGCGCCATCGCGGGCCTGGCGCGGAACGCCGCGGGCTCGGGCTGCCTCGCCCGGGCACTCCTCGACGCCACCGAGGAGCGCAGCGAACTGCGCCTCGACGATGGTCGCTGGCTGCGGATCAGCCGGAACGCCACGCGGAGCGGCGGCTTCATCGCGGTCTGCAGCGACATCACCCTGATCAAGCAGCAGGAAGCCATCCTGCAATCGACCAACCTGCGCCTCGATACGGCCCTCGACAACATGTCCCAGGGGCTGTGCCTGTTCGATGCCGGCGGCCGTCTCACCGTGGTCAACCGCCGCTACTGCGAGATCTTCGGCCTGTCGCCGGACCGGCTCCCCCTCGGCCTGCCGTATCGGGAGGTCGCGGCGCTGAGTGCCGCCGGCCGCGCGGATCGGCGGTCCGATCCCGACGCCTTCGCCCTGGCGCTGGCGGAGACCGCCGCCGGCCGGCCGTCGAACGCGGATTTCCTGCATCTCGCCGACGGCCGCGTCGTCGAGGTTTCCCACAAGGCGGTGCGCGGGGGCGGCCTGGTCGCGACCTTCGAGGACGTGACGGAGCGCCGGGAGGCGGATGCCCGCATCGCCTTCATGGCCCGCCACGACGTCCTCACCGGATTGCCCAACCGGGCGATGTTCGGCGAGCGCATCGAGGAGGCGGTCGCGCATCTCGGGCGCGGCAGCCCGTTCGCGGTCCTGTGCCTCGACCTCGACCGCTTCAAGGAAGTCAACGACACCCTCGGCCACCCGGTGGGCGACGCGCTCCTGCGCGCGGTGGCCGACCGGCTGCGGGCTTGCGTGCGCGAGGTCGACACGATCGCGCGTCTCGGCGGCGACGAATTCGCGATCATCATCTCGGAAGCCGAGCAGCCTCAGGATGCCGCCGTGCTGGCGCGCCGGATCATCGAGGTCGTCAGCGCGCCTTATGACCTCGACGGCAACCGCGCCAGCGTCGGGGTGAGCATCGGCATCTGCTTTGCGCCCGGCGACGGCACCACCTGCGACAAGCTCCTCAAGAACGCCGATGTCGCGCTCTACCGCGCCAAGGCGGACGGGCGCGGCACCTGGCGCTTCTTCGAGGCGGCGATGGATGTCAGCCTCCAGGCCCGCCGTGCCCTCGAACTCGACCTGCGCGAGGCGCTGGTGCGCGAGGAGTTCGAGCTCCACTACCAGCCCATCTACGATTTCCGCGCGCGGTGCATCGGCGGGTTCGAGGCACTGGTGCGCTGGCGCCATCCGGTCCGCGGGCTCGTGCCGCCCGGCGAGTTCATCTCCGTCGCCGAGGAGATCGGCCTGATCGTGCCGCTCGGCGCCTGGTGCCTCACCACCGCCTGCACGGAGGCCATGCGCTGGCCCGACGGCATCAAGGTGGCGGTGAACGTCTCGGCGGTGCAGTTCCGCGACGAGGTCATCGTCGAGGCGGTGCGCGAGGCGCTGACCCGTAGCCGCCTGCCGCCCGGCCGCCTCGAACTGGAAATCACCGAATCGGTGCTCCTCAAGGACAATCTGACGACGCTCGCGACCCTGCACGCCCTGCGCCGCCTCGGGGTGCGCATCGCCATGGACGATTTCGGCACGGGCTACTCGTCCCTGAGCTACCTGCGCAGCTTCCCCTTCGACAAGATCAAGATCGACCAGTCCTTCGTGCGCGACATCACCAGCAAGACCGATTCCGGGCTGATCGTGCGCGCCGTCATCGGCCTCGGGCTCAGCCTGGGCATGCGCACCACCGGCGAGGGGATCGAGACCGAGGCCCAGTTCGACCGCCTGCGCAGCGAGGGCTGCGACGAGGGCCAGGGCTATTACTTCGCCAAGCCCGCCCCGGCCCGCGAGGTCCCGACGATGATCGAGCGCTGGTCCCGTGAGGCGAAAGGCGCCCTCCGCGAGGCCGGTGGAACGCCCCGCGAGGCCAAAGGAACGCCCCGCGCCGTAGCCTGACATCGTCGGCGGCGCGGAGCAGCCCCGCGCCGGTTGTCTCTCAACGTGGGCGTTCCCGCCGGACCAACGTCCAAGTCAGAATGCGTTACCCGCCTGCGTTCAGCCGACGACCTTGAGGTCGTTGACGTTCACGTCGCCGTTCTGGCTCGAGAAGCTCGGCGCCCGGCCATTGGATTGCGAGACGCCGCTGATCTGGTGATCGCCGCTGTCGTAGGTGGTGAGCTTGCCGTCGGTCTCGACCAGCAACCGGTGCTTGTCGGGGAAGAACGCGTAGCGCATGTCGTTCTGGCCGCCGCTGGTGGAAGGCTGGCCGAGCTCCTGGGGCCACCACGGCTCCGAGCCTTTCATCGGCTCCATCGGCTTCATGGGTTCCATCGGCTTCATCGGTGCCATGGGCTTCATGGGTTCCATCGCGCTCGGGCTCCTGTTCGCGGCGTCTGAAGCCACGGCTACGCCCGAGACGCGCCAAGGTTGCCTGGCGGATGCGCGAACGTGGATTGCACGCGTTGCGTGCCGGCGCGCTTTTGCTCCGACGCGCCGCCTGCCGGACCTTGACCGGCGCGGAACCTCGACTGGCGCCGAACCTTGACTGGCATTGAATTCGGCAGGCGCCGGAGGCATATCGCGCTCCAGACGAACCCCTTTTCGACATTAGGAGGCGATCCCTTGAGCGACACCGTGGAGCGGCACGAGTTTGGTGCCGAGGTCGGGCGTCTGTTGGATCTCGTGGTCCACGCGCTCTATTCCGACCGTGAGATCTTCCTGCGCGAGCTGGTGGCCAATGCCGCCGACGCCATGGACCGGCGCCGCTTCGAGGCGCTGACCGATCAGGCCTCCGCGCTGCCTGCCGACGCCCGCGTCCGCATTGAGCCGGACAAGGCGGCCCGAACCCTGACCCTCTCGGATGCCGGCATCGGCATGACCAAGGCCGAGCTGGCCCAGAACCTCGGCACCATCGCGCGCTCGGGCACCCGCGCCTTCAGCCAGAGCCTCGGCGATGCCAAGCCGGAGGACAAGCCGAGCCTGATCGGCCAGTTCGGCGTCGGCTTCTATTCGGCCTTCATGGTCGCGGACCGGGTCACCGTCACCTCGCGCCGGGCCGGCGCGGAGGAGGCCTGGACCTGGGCCTCCGAGGGCCAGGGCAGCTACACCCTGGAGCCCGCCATCCGGGCGGAGCCCGGCACCGACATCGTCCTGCATCTCAAGGAGGATGCCGACGAGTACCTGGAAAGCTACCGGCTCGACCACGTGGTGCGCAAATGGGCCGACCACATCACGGTGCCGATCGCCATCGTGGGTGAGGAGGGCAAGGAGGAGACGGCCAACCAGGGAACGGCCCTGTGGCGCAAGTCGAAATCCGAGGTCACCCCGGAGCAGTACACCGCGTTCTACCGTCATGTCGGCATGAATTTCGACGAGCCCTGGGCCACCCTGCACTGGCGCGCGGAAGGGGCGCTGGAATTCTCGGCCCTCCTGTTCGTGCCCGGCATGAAGCCGTTCCAGGCGGTGGAGGGCGAGCGCGCCAGCAAGGTACGCCTGCATGTCCGCCGCATGTTCATCACCGACGAGGCGGAGCTGCTTCCCTCCTGGCTGCGCTTCGTCCAGGGCGTGGTCGACACCGAGGACCTGCCCCTCAACGTCTCGCGCGAGATGCTGCAGGCGACTCCGGTGCTCACCAAGATCCGCCGCGCGGTCACCGGCCGGGTGCTGGGCGAGCTGACCAGCCGGGCCAAGGATGCCGAGGGCTACCGGCCGTTCTGGGAGAATTTCGGCCCCGTCCTCAAGGAAGGCATCTACGAGGACCATGAGCGCCGGTCCGAGATCGCTCCGCTGCTGCGCTTTCACTCCTCGGCCGTCGAGGGCTGGACCTCGCTGCCCGATTACGTGTCCCGGATGAAGGATGGCCAGGAGGCGATCTACTACCTCGTGGCCGATGACGCCGACGCCCTGAAGCGCTCGCCCCAGCTCGAAGGCTTCCGGGCCCGTGGCATCGAGGTGCTCCTGCTCTCGGACCACGTCGATGCCTTCTGGCCCGAGGCGCTGGCCCGGTTCGAGGACAAGCCCCTGCGCTCGGTCACGCAAGGCTCGGTCGACCTCTCGAAGTTCGCCGGCGAGACGCCCGAGGGCGAGGAGGCGCCGGCCTCCGTCGAGGCCCTCGTCGCCGCCCTCAAGACGGCCCTCGGTGCCGACGTCTCGGACGTGCGCGCCACCGATCGCCTGGTGGAGAGCGCCGTGGTGCTCTCGGCCTCGGGCCATGGGCCTGACCTGCAGATGCAGCGCCTGCTGCGCCGGGCCGGACGCGGCGGGGGCGGCATGCCGGTGCTGGAGATCAATCCGCGCCACCCGCTGATCCGGTCCCTCGGCGACAAGGTCGCGAGCGAGAGCGACATCACCGAGGCCGCGGGCACGCTGCTGGATCTCGCCCGGGTGCAGGATGGCGACACGCCGCGCGATCCGGTCGCCTTCGCGCAGAAGGTGGCTGCCGCCCTGGCTGCCGCCTGATCCTAGGATTTCGATAGAATATCTCCGGCGAAGACACGCTTTGCCGGAGATATTCTGCCGGTTCCACCCAGCAAAAAGCGGAACGTGTGGCAACGTCCCGGGTTGGGCTCCAGAACAACAATTCCTGGAGGAAACATGACCATCCGAAATCTCGCCGTCGCCACCGCCGCTCTGATGCTGACCGCCACCACGGCATTCGCCGCGCCCTGCGCGACCGGTACGACCAGCACCATGAAGGATAAGTCCGCCGCGATGGACAAGTCGTCGAACGTCGATGGCGGCACGAACACGAAGGTTACGCCCGTCGCCAAGACCGAGTCGCCCGGCACCGTCGGCGCGATGAACAACGTCGGCGCGAATACTCAGCCTGGGCAAGGTGAGAAGAAGCCCGCCGAGGGACAGGTCGTGAAGGGTGACAGCGCCGACAATTGCTGATCGCAACGGCACCGTACGCAATGCGGTCCGGATCGGCGATCCGGCCTGGACCTGATTGAACTGGACACGCCCCGCGCGCCTCGACGGCACGCGGGGTATCATCGTTTGGGGAGCGCGTGCGGGCGCCAGCGCGGCCAATTGGACACGGACAGGGGCGGATGCGGGCGCTAGAAGCCCCGCCGATGGAACTCCGCCCCTATCAGCGCGCCAGCCTCGATGCCCTCGCCGCCGCCTGGGCGCGGGGGCAGGATGCCGGTCTCATCGTCCTGCCCACCGGGGCCGGCAAGTCCCTGGTGATCGCGGCCCTGGTGCGGGAAACCCTCGCGGCGAACCCGGGCCACCGGATCGTGGTGGTCACCCACACCCGCGAGCTGATCGCCCAGAACCATCGCGAACTCCTCTCGCTCTGGCCCGAGGCGCCGGCCGGGATCTACTCCGCCGGGCTCGGCCGGCGGGACGGCGGCGCGCAGGTGCTGTTCTGTGGCATCCAGTCGATCTGGAATCGGACATTGGCGCTCGACCCGTTCGACGTCGTCGTGGTCGACGAGGCGCATCTGATCCCGCGGGACGCCGAGACCCGCTACGGCCGCTTCCTCGCCGCCCTGAAGGTCGCCCGGCCGGCCTTACGCGTCGTCGGCCTCACCGCGACGCCCTATCGCCTCGACAGCGGTCGTCTCGACGAGGGCGCCGGCCGGCTTTTCGATGGGATCGTCTACGAGGCCAATGTCGGCGACCTGATCCACCAGGGCTACCTCGCGCCGCTGATTTCCAAGGCCACCACCACGACCCTCGACGTCGCCCACGTGCCCAGGCGCGGCGGCGACTACATCCCGAGCGCCCTCGAAGCCGCCGTCAACCAGGACTGGATCACCCGCGCGGCCGTGGAGGAGATGGTGGGCTACGGGACCGGGCGGCGGGCCTGGCTCGCCTTCTGCGCCGGGGTCGCCCACGCGCAGGCCGTGTGCGACGCGATCCGGGTCGAGGGCTATTCCTGCGAAACGATCTCGGGCGAGACCCCGAAGCGGGCGCGCGACCGCATCGTCCGGGCGTTCCGGGCGGGCGAGGTGCGCTGCCTGACCTCCGTCGGCGTGCTGGCCACCGGGTTCAACGTGCCGGAGGTCGACCTCGTCGCCCTGCTGCGGCCGACCCAGAGCACCGGGCTCTACGTCCAGCAGGTCGGACGGGCCCTGCGCCGCGCGTCCGGCAAGCGCGACGCGCTGATCCTCGACTATGCGGGCCTCGTCCGGATGCACGGGCCCGTCGATATCGTCACCAGCCACAGCGCCGCCGCGATCCGGGGACGCGAAAGCGAGGTGCGGGCCAAGCCCTGTCCGGGCTGCGGCGCCCTCATCGCCCTCAACGCCAGCACCTGCGAGGCCTGCTGGGTCGAGCCGGACACCGAGACCGGACCGAGCCACGAAGCGTCGGCCGACGACGCACACCCCATCCTGTCGGGCATGGCTCCGACTTGGCAGGACGTCGTGACCTGGCAGGACGTCGTAACTTGGCAGGACGTCGTGGACTGGAGTTTCCGGCCGCGCGGGCGTCCGGGACTGACGGACGAACTGGAGGTCGTGTTCCATCTCGGCGACAGCCGCAACCACCGGATCGTCGTCGGCCTCGAACAGGCGGGCTACCCCCGCGAGAAGGCCGTGCAGTGGTGGCGCCAGCTCGGTGGCGGGCGCGATGTCCCGATGACGGTCGCCGAGGCGATGGACCAGCAGCACGCGCTCACCTGCCCCCAGGCGATCCAGGTTCGTGCCAGCGGACGGCTGACCGAGGCCGTCAGCTACCGCTTCGCCGACGGCCGTACCTTCTCCGACACACGCCGCGTCGCCTGATCGCCACGGGCACCCTGTCACGACCGGGCCGGCACGGGCTTGCGCCGGACGAAGGGCGCTGCTAGCGGCATCATCGGATGCCGGTTTAGCTCAGCTGGTAGAGCAACCGCCTTGTAAGCGGTAGGTCGCGAGTTCAAGTCCCGCAACCGGCACCACATGCTCTCCCTTCGAAAGGGTGGAGATCACGGATCTCTCGCACCGGTTTGAGTGGGCTTCCGAGGGCCGTATCGGCTTCGGCGGCTGCGTCCGCAGCAGCGCCGAGTGCTTCGCGACGGAGGGCTGCGCCGCTGTGGCGAATGCCACCGCGATGGCGGCTCGGTTCGTCGAGATGGTCCTTCATCCCCTCAAGATGCACGCCCTCTCCGGTGCGGATCTCGCCGGGTTGCGCGATCTGGCCCCCCCGCGATGTGTCCGAGGTCGCCGAGATCTTGCTGAGGCGGAGACCCGGTCCCTCATGCTCGCCTCCGAAACCCGCTGCTTCCTGAGGACGCTAGGCCGGAACAACACCGAGGACTGGTTCGACAAACACCGGGATGGCGAGGCTGCGCAGAAGTTCGCTATTTTGCTGTTGTAGAACGGCGTAGGGCCCGTCCTCGGCGGCAGCACAAGAGGCGAGTGAGACAGCTGTCGCTTCCGGTTCGGTCAAGGGCCGGCCATTTCAGGGGAGATGGCAGCCGAGGATGAGGCGCGTGCCGATGCCGGGCTCGGACTGGATCGTAAACCTGTCCATCAGGCACTTAACCCCCACGATGCCGAGGCGACCGACGCGCGTGCTCGCGATTTCTTCGTTGAGGATTTGCGGCGAGGATGGGATCCCGGATCCCGTATCGCTGACCTCGACGACGAGGAATTGCTCCTGAAGAGATTCAACTGAGAACGCGACTTTGCCGCCGCTGGCGCACATATGGCGTTCCGCGCGATCTCGGAGACGACGGTTACGTTGCGGGTCTGGTCGAGCACCGAGGAGCCGAGGCTTCCGGCGATGCGGCGGCAGAGCTGCCGGACGAAGCCGATGTCGGCCTCAGTGCTTATCGGCGTCGTGATGAGATGCCAAAGCATCGATTTCATCCCAAGCCCTGGCCCCGCCTGACAGTGAATAGGTCGGCGCACGAGCTGATCCTGCGCCGGAACCTGCGAGGTTCCGGCCTGCAAGGCGGATGGTTGTCCAGGCACGGTAGGCCACGCGAGCGGAGACCGGCCCAAGCGGCGTCAACGTCGTGCGAACAGGGCGTCGTTCCGATCCCGCCAGGCTTCGTCGGAGAGCCACTTGTAATCCTGATCCGGCATGAGGGGGATGCTCCGGACTTCTGAAACAGGAAGAGGAAGAAAGAAGCTATCCCGTTCCTGCGACACCTTGAGGGAACGGATCGGCACGACGATGCTGTCCTTGCCAGGCGTAAAGAATCCGCCCGATGCCACGACGGCATAGTCCCGCCGGTCCTTGGTTCCGAAAATGACGTTCCTGACCTCACCGACGATCTTGTCGTCGGCGCTGCGAACTTCCGCACCGACGATCTGGTCCGACCGCAATCCGAGCGGGAGGTCCTCGACGCTCACGAGCGGCTTGGCGTTCTTTTCATCGCGTCGGCCCTCCGTCGCTCCACGCCGGACCTTCGGATCCCGCGCCGCCATCTGTTCCTCCGCTGCATCCTCGTCGTTGTCGCCCAGGCCGGTCATGGCGGGTCCTGCGATCAGTTCGCGAATGTTGGCCATGAGGCGCTCGCAGTCCGCGTGGCGTCCATAGGACCACAGGGTGAAGGCCGCATCTCGAAGGCTGCGGAGATCCTTCACGGTCTGGCGATTGGCGGGGCCGCGAAGGTCGGGCTTTTGCAGGATGGCCTCTTCGAGCTTGGCATCCGCGATCTGGCACTCGGCGTGGGCGGAGCCGCCTCCGATCGTGCAGAGAAGGGCAGCGGCGAGGACGAATCGAAGTGGGGTCATCGAGAGACTTTCTTGGAGATGGCCGGCGTCGACACGCATGCGGCGGGGGAATGAGAATTCCCTTCGAAGCGGGCAGGTCATCGGCGTCGTGGGATGTCTTCGTTACCGGCCGATCCGGACCGACCTGAGGGATCTCGACCTATTGGGTCGCGAACCGAAACGTGTTCCGCCCGTCGGCCTTGGCGCGATAGAGCGAGAGGTCCGCCGCCTTGTAGAGGGCATCGGGGTCGGTGCCGTCCTGGGGGGCAAGGGCGATGCCGATGCTCACGCCCACGCTGACGGTCTCTCCGTCGATGTGGATGGGCGGCCGCATCGCATCGATGAGGCGCTCGGCGAGCGCGCGACCGCTGTCGGGTTGTCCCGAGCCGGTCTCGATGACGACGAACTCGTCGCCGCCCATGCGGGCCACGGTATCCTCGGTGCGGACCACGGCCTTGATCCGGGCCGCCACGGCCTGCAGCAACGCGTCCCCGGCGGGGTGTCCCAGGGTGTCGTTCACGGCCTTGAACCGGTCCAGGTCGAGGCAGAGCAGCGCGAACGGTGTGCCGTAGCGCTTCGTCAGCGCGATTTCCTGGAGGAAGCGTTCCCGGAAGAGGGTGCGGTTGGGCAGGTCGGTCAGGGGATCGTGCCGCGCAAGGTGCTCGATGCGCCGCTCGGCTTCCTTGCGTTCGGTGATGTCACGCACCGAGGCCACATAGCCGTCCGCCTGCCCGCCCTTGGCATCGTGGGTGAGGCTGAAGGTGGCCTCGACCCAGACCCAGGAGCCGTCCTTGCGCCTGTAACGCTGGCGGCTCACCGCCTGGCGGACCCGGCCGTCCCGCAGGTCGCCCAGCACTCGCCCGTATGCCGCCACGTCGTCGGGATGCACGAAGTCGAGTGGACGCGTGCCCACCAACTCGTCGGGAGCGTAGCCGAGAAGGGGGCTGGAGGCCGGCGAGACGTACCGGCGGGTGGTGTCGATGGCGGACCACACGATCATGTCGGTGGTGTTCTCGGCGAGCAGCCGGAACTTCGCTTCGCTCTGCCGGAGTTGGCCTTCGGTCCTGTGAAGGCGCAGCTGGGAGACCACGATCTCGGCGAGGTCGGCAAGTCGCCTGCGCTGCTTCTCCGGGAACCGCCGTGGCACGGTATCGATGACGCAGAGCGTACCAACGCGGATGCCGGGTTCAAGGACCAGGGGTGCACCCGCATAGAAGCGGATGTGCGGTGCGCCCGTAACCAGCGGGTTCTGCGCGAAGCGCTCGTCATGTGTCGCATCCTCGACCACGAGCACGGCATCCGACAGGATCGCGTAGGTACAGAAGGCGACCTCGCGCGAGGTGCGATCAACGCTCAGGCCGCATTTGGCCTTGAACCACTGGTGGTCTTCTTCGACCATCGAAACCAGGGCGATGGGCAACCCGAACATCGCGCAAGCGGTCTGACAGACCGCATCGAAGTGGGACTGGGTCGCGGTTCCGATAATGTCCAGATCGCGCAACACGCCGAGGCGCTCGGCCTCGTTGGCGGGCAAGGGATACATGTGACGTTCCGACCCGATACTAACATAGGTTGTCAGGGCTTATTAGCCTGCTATAGTTCCTAATACAGTAAGCGGCGGATCGTTAACAAAATTACACTGCAATGTCTCAGCTAAATTTTTGGGATTTTTCTTGACAGCTTCCGCGGGAGGGGCGACAGGAGGCGCCGGCCGAAAGCCCCGCGGCCCCGAAGAAGATGCCGCAATACCGGTCACGGAAACACGCTTTCCACTGATGGGATCGAGTATAACCATGGATACGTGCCCCTCTTTCGGCTTGCACGCATCTTTGGTACGGCTAAGTTTAAATAGCGAGATATGGTTTTCGTTCCAAGATTTCTCGAATATACGATCGTAACATATGTTAGTGTGCATCGCGTCGTAAAGGCGCTTTGGCTGCTTGTTCGAAGCTTGGTAAAAACGAAACGGCTCGGGCCTTATCCCTCAGTACTAACAAATGCTGTCGCCTGCGAGCTCGGCCTTGGGCAAATACGCTGTCGACAGAGCTCCAACAATCTCGATTCACGCACCAGGACGAGATTCGCGGAACCAATCAATACCGGGACTCGTAGCTCGAAGGGATCTCTGAGGTCGGTAACGCCATGGCGGCAGACCCGGAAGACTTGCATCCGAAAGACCTGCATCTGGAAGACTCGGCTTGGCCCGATGGCACGGTTTCGTACGAGCGGGCCACAACTCACGCCTGACAGCAACGATCCCTTGAGGCCATGGACGCCTGCCTCGTCGAGAAAGCCCGTGATGCCCCGCTACTTCTTCGACGCCTACACCGACAACGACCTGCAGAAAGACGACACGGGCACTGAGTTCGACAGCCTGGAAAACGTACGTGAGGCCGCCCAGCAACATCTCCATGCCATCGGTCTCCATGAGATCCCGATGGATCTCGACCGACGCACGCTCGCGGTGCCGGTCACGGACCGGGACGGTCGCGCCGTCTACTCCGCAACCCTGAGCTACGCGGGACGATGGCTCACGCGATAGCCCCCTCCGGATCGCCCTTGGCCTTCAACACCACTTCCGCGCGAGATGCGTCATGGCACGGTATTTCTTCGACAGACATGACGATCGCGTCGAAATCGACGAGGAGGGGGTGGAGTGCGAACGCTTGGCCTCCGTTCGCAGCCACGTTCAACGCACCCTGTCCGAGATCTCGTCGAGGCGCGTCCTCCAGAACCAGTCGTCCCCTATCAGCATCGTCGTCCGGGATGCGTCAGCTGATGGCGCTCTCACCGCAACGCTGGTCATCTTCATCGACGATGCAGACCCGGACGACGGAGACCCGCTGGAAGCGTGCAATGCCAACCGCCTGTTTCCGGCCACGGTCCAATCCACACCCCGGTTCGGCCTGAGCCGGTGTCCGGCAACGCCGCCGCGGGAAGAGCCGGCGTGACGGACCTGAATGCGTCCAACCCGTCCCAGTTCGACCGCGAGGATGTGCTCGAAGGCGAGATCGCGCGTCTGAGGCGAGCCCTGGACGAGGCCGTGCGACGCGCCGCCGATGACGGGGAGCCTGCCAGGATCACGTACGAGCGGCACTTGGCGGAGGGCCAGGCCGCCCTGGCCCTTGAACGGGCCCGAGCCGAACGAGCCGAGCATGACCTCGCAAACTTGACGGCCCGCTTCAACGACCTCGCGGCGAGCGAGGCCCGCTACCGTCTCGCCGTCGAAAGCGCGAAGGACTACGCGATCTTCACCATCGACTTGGCAGGTCGCATCACGGGCTGGAACTCGGGGGCGGAGAACCTGCTCGGCTGGCGCGACGAGGAGATCGTCGGGCAACTGGCAAACGTCGTCTTCACGCCCGACGACAACACGCGGGCCATCGCCGAGAAGGAGATGCGCCTCGCGGTGTCGGAAGGACGCGCCGACGACAACCGCTGGCACCTGCGCAAGGATGGGGTGCGCTTCTGGGCCAACGGCCTGATGATGCCCATGCGCGACGACGAGGGCGGGCTCATCGGCTTCCTGAAGATCCTGCGGGATCGCACCGACGCCCACCTCGCCAGGGAGCATCAGCAGCTTCTCATCAACGAGCTCAATCACCGCGTGAAGAACACGCTGACCACCGTGCAGGCCTTCACGACGCAGTCGCTGCGCTCCGCGACCTGCCTGCAGGAGGCCCGCGAGACCATCACCGCGCGCCTGATCGCGCTTTCCAAGGCGCACGACGTCCTGACGGCCGAGAACTGGGAAGGCGCCGACCTCGCCCGCATCGTGGCCGATGCCTTGCGCCTGCACCATGCCGACGGACGACGCTGTTCGTGGGAGGGTGATGGGGTCCGGGTGGCGCCCCGGACCGCGCTCGCCCTCTCGATGATGCTGCATGAACTCGCGACCAACGCGACCAAGTACGGGGCCCTCTCGAACGACGTTGGGTCGATTGTCGTGACCTGGGCGGCGGTCGATGCCGATGACCTGCCTTCGGCGGACTGTCAGCGCCTGCGGATGCGTTGGCAGGAACGGGACGGCCCGCCCGTGTCGCCCCCCAGTCGAAGCGGCTTCGGCAGCCGCATGATCGAGCGTGGCCTCGCCAATGAGCTCGGCGGCGACGTGCGTATCCTCTACGAGCCCGCCGGTGTCGTCTGCACCCTGGACATCCCGCTCGAACCCGCCTGAGCCGTCCTGGTTCACCACTCAGCACTTCGATCAGACCCGAATAGGCATCGAACATGACGGCTCCCGAACCCGGCAAGGCCTCGCAGGCGCGCATCTCCTCAGGCATCGCAGGGCTCGACGAGATCCTGGGCGGCGGCCTCGACGCCAACCGCGTCTACCTCGTCGAGGGCCAGCCCGGCAGCGGCAAGACCACCCTGGCGCTGCAGTTCCTCCTCGAAGGCGCGCGTCTGGGCGAGCGAACCCTGCACATCTGCCTCTCGGAAAGCGGCCCGGAGCTGCAGCTGATCGCCGAGCGCCATGGCTGGTCGCTCGACGGGATCGAGCTCTTCGACCTGTCCTCCTCCGAGGCCAGCCTCGACCCCGACGAGGAACTCACCGTGTTCCAGTCCTCGGCGGTGGAACTCGGCGAGACCACCACGGGGATCATCGAACAGATCAAGGCCCTGAAGCCGACGCGCGTCGTGTTCGACAGCCTGTCCGAGATGCGCATCTTCGCGCAGAGTCCCTTACGCTATCGGCGCCAGATCATGGCCCTCAAGCACTTCTTCTCCGCCCAGAAATGCACGGTGCTGCTCCTCGACGACCTGTCCTCGCAGGGCGGGGACGTTCCCCTCCACAGCCTGGCGCACGGCGTCATCCTGCTGGAGCAGAACCCGGTCGACTTCGGTGCGGAACGCCGCCGCCTGCGCGTGATCAAGATGCGCGGCATCCAGTTCAAGGGCGGCTACCACGACTTCACCATCCGCCGGGGCGGCTTGGAGATCTATCCCCGCCTCGTCGCGGCCGAGCACCATAAGCGCTTCCTCGGCGAGTTCACGCAGAGCGGGAACGGCGAGTTGGACGCCCTTCTCGGCGGGGGGCTGGAACGCGGCACGAACGCGTTGTTCATCGGGCCCGCCGGCGTCGGCAAGTCGACGCTGTCGCTGACCTTCGCCGTGGCGGCGGCCCGTCGCGGGGACCACGCCGTCATCTTCGCCTTCGACGAGGGACGCGGCACCATCGACGCCCGCGCCAGGGCCATCGGCCTGGATATCGAGCCGCTGCTCAAGGCCGGCACCCTGCGCATCGAGCAGATCGACCCGGCCGAGATGGCCCCCGGTGAGTTCACCCACCTCGTCCGGCTGGGTGTCGAGCGCGACAAGGCGCGCATCGTCATCATCGACAGCCTGAACGGCTACCTCAACGCCATGCCGGACGAGCGTTTCCTCATCCTGCAGATGCACGAGTTGCTGAGCTACCTCAGCCAGATGGGCGTCGTCGCGATCCTGCTCCTGGCCCAGCACGGCCTGGTCGGGCCGATGGAGACGCCCGTCGACATCAGCTACCTCAGCGACGCGGTCCTGATGCTCCGCTACTTCGAGGCCGAGGGCCGGGTCCGACGGGCCCTGTCCGTGTTGAAGAAACGAAGCGGCGCCCACGAGGACACGATCCGCGAGTACCGGTTGACCTCGGAGGGCATCAAGCTCGGTCCGCCCATGACCGAGTTCCGCGGCATCTTCACGGGATCGCCGACCTACACGGGGACCCAACAGCCCCTGATGTCGAAGTCGGACCATGAACAGGGCTGACAAGGCGGAGGAGAGCGTCCTTGTCCTGACGCCGACCGGCCGCGACGCGTCCGCCACCGTCGAGGTGCTTCGTCGGGCCGGCCACGAGGCGTCGGCCTGCGCAGACGTGGGCGCTCTCGTCGCGTCGCTTGCAAACGGCGTCGGGATCGTCCTCGTCGCCGAGGAAGGCCTGCTCGGGCATGACCTCGACCCGCTGGCGGCGTGGGTGGGCGAGCAGCCGCCCTGGTCCGACCTGCCCTTCCTGATGCTGACGAGCGACCGCGAGGCTCCCGCCATCCGCAAGCGGCGCGAGCGCATGATCGCGCGCTTGCAGAACGTCGTCCTGATCGAGCGTCCGGTGCAGCCCCTGACCCTGTTGAGCGCCGTGGGCTCGGCCCTTCGCGCACGCCGGAGGCAGTACCAGGTCAGGAGCCACCTGCTCGAACGGCAGCGGGCGGAGGACGACCTGGAACGGCGCGTGGCGGAGCGAACGGCCGAGTTGCTGGTCTCCGAGGACAGCTTGCGCCAATCCCAGAAGATGGAGGCCGTCGGCCAGTTGACCGGGGGGATCGCGCACGACTTCAACAACCTTCTCGCCGGTATCTCGGGCAGCCTGGAACTGTTGCAGACCCGGATGGCCCAGGGTCGCCTGAAGGACCTCGACCGCTACATCAGCACCGCCGAGGGCTGTTCCAAGCGCGCCGCCGCCCTCACGCACCGCCTTCTCGCCTTTTCACGCCGTCAGACCCTCGACCCCAAGCCCATGAACGTGAACGGCCTCGTCGCCGGCATGGAGGAGCTGATCCGGCGGACGGTGGGCCCTTCGATCGCCGTCGAGGTCGTCGGAGCCGTGGGATTGTGGACGGTCCTGATCGACCCGCACCAGCTGGAGAACGCCCTTCTCAACCTGACCATCAACGCCCGCGACGCGATGCCAGCGGGAGGGCGCATCACCATCGAGACGGCCAACAAGTGGCTGGACGAACGCATCGCCCGCGAGCGTGACATGCCTGCCGGGCAGTACATCGCCCTCAGCGTCACCGATACCGGCACCGGCATGCCGACCGAAATCATCGCGCGCGCCTTCGACCCGTTCTTCACGACGAAGCCGGTCGGCGAGGGCACCGGGCTCGGGCTGTCGATGATCTACGGCTTCGTACGGCAATCCGGGGGCCAGGTCCGGATCTACTCGGAGCTCGGCCTGGGGACGACCCTGTGCCTGTACCTGCCCCGTCACTATGGCGATGCGGATCAGGCCGATGCCGTCGGGGAGTTGAGAGAGGCCCCCCGGGCGGAGGAAGGCCAGACGGTTCTCATCGTCGACGACGAAGCGAGCATCCGCATGCTGGTCACGGAGGTGCTGGAGGACCTCGGCTACATCGCCATCGAGGCGGCGGACGGATCGGCGGCGCTGAAGGTCCTGCAGTCGGACGTGCGCCTCGACCTCCTCGTCACCGACGTGGGACTGCCTGGCGGCCTGAACGGCCGTCAGGTGGCGGATGCGGGGCGTGCGGCACGACCGGACCTCAAGGTCCTGTTTATCACGGGCTACGCCGAGAATGCGGTGCTGGGCAACGGCCACCTCGACCCCGGCATGCATGTCCTCACGAAGCCGTTCGTTCTCGACACGCTCGTCGGCCGCATCAAGGACCTCATCCTGGACCGGTGACGCCCTCCAGAGACGCCTGCGCAGGCGACCTGGCCGGCTCGAATTCCGGCAGACGCCGCTCGATTTCCGCGACGAGGCAGGACGCGATGCAGCGCAGATCGCGATCCTCGGCGAGATCGTCCACGAGACCGAGCTGCTGGATGCGGAGCGTCCGAAGCCGAGACGCGACATCCCGGCCATGTTCCGCGCACGCGTCGATGACACCCTGGACACAGGCACGCACGATCGATCCGTCAGCCATTGCTTTACCGATGAGAGACGAGCGCGCGCCATTCGCCTGGGTCGCGTGCGAGCGAGGCGCGTCGCACGAGCGATCGATCAGGCGGCGCCGGGTTTTGCCTGAAGGATCTTGATCCGTCGGTCGCGGTCATCCTTCGAGAGGACATCGGCGAATGGCACGGTCAGCAGGAGCTGTCCGAACGCGTCGGAGATCTCGAAGGAACAGGCGAACCAGTCGGGAACGCTGGACAGGCGTGGTCCGGCCATCATCTCGCGCGCTTCCTCGAGGGCGTAGGCATGAACGGCGGACAGATCCGGAAAGTCCTTTCCCTCCGGATCGACCGCCAATCCATCGTAACCGTGCGCGCATCTGACATTGAAAAAATAAATTGGCACGCCAAGATGCCTTTGTGGATCTCTAGCAGGCAATAGACATAGATACTGTGATGAGAAATTCCCATGCCAGAAGCATGAGATAGCGTTTCCGTCCGAAATTGCACAGTTAGTATGATGCGCTAACACATGGTAACGCTGCGTATTATCATTCTAATGGCGACATCAATGATATCGTCATTTGAAATAAATCAGACCGATCCATTCCTGCATCATGAACGTTAGCCGGATAGATCGCGCATCAATCCTCGTTTGGTGACCATGAACACCACGCAGCCCCGATCGCCCGCTCTCGGGTCCTATCGTGACCGACCGAGGGCGGGAGGTGCCACGCCTCCCTGCGAATGCCCTCGAAGGCGTCGAGCTTCCTGCCGACATCGTCCACGTCGACGAGGCTGTCGGTGCGGACTTGGAAAAAGGTGGGCGGATCGGGTATCTTGCCGGAATCGGGTACGCTCGTCTTGCGAGGCACCCACGGTCACCGGGAGAGGCAGCGGACTGTCCGCTTGATCCGCGTGCCGGGATGCGTGGCCGCGGTCTTGTCTGCGCCGGATTTTGTACCGCCGAACGCGCCGCGCCTATGGCGTCCGCTGCCGGGACAGATGCCGACGATCGAGCCAGGGTACGGCCCGGTTCAAAAGCGGTTGTCCGATCGCGTTTCAGGTCAGGACGAGGCGTCGACCCGATCCACGGTCAGTGCGACCGTCACCGTCAGCACGCGCTTCCTGTTCTCGTCCTGAACCTCGACCGTGACGTCGCGGGTGTCGCCTCGCGGCAGGCGCTCCCGCCCGATGGAAACGACGGCCTGGATCGCCTCCTGCTCCGCCTTGTCGAGATCGGGGAAATCGATTCCTTCCTCGTCTTGTACGAAGGTAGAGCCCTCGCGGACGTCGAAGTAAAACAAGGGCATCGTCGCTCTCCGAATGGATGTCTCTGAAGACGGGTGGAGGTCCTTGGCGTGCTGAGTACGGCCCAGGCCCATAGTCCGCCGAAGCCCTTCTGAGCCCTGTCGCCAAGCCTGGACGGACGATGGCGTATATGAAGGGGCGGCCTCATGCGACGGCACGCTTGCGTTGGTGGAGGTAGGCGCCGTCGAACTCGGCCACCCGGACCAGTTCGTCCCAATCCTCGATGACCAGGACGCCACCGCGCAGGGTGATCAGGCCCTTGGCCCGCATCTCCTGCAGGACGCGGTTGACGTGCACGTACGAAAGACCCGTGGCGTCGGCGAGATCGACCTGCGTGATGGGCATGGAGCAACGGTTGTCGGCGGCGAGCCCGACCGCCTCCTGTCTGAGGTACAATTCGCAGAAGAGGTGGGCCATCTGGTCGTAGGCCGAGCGCCGGCCCATGCAGATCAGCCACTGGCGAAAGATGCCCGCATCCACGAGCATGTCATGCCAGAGCTTCGCCGCGACGCCGGAAAAGCGCGCCGTGAGATCACGCATGGCCTCGTGCGGGATGAAGGCAACGGTCGCGGTCGTCATCGTGGCGAAGCCGTGGTCCATCAACGGGATGTGGAGGCCCTGCAGGTCCGGGATGTCACCCGCGATGTGGAACGAGAAGATCTGGCGCTTGCCTTCTCGGATGATCTTGTAGCGGCAGGCCCAGCCTTCGAGGACGAGGCAGCACTGCGAGGCCGTGTCGCCGTCGCGCACGACGTCCTGGCGCGCGTTGAGGGCACGCCGCTTGAACGGCAATCCCTGGATCGCCTCGCGCTCCTCATCCGAGAGGATGGTGAGGCTTTCCAGCTTGCGGACCAGGGGCTGCAGGGGGTGATCGAACTCTGTGGCCATATCGGCTTTGCCTTGTGATGGCTTTGCCATGCGTTGCAGGCGGAAGCGCAGTCCTCACAGGCAAGACGGGACCTGTTTCGGCGCGGCTGACGATGGCAGCCTCATGAAGCCCATCTGAACCTTGCGCATTCAACCATGTTTGGGTTTCGCGCTAACATGGACGCTGGGCCCGACAACGGTTGGATCCGTCGCGTTGACCGAAGCCGAGATGGACGGTCGCCGCTTCCGGGTGTGATCCAGAGTGCGCTTTAGGCTTCGGTCAAGGTATCAAGCGCCTGATCCAAAAGGGAGCAGGTGGGTCCCTTTTGGATGCTGATCACAGCCTGACTGTGGACCGGAGCGCATCCTGCGATGGAAGACCGTTTTGAAATCGCCGTCGTCGGCCTTGGCGCCATGGGCAGCGCGGCGCTCTATCAACTGGGGTTGCGGGGCGCGACGGTCGTCGGCCTCGATCGCTTCGCTCCGCCGCATACCCTTGGGTCGAGCCACGGTGAGAGCCGCATTACCCGGCAGGCCGTCGGCGAGGGTCGCGACTACGTTCCTTTCGTCCTGGCCTCGCACCGGATCTGGCGAACCCTGGAGGCGGAGACCGGGGAGACACTGCTGACCGCCTGCGGCGCCCTGGTGATGGGGCCGGGCAGCGGCATCTCCTCCCACCACGGCAAGCCGGATTTCGTCGGGCGTTCGATCGACGCCGCGCGGGCTTTCGCGATCCCGCATGAAATCCTCGACGGGCACGAGGTCGCGCGCCGCTTCCCGCAATTCCAGAACCTCAGCGGCGATGAAAAGGCCTATTACGAGCCGGGTGGCGGCTACGTGCGCCCCGAGCGCTGCATCGCCGCGCAGCTGCACCGGGCCGGCGAACTCGGCGTCACGATTCGCACCGGAACGACGGTGCTGTCGATCCTCCAGGAGCCGAACGGCGTCCGCATCGAGACCGATCGCGGCGTCGTCCTGGCCGACCAGGTGGTGGTCTCGGCCGGGGCCTGGACCGCGCCCCTTCTCGGCGCGCCCTTCACGGACCTGCTCACGGTCAACCGGCAGCTCCTGCACTGGTACGCCCTCGACGACGCCTCGGCCTACGGCCCCGACGCGCCGGTCTTCATCTGGATGCACGGTTCCGGTGACACGGACTACCTTTACGGCTTCCCGCCCCAGCCGGGCGAGCCCCAGGTCAAGGTCGCCACCGAGCAGTACGCGACCACCACGCGGGCCGAGGCCCTCGACCGCGCCGTAAGCCCAGAGGAATCCGCCGCGATGTACCGGCACCACGTAGCGGGCCGGCTCGCCGGCGCGACGGCGCGGGTGACACGGTCCGCCGCCTGCCTCTACACCGTAACCCCTGACCGGGGCTTCATCATCGACAGGCACCCGCGGATGGACCGGGTTCTCGTCGTCTCGGCCTGCTCCGGGCACGGCTTCAAGCACTCGGCCGGGATCGGTGAGGCCGTGGCAGACGAAATGGTGCAGGCCGGTGGGCGCATCGATCTCGCACCGTATTCGATCGCACGATTTGGCTGATCCCCACAGCGATGGCCTACCGATTGCTTGACCTGGCTGGATCGGACAAGGCAGTCTCTCCGAAGAGCGTTCGTCGGCCCTCCGTCTCGTGTCCGGTCGACCCGGATTTGCCAAGCAAAGGTGTCGTTTTATGCGTAAGCCGACTGTGGCGTTCCTCGGCTCCTGCCTACTCGCGGCGACCGCATTACTCTCATCCTCCTTGGCCATCGCTGCGGATGGGATCGAAGCGATCAAGCAACGCGGAACGCTCGTCGTCGGCGTGAAGGCAGATTACCGTCCCTTCGGCTTCCGCGATCCGAGCGGAGCGATCATCGGGCTGGAGCCGGATCTCGCCGCCGACGTCGCCAAGCGCCTCGGCGTGAAGCTCGAACTCGTGCCGGTGGTCTCCTCCAACCGGATTGAGTTCCTGCAGCAGGGCAAGGTCGACCTCCTCATCGCCACGCTCTCGGACAAGCCGGAGCGCCGCCGCGTGGTGCAGGCGATCGACCCGCAATATTATTCCGACTTCGTCAACGTGATGCTTCCCAAAAAGGCCGGCATCACAGACTGGGCGCAGCTGAAGGGCAAGCCCCTCTGCGCGACCTCCGGTGCTTGGTACAACAAGGACGTGGCCCGCACCTACGGTGCCGAGATCGTCGCCTTCGACGGCTCCGAGAAGCCGCTCTTTGCTCTTAAGCAGGGCAACTGCCTCGGCTACGTCTACGACCAGAGCATGCTGCAGGGTAAGCTCCTCGACGCCGACTGGAAGGCGGACTACGCCCTGCCGCTGAAGGGCATCCTCGATGCGCCCTGGATGATGGCGGTCGCGCTCGGCAACAGCTCGTTGCAGACCATGCTGGAGGGCACGACCAAGGACTGGATGAAGTCCGGCTTCATCGTCGAGGGGGAGAGGAAGTGGGGCATCGAGCCGACGGAATACTCGAAGGCGATGCACGAAAAGTACAAGAACGCGACCAATTGAGCCGCGCCGGGCCGATCGACCGGTCGTCTTGAGGAGCACGATGGACGCCGTTCCGAACTGGTTCCGGGCCCTCTACGAGACCACGGGTTTCAACTTCACGGTCTTCTACGACCCCTACGACTGGGACCGTTACGTCAACGGTCTGAAGACGACCCTGCTGCTCGCTGTGACGACGATCCTGGCCAGTCTCGTCATCGGCGCCGTGGGAGCACTCCTTCAGGGCGGCCCGTCGCGGCTCCTCCGCAACCTCGTCAACGGGTTCGTCGTCGTGTTCCGCAACACGCCGCCGCTGGTGCAGATCTTCTTCTTCTACTTCGGGCTCGGCACCCTGCTGCCGGCCGCCCAGACCGCCGACGGCTTGCGCGTACCGATCCTCGACAACGTCCAGTGGGCCATCGTCTCGCTGGCGCTGTTCGCCGGAGCCTTCAACGTCGAGATCTTTCGCTCCGGCATCGAGGCGGTGCCGCGCACCACCGTCGAGGCGGCCGAGGCCCTCGGCTACACCCGTCTCAAGGCCTACGTCTACGTCGTGCTGCCGCTCGCGCTCCGGGTCTGCCTGCCGGCCCTCAACAACAACCTCATCAACCTCCTGAAGACCACCACATTGGCCTACGCCATCGCCGTGCCCGAGACGCTCTATGCGGTGAAGCAGATCTGGTCGGAATCGCAGAACGTGCTCGAGATGATGATCGTTCTGCTGGCGACCTACGCCGTTCTCGTCGGCGTCCTCGTCTGGATCATGCATCGCTGGGAGCGGGTCCTGCGGATTCCGGGCTACAGCCGGTGAGGGCGCCATCGCCAACCACGAGCGAGCTGCCGGTCCTGCTGCCGTTCCGGGTCTCGCGCACGCGGACCCGGTTCGTCCCCCGCCCGGCCCAGGCCTGGCTCCTCGGAGCGTGGCTCGCCGGCCTGGTCCTCGTGGTGCCGGCCTTCGCGCAGGGCGCGGATGCAGTGCTGTCACCGCTCCAGGTCGTCCTGCGCTGGGCGCCGCTCCTGCTCACGGGCTTTGCCTTCAACGTCGCGATCTCGCTTGTCGCGATGCTCCTCGGCACGGGGGCCGGCGTCGGGCTGGGGCTCGGCTTGGTCAGTGAAGTGCCGGTCCTGCGCCGCGTCGCCTGGGGCGTGACGCAGTTTTTTCGCAACGTGCCCTGGCTGGTGCTGCTGTTCTTCGTGATGTTCCTCGTGCCGTTCCAGGTCACGGTGTTCGGGCTGCGCGTGCCGCTACCCGACTGGGTCAAAGCGACGATCGGGTTCGCGCTGCCGGTGATGGCCAACGTCGCCGAGATCGTGCGCGGGGCGGTGCGCTCGGTGCCGGTCACCCAATGGGAGGCGGCCGAATCCCTGGCTTTCACCCGGCGGCAGACGCTGTTCCGCATCATCCTGCCCCAGTGCCTCAAGCGGATGCTGCCGCCGTGGATGAACGTCTACGCCCTGATCGCCATGGCCACCGTGCAGGCTTCCATCGTTGGCGTCACGGAGATGCTGACGCTGACGGCGCAGGTCCATGCGGCGGAAGGGGGCCGGCCGGAGCTGTTCGCGCCCCTCTACGGCTTCGCCCTGCTGTGCTTCTTCCTCTACTGCTACCCGATCGACCGGCTGACCGCGCGCCTGGAGCGGCGCTTCGAGACGGCTTGAGGCCCGCGTTTCTGATGGTGCGATTTCGATGGTGCGATTTCGATGGTGAGTGTCCCGCCCGCCGATCCGCCGATCGTGCAACTGCTCGACGTGCACAAGTCCTTCGGCGAGGCGGAGGTCCTGAAGGGGATCAGCTTCGACGTGCGCCGAGGCGAGGTCGTCTGCATCATCGGGCCATCGGGCTCGGGCAAGTCGACGCTGATTCGCTGCATCAACGCCCTCGTTCCGGTGACTTCCGGCACCATCCGGGTCGATGGGATCGAGGTGGCCGACCCAAAGCTCGACAAGCTGGCCCTGCGGCGCAAGGTCGGCATGGTGTTCCAGCAGTACAACCTGTTTCCGCACAAGACGGCGCTCCAGAACGTCATGATGGCGCCGATCCACGTGCTGGGTCAGGACAGGCGCGAGGTCGAGGTCCGGGCGCGGGCGCTCCTCGCCAAGGTACGGCTCGCCGGCAAGGAGGCGGCCTATCCTGGCGAGATGTCCGGTGGGCAGCAGCAGCGCGTGGCCATCGCCCGCTCCCTGGCGATGCGGCCGGACGTGATGCTGTTCGACGAAGTCACCGCGGCGCTCGATCCGGAGACGGTCAAGGAAGTGCTGGTCACCATCCGCGAACTCGCCGAGGAGGGCATGACCTGCCTTCTCGTCACGCACGAGATGAACTTCGCCCGCGAGGTCGCCGACCACGTCTACTTCACCGATCGCGGCGTCATCGTCGAGCATGGGCCGCCCGAGACGTTGTTCTCGTCCGCCGTCGATCCGCGCACGCGGCAGTTTCTTTCTCAGGTTCTTTAGGCCTCGATCGGAGCGTCGTCAGGCATGCTGCGGGCATCGCCCCCTTGATCATCGTGCAGATCGGAAGATTTTCCCTCGCGGTGACGCGTGGGGTTACAGTCATGCGGCAGCATTCCGCTTCATGTAAATCGAAGCAAGATCGCGTTATTTCACATCGCTCATATTCAGCGCTTCAAGCTTGTGGCCGTGCCATTTCGTCGACTTGCGTGACGTCGTGTGCACTCGGGTCAATTGTAGAGACACTTCGATTTTGCCACTTGGAAGCGGTAGGTCGCGAGTTCAAGTCCCGCAACCGGCACCATGGTTTTCGATCCGGTTTGAAACGTATCGCCTCGGTTTTCGTTCGGCTTCGAGATTCACCCGACGAGCTGGGACAGGCGCCAGTGAGGCGCCGTACGCCCGCCGTGGGTGACGGAGGGGATGGGCGTGCCGGTCGAAGGGCGCGCCCGGGACGGGAACCGTTCCGCCGATCGGGCTTTGTCCGGGCACGCGCCGGTCGTGCCGGCGCCTGACGCCCCACAGGAGTGCGCATGCCGACGGACCTCCCGAACGAGCGCAGCATCCGGCCCGCCGGATCGATGGAGCTTGATCCCTCCGCCGAGGGCGTGGCCATCGACGAGACGCCTCGCCTCATCGCCTCGAACAAGGTCGAGGGCACGGCGGCCTACAGCCCGGACGGCGAGCGTATCGGCACGGTCTACAATTTCATGGTCGACAAGGTCTCGGGGCAGGTCGCCTACGCGGTCCTGTCGTTCGGAGGCTTTCTCGGCCTCGGCGAGAGCTACCATCCGGTGCCCTGGCGGGCCCTGACCTACAGCGTCGAGCTCGGCGGATACATCGTCGAGATCGACCGCGACACCCTCGCGGGCGCGCCGACGCAGGGGCCCGGCGAGGACCCGTTCGCCGACCCGGCCTTCGGCACCCGCGTCGACGGGCATTACGGCGGCAGCAAAGTCCCGACCGCCTGAGGGGTCAGCGCTCCGGCGTGGCGATGATCCGGTCGAAGTCGAGGCGCGCGGCCTCGATCACGATCTGGGTCCGGCTGATCACGTCGAGCTTGCGCAGGATTTCGGAGACGTGGGCCTTCACGGTCGAGTCGCCGACCTGGAGCTCGTACGCGATCTGCTTGTTCAGCTTGCCCTGTCGGATCATCGCCAGCACGCGCAATTGTTGCGGCGTCAAACGCGCGACCCGTTCGGCGAGCGGCGCCTTGTGCGGGTTCGTAGCCCTCTGATCGGCTGGCATGGTCCCGGGAACGAAGAGCCCACCGGCCAGGACGTCGGCGATGGCCCGCGTCAGGGTCGGTTTGTCCACGGCCTTGGGCACGAACCCGGCCGCACCGTGGTCCAGGGCCTCGCGGATGATGCGCGGGTCTTCCAGACCGGAGACCACGAGGATCGGCACGCGGGGCGCCCGCGCCCGGATCGTCGCCAGCCCCTCGAAGCCGGTGACGCCCTGCATCGAGAGGTCGAGGAGGATGATCTCGATGGCGGCCTGCTTGCCCAGCACCGCGCAGGCGCTGGCGATGCCGTCGGCCTCGTGCAGGGTCGCATCCGGGTAGGCGAGGCCCACCGCGCTTGCGAGCGCCTCGCGAAACAGCGGATGATCGTCGACGATGAGGAGATGCATGCCCGTCCCGCCGGGCGCCCACTTACGCGCGCCAACGGACGCCGCATTGCGCGCAAACCTGCCGCCCGACATACTCGTGTCACCGTGGAGAACCGGGCGTCAAGCCCGGCACGTGCCGACCGGGTGAGGGACGAACGTGGCAGAGGGGACGCGGGTGCGCACGCATCTGTGCGGCATCACGACGGCCTGGAGCGAGGCTCCCGACGCCGAAGGCGCGATCGCCGAGATCGGCGCCGCCATCGGTGCGCGCGATGTCGCGCAGGTCGTGGCGTTCTTCTCGGCCGATTACGACGCCGAGACCCTGAACCGGGGGCTTTCGGCGCGTTTCACCGGGGCGGGCATCGCCGGCTGCACGATGTCCGGCGGCATCTCGCCGGCGGGCGGGCTCGATCGGGGCCTCGTCGTCATCGCATTTCCGACCCGGGGCTTCCGCATCGTCTCGACTCTCCTCGATGCCATCGACCACCTCGACGTCGAGCGCACCGCCACCAGCGTGCGGGCCTTGCGCCGGAGCCTCGAGGACGGGGGCGCCGATGCGAGCCTCGGGCGCCGCTTTGCCCTCTCGCTCATCGACGGTCTCGCCAACGCGGAGGAGACGGTGGTCTCGGCCATCGCCTGGGCGCTCGACGGCATTCCGCTCGTCGGCGGTTCGGCCGGCGACGACCTCACCTTCCGCGAGACCGTTCTGCTCCATGACGGGCACATCCACCGGCGTGCCGCCGTGCTGCTGCTGGTCGAGTCGGATTTCCCGATCCAGATCTTCAAGAGCGACAATTTCGAGCCGACCGACACGAAGTTCGTGGTCACCGCGTCGGATGACGAGCAGCGCACCGTCCACGAACTCAACGCCGAGCCCGCCGCGCGGGAATACGCCATGGCGGTGGGCCTCGACCCCGAGCGCCTCTCGCCGATGAGCTTCGCGGCCTATCCGCTCGCCGTGAAGGTGGGCGGCGAATACTTCTGCCGCTCGATCCGGCGCATGAACCCGGACGGCTCGCTCAGCTTCTTCTGCGCCATCGACGAGGGCGTCGTCCTCACCCTGGCGCGCCCCCGCGACATCGTGGCGGCGACGCAAGCCGAACTCGCACGCCTCGACGCGGATCTCGGTGGCATCGACCTCGTCATCGGATTCGAATGCGTGCTGCGCCGCCTCGACGCCGAGAGCCGGCAGGTGCGCCACGGCATCCTCGACCTCTACCGGCGCTACGACATCGTCGGTTTCGACACCTACGGGGAGCAGTACCGCTCCATGCACCTCAACCAGACCTTCACCGGCATCGCCATCGGGCGAGGTCGGGTCGAGCGGTGACGATCCGGCCGTCCGATCCCGAGGCCCGCCCGCCGGGCGATGACCCGAACCTGCGGCGCATCGCCAAGCTGGAGCGCATCAACGCGGCCCTGATGGCGCATGTCGAGCGCAGCATGGACCAGCAGGGCGGAGCCTATTCGCTGTTCCAGACCGCCACCATGCTGGAGGGCCGTGTTCGCGCCCGCACCGAGGAACTGACCGGGTTGATGCACCGCCTGGAGCGCTCCAACGCGGCCCTGGTGGCGGCCAAGGAGGAGGCCGAGAACGCCAACCGCTCGAAGACCCGCTTCCTCGCCGCCGCGAGTCACGACCTGCTTCAGCCCCTGAACGCGGCGCGGCTCTCGGCCTCGGCGCTGGCAGACCTGGGCCTGGGGCCGGAGGCGGGGACGATCTCGGGGCAGATCGAGCGTGGGCTCCAGATCATCGAGGACCTGATCAAGACCCTTCTCGACATCTCGAAACTCGATGCCGGCGTCGTCCGCCCGGCGATCAAGCCGGTGGCGCTCACGGACCTGCTGGACGGGATCGCCGCGAGCGTCCGGCCGCTGGCCGAGCGCAAGGGCTTGCGCCTGAGCGTGCGCGGTCCCGGGCTGGTGGTGGCGAGCGACCCGATGCTGCTCCAGCGCATCGTGCAGAACCTCGTCTCGAATGCGATCCGCTACACGAGCCGGGGCGGCGTGCTGGTGGCGGGGCGCCGGCGCGGGGGCGCCTGCCGCATCGAGGTGATCGACACCGGCTGCGGCATCGCCGAGGCCGAGCGCGACCTCGTCTTCGAGGAGTTCTTCCGGGGCGGCGCGGAAGGGGAGGGCGGCGAGCCGGGGCTGGGGCTCGGCCTGTCCATCGTGCGCCGGATGGCTTTCGCCCTCGGTCACCCCGTCGAACTCGCCTCGCGGG